>CAZJXR010000021.1:0-30437 GCA_964550085.1 uncultured Gemmatimonadota bacterium
CTTCGCGCCCGGCATCACCCAACGAAAGCTGGACAACCAGCGAGAGGTAGTGAAGAACGAGCGACGGCAATAGTACGAGAATCGGCCGTACGGACTCGCCTTCGAGACGGTGATCCGTAACGCCTATCCGCCGGGTCATCCCTATCGCCATCCAACCATCGGCTTCATGGAGGACCTGGACGCAGCCACCCTCGATGATGTGCACGAGTTCTTCAGCACCTATTACCGCCCGAATAACGCCGCACTCGTTCTGTGCGGCGACTTCGATTCGGCGGACGCTCTGCGACGGGTAGAGCGGTTCTTTGGAGAGATCCCCTCCGGGCCGGAGCTAGCGCCGGTCGAGGTGGCGGAAATCGACGCCCACGCGGATGGGCGCGAGACGATCGCCGACCGGGTCGGCGTTCCCCGGGTTTATATGATGTTCCACTCTCCCTCCTTCAACGACCCGCATTTCGAAGCGGCCGACGTGCTCACCTCGCTCCTGTCGGAGGGCAAGAGCTCGCGTATGCGGCGCGAGCTGGTGTACGAGAGGCGGATCGCCGGCGAGGTCGAGGCGTTCACCTGGCCGACCGAGAACGCCGGCATGCTGTTCGCCGTGGCGACCGCTCGGCCCGGAGTGGACGCCGAGGCACTGGAGGCGGCCATGCAGGAGACCCTGGAGGCGCTGGTGGAGCGGGGGGTCGGGGCGGAGGAGATGGACGGAGCCCGCAACCGCACCCGGCGCGCCATGGTGAAGCAGCTGAACGGCGTCGGACCCCGTGCCGACGCCCTGGCCCACGCCGCCGTCCTGCGTGGTGACCCGGCCTACGTGAACGAAGCGTTCGGGCGCTACGATTCGGTCTCGCGGCGAGCGGTCCACGAGCTGGCAGCCGAAGTGCTGTCCGCCCGGCGGCGCACGGTAGTCGCGGTGGTGCCGGCCGCCACGCCGGCGGAGGAGGGCAGAACGGCCGCCGGGACGGCCGGCTGATGGCGATCGATCGTTCCGGACCGCCCCCCGCCGGACCCGCGCCCGCCCTGCGCCTGCCCGACTTCGAGCGCCACACGCTTTCCAACGGTCTCCGGGTCTGGATCGCCCCCCGCCACGCGCTCCCCGAAGTTTCGATCCGCCTCATTGTCGAGGCCGGCGCCGCGCTCGATCCTCCGTCACGGTGCGGGGCGGCCGAGCTCACAGGGCGACTGCTGAGCGAGGGCGCGGGCCCGAGAAGCGCTCCTCGGATGGCCGAGTGGCTCGATCGGCTGGGGGCGTCATTCACGGTGAGCGCGAGCTACGACGTCACCGTCGTCTCCATGCACCTGCTGAACGACGTGCTGGAGGGCGCGCTCGACTACCTGGTGACCGCGGTGCGAGAGCCGACTTTCGCGGAAGCGGAGACCGACCGGGTCCGCCAGGAGCGTCTCGACGAGATCGAGCGGGATGGAGACGAGCCCGCCATCGTCGCCAAGCGGCAGCTGATCGCCGCCATCTACGGACCGCACCCGTACGGCCGTCCATCGGCCGGCCTGTACGAGAGCGTCATGAGCCTGACGGCCGCCGATGTGCGCGACTTTCACGCCGGGTGCTACAGGTCGCGCGACGCCGCCCTGATCGTCGGAGGCGATGTGGATCCGCCGAAGCTGCTCGCCGGGCTGGACGCGCGCTTCGGTGACTGGCAACCGGGTGCCGCGGCCGTCGAGCTCCCGTCGGTGCCAGACAGCCCGGTCCGGCCGGGTCGACCGCTGGTGGTCGATCGGCCCGGGAGCCCCCAGGCCGAGATCCGGCTGGGATCGATCGGCGCCCCGTTTCGCACTGACGACCTGTACGCGATCATGGTCGCCAACTCGGTGCTCGGGGGACTGTTCAACTCTCGGATCAACATGAATCTGCGCGAGGACAAGGGGTGGACGTACGGCGCCCGCAGCAGCTTCGAGTTCCGGCGCCAGGCGGGGCCGTTCATCATCCGGACCGCCGTCGAGACCGGTGTGACGGCGGACGCGATCGGCGAGCTGCTGGGCGAGGTCGAGCGCCTCCGCACCGAGCCGCCGACCGAGGAGGAGATGCGGCTGGCCAAGAACGCGCTCGTCCTCTCCCTTCCACGACAGTTCGAGACCGTCCACCAGGTCACGGCCAAGCAGGCCCGCCTCGTCACCTTCGGCGTTCCGCTCGACTTCTGGACCCGTTACGCGAGTCGGGTCGAGGCGGTGAGCCGGGACGAGGTGACCGAGGTGATCGACCGTTATCTGACGACCGATTCCCTCGTGATATTGGTGGTGGGGGATGGCGAGCAGGTGAGCGGGCCGCTCGAACGGTTCGGTCGCGTCGAGGTGACGACCGCGGCGCCCGCGCGCGCTTGATCTTCGGGAGATTTTCGGTTAAATTGCCGCTTCCAGTGGTCGTGATCCTGTCGGGAGGCGTTCGCTGAGCCAACAACCGGCCGGGCCGGTCGGCCATATCGGCAGCGAGACCGTGTACAGCGGCCGCGTGTTCGACGTGACGCTCGACCGGGTTCGGTTCCCGGACGGCTCCGAGGGCCAGCTCGAGCTGCTCCGGCATCCCGGTGCGGCGGCGGTGGTTCCACTCCTCGGGTCGGGAGAATGGCGGGGATCCGGGACGGGCGTCGTCCTGTTACGGCAGTACCGATACGCAGCCGGTGGCGAAATCTGGGAGGTGCCGGCTGGCAAGCTCGACGGTGACGAATCGCCGGAAGAGTGCGCCCGGCGCGAGCTCGAGGAGGAAGCCGGGCTTCGGGCACGGGATCTGCGCTATCTGACGACGATCTTGACGACTCCGGGGTTTACGGACGAACGCATACACCTGTTCGTGGGTCGCGGGCTCAGCGAGACCGAGACCCGCCACGAGCGGTCGGAGTTCATCGAGCGCCACGAGCTGGAGTTCGAGACAGCGCTGCAGATGGCGTGCGAAGGGCGGGTGGTGGACTCGAAGACTCTTTGCGCGCTGCTGTTAGCGGCGCGCTGCGAAGGAGTTCGATCGAGGTAGCGAACGAGGTATTGGCAGTATCGAGGCAGTAAGTCGGAACGGGTCCGGCGCCGGGCAACAAAACCGATCCGACGGGTGTCTCATATGAGAGCGGGGATGGGAAGGCCGTGGGGGCGGCCACCCGTCGTTGAAGCAGCCGAGAACGAAAGCTCTAGATCCAGGACGGGACTCGCGCCGGTCGATGGTCGGTTTCCCCGCCGGCAGCGAGCCGTCAAAGGGGGCGGAATGGCCACCATTACCAAACAGCCCATCAAGCAGCCCGAGCAGCCGCGCCAGGAGCGGGTTCCAGGCTCGCTGAAGGAGCTCGAGGACGCGCAGCTCGTGGATGCGTATCTACAGGGCAAGCGCCACGCCTTCCACGAGCTGACGAACCGGTACCAGAGTCGCCTGCTCAACTTCATCTATCGCACGATCGGGGATCGAGACCGGGCCGAGGACCTGGTGCAGGAGACTTTCGTACGCGTGTATCGACATCTGCACCGGTTCGATCCGACCAAGAAGTTCTCGACCTGGATCTACACCATCGCGAGCAACCTGGCGAAGAACGAGCTTCGCAACCGGTCGCGCAACCCTATGGTCCTGTTCCAGGCCATCAAGAAGAACTGGGACGCCGATCACCGACCGCTACAGTGGGAGGACCGGACGTACTCGCCGGACGACCTGTTTCGGAAGCGGCATCTGCGGGAGCAGGTCGAGAAGGCGGTCGCGGAGCTGCCGGAGCACCATCGCGTAGTGTTCGTTCTTCGCGAGATGGAGGGGAAGACGTACGAGGAGATCTCCGAGATCACCGGCGTCACCCTCGGAACCGTCAAGTCGCGCCTCAACCGGGCGCGCAACAAGTTCGCGCAGATCATCGCGCCCATGTTGGGCTAGCCCGGACGGCTTCTCGGTAGCGAGGAGCCGGGACCCGCATCAACGCTAAAGGGCGGCTTTTGAGCCGCCCTTTTTTTATGCTCGCCGCCCCGGAACACCCCTTCGCCACGCGAGTACTATCGAGCCGACCGTCGGACCTGTTACAATCCCGCCACGGGGACGTCTGAGGCGGGGCGCGGGAAACCGACAAAACCGAACCGGACAGCCGCGGATGGACTGCGAGCGATTCCTCGAACGTTACTCGGACTTCGTCGATGGCCTGCTCGATGAGGCGCGGATCTCCGAGTGCGAGAGCCACTTGGAAGAGTGTCCCGCCTGTGCTCGATACTCGCACGTTGTCGACACGGGTTTGAGGATCTTCCGAGATCTGCCCGAAGCGGAACCGGCCCGCGACTTCGCCGGGCGTCTTCGGCATCGACTGTATCACGTGGAGGACAGCATACCGTGGGCGACCCGCCACCCTGGCGGAAGTGCAGCCCTGTTTGCGGTCGCCGCAGTCGGTCTGCTGTCGCTGTTCTGGCTTCCCTTCGCCACGCAGATGCCGGTCGAAGTGGAGTTCGCACCGGTCGCGGTCGCCGTTCCGCAAAGCCCCGCCGCCGCTGCCCTGTTTCGCGGCGGACCGTTTTTCGATACTCCGCGCACGACGCCGCTCTTCCACCGCTCCTTGATGACGGCGCCCGGCGGCCTGCATCTGCCCGCCACTTCCGGCAACCCGTCGTCGAGCGAGCCGCAGCCGGCGCACTCGCGTCACTGACCCGGGCTGGCGGCGGGGCCGCACGGCCTCTGGCGCTGCCTGCACGTCGTATCTACACTCCTTTCCGTGACCCTGGAGGCTGAGACCAAGCTGGACCGCCTGCTAGAGAGTGGCAGGCTGGACGGCGCGTTCTTCCTGTATGGCGACGCCGCGCGCCTGCGGGAAGAGGCGGCCCGGCGCATCATCGACGCCGCCGTCGACCCGGCGACTCGTGATTTCAATTTGGACCTGTTTCGCGGCGGCGAGGTCGATCCGCCCGCCCTCTCCTCGGCGCTGGCCATGCCGCCGCTGATGTCTGCGCGTCGAGTCGTGTCGCTGTCCGAGGCGCAGGAGCTGTCGCCGCGGGGCCGCAAGGTGGTCGAGGGGATGGTGGCGCACATGCCGGCCGGACTGTGCTTCGTCATCACGGCGACCATACCTTCCCGGTCCAAAGCCGCCTTCTACAAGACGCTTTGGAAACGCTGTGCGGGGTTTGAGTTCGCCTCGCCGCGAGAGGCGGAGGTTCCGGGCTGGTTGCTCGCTCGCGCGCGCGACAAGTACGGCTTCCATCTCTCGGCGGAGGCGGCGGAGGCGATCGCGGGCGCCATTGGCAACGACCTGTCGCTGCTCGAGGCGGAGCTCGAAAAGCTGGCCAACGCCGTGGTCGATGGGAACCTGGGCCTCGAGCAGGTCCGAGCTCTGGTACCCAACCTGCGCGCCGTCAACCGCTGGCAGTGGCTCGACCGTGTCGCCGCTCGCGATTACCGGCGGGCGCTGGATGAGCTGCCGCGCTTGCTTGCCGATCCGTCGGAGTCGGCGGTCCGCCTCCTGATCGCGATGATCGAGCAGCACGTCTACCTCGGTCTGGCGGTGGAGGGCGGGGAGCGACTGGTGACCGAGAGCATGACCCGAGCCAACCTGAAATGGAAGGCTCGCGTGTACCGGGACCAGGCGCGGGCCTGGGATGCCTCCCAGCTGGAGGGTGCGCTGCGACTCATGCACCGTGCGGATTGGAACGCCAAGTCGGGCGGTCGAGACGCCGAGGTCATGGAACAGCTTCTCCTATCCCTCGCTCACCTGCCACGGATGAAAGCGGCGTGAGGCACGCCCGGCGTCCCGGCCTCGCAACCTCGGCGACGAGGGCGGTCGTGGTGCGCGCGACGTGCGTCGTCGGGTGGGCGGCGAGTGCCGTGGTCGCGCCGTCGACGCTGGCCGGGCAGGCGCCGAGCGGGAGCGGTCTCGACATGGTGGAGGCGGCGCTCGATTCCGGTCGGGTCGAACTCGCGCGAGCCGAACTCACCAGCTGGTTCGCCGAAAACGAAGCGGCCGTCGACAAGTCGACCCTGGCCCGGGCGCGTTTCCTGCGCGGGCGCATGACAGCCGACGCCGATTCGGCCGAGATCGATTACATCTGGGTCGCCATCGAGGGCGGCCGCGACTATGCGCCTCGGGCATGGCTCAAGCTGGCGCAGCTGCGGCTCGTGCGCGGGGAGGCGGCCCGCGCTTCCACCGACCTGGAGCGGTTGCGCGCCGACTATCCGAGCACGCCCCTGCTGGCCGAGTCGTGGCTGTGGAGCGGTTTCACCCGCGAGACGGCCGGCGATCAGAAGGGCGCCTGCGAAGCGTGGGGGCGGGCGAGAGACCTCGCCACCGGGCCCGGCGATGAGAGTGTCCGGGAGCAGGCCGAGCTGGCGCTCGACGCGTGCGCCGCCACCGCGGGCCGGTTCACCATCCAGCTCGGCGCCTTTCGCGAGCGGGGCCCGGCGACCGCCCTGCAACGCGAGATCGAAGCGGCCGGTGCCGACGTCCGGATCGAGGAGCCGGTGGCGAACGACGGCTGGTACCGGGTGCGCACCGGTCGCTTCGCCAGCCGGAGTCTGGCCGAGGAACAGGCTCGCAACCTGACGGCGCGTGGATTCGAGGCGATCGTGGTCTCGCTATCGCCGTGAGTCGAACCGGCCGCTGATGACCACGCACACCCCCCTCATCCAACAGTACCTCGACATCAAGGCGAAGCACCCGGACTCGATCCTCCTCTTCCGAGTCGGCGACTTCTACGAGATGTTCTTCGACGATGCGCGGGAGGGGAGCGCGCTGCTCGGTCTTACCCTCACCAGCCGCAACAACGGCCCGGCCGACGTTCCGCTGGCCGGCGTCCCCGCCAAGGCGGTCAACGAGTACCTGCCGCGACTGATCCGCGAGGGCCGCCGGGTGGCGATCTGCGAGCAGGTCGAGGACCCGGCGGAGGCGGAGGGCATCGTCCGGCGGGAGGTGGTCGAGACGGTGACCCCCGGAACGGTGGTGGACGAATCACTGCTCTCGGCGACCCGCAACAACTTCGTGGCCGCGATCGCCGGCCACGGGCCTTTCGGTGTGGCCACCGTCGACCTGTCGACAGGCGAGTTCGAGGCGCTCGAGGTCCCGACCGGCGAGCTAGCCGACGAGCTGGCGCGGCTGGAGCCGGCCGAGCTTCTGTGGCCCACCGGGGCGGATCCACCCCCCGCCGGCGGGTGGACCGTCACCACCCGTGAGGGATGGCGGTTCGACCCCTCCGTCGCCGCCGAGACGCTGTGCCGTCACTTCGGCGTCCATACTGCCGAGGGATTCGGCCTCGCACCCGACGCCGATGGGTGGCTGGTGAGCGCGGCCGGCGCACTCGTCTCTTATCTGCAGGAGGTGAGGCCCTCCGGCCTTGGTCATCTGCGTCCGCCACGCGTCGTCCGGCGCGGCCGTGTCATGCACCTGGATGCGATGACGCAGCGCAACCTGGAGCTGGTCACCCCGCTGCGCGCGGAAAACGGCGGCACGTTGCTCGAAGTGCTCGATCGCAGCCGAACGGCGATGGGAGCGCGGCTTCTCCGCCGCTGGATCACCCGGCCCCTGCTCGACCCCGGCGAGATCGGCCGCCGCCTGGATGCGGTGGAGGAGCTCGTTGATGCAACGCCTGCGCGCCGCGCGCTGCGGGATGCGCTGGGCGCCGTGCGCGACCTCGAGCGTCTGGCCGGTCGGCTGTCGACCGGTCGGGCCGGACCGCGGGAGCTGCTGGCGGTGGCCGGATCGATATCGGCCCTTCCGGAGGTGGTGGCGGCACTGGGCGACATCGCCGCGCCCCTGCTCTCGGAGCTCCGCGACGGGATCGACCCGCTCCCCGACGTGCGGTCTGCGATCGAGTCGGTGGTGGACCCGGAAGCGCCGCCCAATCTGGCGGCGGGCGGCGTGATCCGGGCCGGCTGTTCGGTCGAGCTGGATGAGCTCCGCGAGCTGCGTGACAGAGCGGTGGAGTGGATCGCCGGCCTGCAACGGAGCGAACGGCGGCGTACCGGAATCGACAGCTTGAAGATCGGGTACAACCGGGTGTTCGGATACTACATCGAGATCACCCGACCCAACCTGTCGCGGGTGCCGGACGACTATGTCCGCAAGCAGACGCTGGCCAACGCCGAACGGTTTTTCACCGCCGAACTGAAGGAGTGGGAGGCCAAGATCGCTGGTGCCGAGGAGAAGATCGCCGCGCTCGAAGCTCGCCTGTTCCGGGGGCTGCGCGAGCGACTGATGGGCGAAGTCGGCAGCGTGTTGGCGGTGGCCGAGCGGATCGCCGTCCTCGACGTGCTGGCCAGCCTGGCGGCGGTCGCTGTGCGCAACCGGTACTGCCGCCCGCGGGTGGACTCCGGGTTCGGGATCGAGATTCGTGGTGGACGTCATCCGGTCGTCGAGCAGCTGCTGCGGGCGGAGGAGTTCATCCCCAACGACGTCGTCCTCGACCGCGACACCCTGGTGATGATCCTCACCGGCCCGAACATGGCAGGCAAGTCGACCGTGCTGCGGCAGGTCGGACTCATCGTTCTGATGTCGCAGATCGGGTCCTTCGTGCCCGCCGACGCGGCGCGAATCGGCGTTGCCGATCGCATCTTCACCCGAGTGGGCGCGTCCGACAGCCTGGCGACAGGCCACAGCACGTTCATGGTCGAGATGACCGAAACGGCCACCATCCTCAACTGCGCCAGCCGGCGAAGCCTCATCCTTCTGGACGAGATCGGCCGCGGCACCTCCACCTACGACGGTCTGGCGATCGCGTGGGCAGTCACACAGTTCGTGCACGACACGCTTGGTGCGCGCACCATCTGCGCGACCCACTATCATGAGCTGGTGGAGCTTGCCGATCTGCTCGCCGGGGTGCGGGCGTTCAACGTGGCCGTGCGCGAGAGCGATGATGAAGTGGTGTTTCTCCGCCGGCTGGAGCCGGGCGGTTGCGACCGCTCGTACGGAGTCCACGTCGCCCGCATCGCCGGCCTGCCGGCGGCGGTGATCGAGCGCGCGGCCGAAATACTGTGGGAGCTCGAGGGCGGAAGGCACGACGGCGGGACCCGCCTCTCACACCTGCCGGCGCGCGCACGCGAGCAGCTGTCGCTGTTCGAGCGTGCTCCATCGCCGTTGCTCGAGTATCTGGACGAGCTGGACCCGGAGCGCATCACCCCGCTCGATGCGCTTCAGGCGCTGGTGAGACTCAAGCAGCTGGCGCGCCGAGGGGAGGAGTCGTGACCGAGTCGCCGGCGCCGGTGCGCCGCGCGCAGCGGGCGGTGACGGATTTGCCGCCGATTGCGCCGCGGCGAGTGGCGGTGAGACGCCCGGCGGGACGGCTCCCCGTGCTCGCGTGCGCTCTGGCGGTGGCCGGCTGCGCCGACACCGTGAAGCCGATGATGGGCGGCCTCAAGGTCGGCGTGACCGGAGGCTCGTTTCAGATGCCGGCGCTGTTGAACGAGACGATGCCCTTTCAGTATCCTCCGGACGCGTGGCGTAAGGGGATCGGAGGCGAAACACGTCTGTACATCCACATCACCCGCGAGGGCGCCGTCGACTCGGTCGTGATCCTCGAGAGCAGCGGATACGCCAGTCTCGACTCGGCCGCCGTCGTCGGCGCGCGCCAGCTGCGGTTCCGGCCCGCTCAGCAGGGCGACGAGCCAATCGACCTGTGGGGCAAGCTGCCGGTGCGCTTTCCGATGCCTGCCGAAGCCAAGGAGTACGATCCGTAGTCATGCGAGTCGCCGGCGAGTACACGGAGTAGCCATGCGCGTAGCCGTGTTACTGGGCGGGACCAGTGAGGAACGGGACGTGTCGCTCGCGTCCGGTCGCGCGATCATGGATGCGCTCCGGTCGCGCGACCACCGGGTGTTCGCGGTCGACCCCGCCCGCGGCTATGTCCCCCCCGCCGAAGAGGACCGTCTGCTGAGCGGCGCGGTGGGCCGGCAACCGCCGCCGGCGGCGGAGCTCAGTGAAGCGCGCCGCGGCAGCTTGAGCGTCGCCCTCGCAGAGCTCCCGGTGGTGCGCGACGCCGACGTGGTGTTCATCGCCCTGCACGGCGGCGAGGGGGAGAACGGGAAGCTCCAGGCCGTGCTCGAGATCGCCGGCATTCCGTTCACCGGCACCGGCCATCTGGGGTGCGCGATCGCCATGGACAAGCGGCTGTCGAAAGAGCTGTTCGGCGCTGCCGGCCTCCCCACCCCCGCCTGGGCGCCGCGGTGCACCGCTCTCTCGGAAGCCGTTGCCACGCTCGGTCTGCCCCTGGTCGTCAAGCCGGCCAATGGAGGCTCGACCGTCGGCCTCAGCCTGGTCCACGAGGAGGTCGGGCTCGAACCGGCTGTCGAGGTGGCGCGGCGCTACGATGGCGACGTGCTGTTCGAGGCGTTCGTGGAGGGGCGCGAGCTTACGGTCGCCGTGCTTCTCGACCAGGCGTTGCCGGCAGTCGAGATCTTTCCCGGTCACGACCTGTATGACTACGAATCGAAATACACCCCCGGCCTGTCGCGCTACGAGGCTCCGGCGGCACTCGACTCCGGGCAGCGAGGCACCCTGGCCGACCTCGCGCTCCGCGCTCACGACGTGCTGCGGCAGGGCTCTTTCAGCCGCCTGGATTTCCGCCTCGCCGGAGACGGGACGTTCTACTGTCTGGAGGGCAACAGCGTCCCGGGGATGACGGCCACCAGCCTGTTTCCGAAAGCGGCCGCGGCGGCGGGGATCTCCTTCCCGGAGCTGTGTGAGCGCCTCGCCCGGGCCGCCTTGGATCGCGCGGACACCGACCGCTAGGCGGTCGGAGACCGCAACGCGATGCGCCGAAGTTCTTCCGCTCCTGCCAGATCGGAACAGAGAGGTGAGGACCGGGGTTTAGCAGCTATGGGTCTCTCCGATCGTCCGTACAGCCGAAACTACGAACGGGTCAGCTTCGGCTACTCGCTGACCCCATGGGTCAAGCGGCTGCTCATCGCCAACACGGCGGTATACCTGCTCATGATGGTGGGCCTGTTACCGTTCGGTTGGGCGGTGCAGGTATTCGGGTTCTCTCCCGCCCGCGTGCTGGTTCACCCGTGGTCGCCACTCACCTACATGTTCGTTCACGGTGGCTTCTGGCACCTGTTCTTCAACATGCTCATCCTGTTCTTCTTCGGGCCGCCGCTGGAGCGGGCGTGGGGGAGCGACACCTTCATCCACTTCTACGTCGTGGCCGGGCTGGGCGGCGCGCTCTTCTCCGTCCTCTTTCTTCCGATCGTCGGCCAGACGAACGTGATCGGGGCGTCCGGGGCGCTGTACGGAGTGCTGCTCGCCTTCGCGCTGCGGTGGCCGAACGCGCCGATTTACCTGTGGGCGGTTCTTCCGATCAAGGCGAAGTACTTCGTAGGCGCGCTCGCCGCCATCGCCATCGTTACCTCGTTCCAGGGGAGCGGGGGAGGAGTGGCGAACTGGACTCACCTGGGCGGACTGGTGACGGCGTGGATCTACCTGAAATACGGGGATCGAATCAGCGTCCCGATTCACCGCCTGCGCCGGCGCCGACGGCGGTCGCGGAGCGGTCTCTCCGTTCGTAGTGGCTCCGGCGAGGGTCCGCCGCCACGGCGACGCACCGGCCGGCCGGGGGCCGACACCCTCGATGAGGTCGACCGCATCCTGGACAAGATCCGCGCCAGCGGCATCGAGTCGCTGTCGGAATCCGAGCGGCACTTTCTGGACGAGATGAGCCGAAGGTACCGGAAGACGACCGGACCCCACTGAGCGTGGCCGGCGAGCCGGCTGCTTCCTCCCGACACGTCATCCGCACCCGCCTGTCGCCGCCGGCGATCGCCACCGACCCGCCTCCGCAGCCCTTTCGGCGTTTCGGGTCGGCTCCTAGCTTGGAATCCCCGCCTCGAGCGGCATTCACCCCGGAAGGAGGAGTAGATGGCGGCGACGGCGACCGAGTACACCCCTGCCAACATCCGGAACGTGGCCGTTCTCGGCCACGGGGGAAGCGGCAAGACGACGCTGATCGATGCCATGAGCTTCATCGCCGGATCCACCTCGCGTCACGGATCGGTGGAGGCCGGCAACGCGCTTACCGACTTCACTCCCGAGGAGCAGGAGCACGGGATGTCCATCAACCTGGCGCTCGCATCGGTCGAGTGGATGGGCAACAAGATCAATCTGCTCGATGCTCCCGGCTACCTCGACTTCTTCGGCGAGGCGGCTGCCGCCATGCGGGTGGCCGACGGTGCCGTCATCGTGATCGCGGCCAACGCGGGCGTGGAAGTGGGAACGGAAAGGGTGTGGGAAACTTGCGATCGCCGCGGGATCCCCCGGCTGATCGTGATCTCGATGATCGACAAGGAGAACGCGTCGTTCGACAAGACGTTCGCGGAGATCAAACAGGTGCTCTCCTCGCAGGTGATCCCGGTCGAAGTGCCGATCGGCAGCGGCGACAAGTTCGAGGGGATCGTCAACCTGTTCTCCCAGAAGGCACACATGTATCGCCCCGGCACCCAGAAGGGCGAGTACGACGAGGCGGAGATCCCGGAGGACCTCGTCTCACGGGTCGAGTCCTTCCGGCAGGAGCTGATCGAGACGATCGCCACCACCGACGACGCGCTTCTCGAGGCGTACCTGGAGGGCGAGGAGCTGGACCGCGCCCGCGTGCTCCAGGCGCTGTCGGCGGCGATGGGACGCGGCGAGCTGTTCCCGGTGTTCTGCGCATCCGGGGAGACGGGCCGTGGCATGCGGGCCGTGATGAACAAGATCGTCGAGCTCCTTCCCTCCCCGGAGGCCCGCGGACCCACGGTAGTCGAAGACGGAGACGGCGAGCTGATCGAGCTGACGCCGAGCGACGGCGCTCCCTTCGGGGCGCTCGTGTTCAAGACCACCTCGGAGCCCCACGTGGGCGAGCTGAGCTACTTTCGCATCTACAGCGGCGAGCTGACCCCGGGGGCCAACGTCGCCAACCCGAACCGGCACGGCACGGAACGGATCTCGCACCTCGGAGTGGGCAACGGGGCGACGCGTCGTGAGGTGCCGCGGCTACACGCTGGTGACATCGGTGTGGTCGCGAAGCTCAAAGACACGCACACGGGCGAGACGCTGTGCGACTCGTCACGGCCGTTCCGGCTGCCCGGGATCGAGTGGCCGGCGCCGGATATCTCGATCGCGCTGCAACCCGCGTCCCGAGGCGAAGAGGACAAGCTGGCCAACGGCCTGGCCAAGCTGCACGAAGAGGATCCGACCTTCCTGTCGGCGTACGACGCCGAGCTCGGGCAGACCATCGCCCGCGGGCTCGGCGAGCTCCACCTGAGCATCTCGCTCGAGAAGCTGCAACGCAAGTACGGTGTCAAGGTCGAGACGGAGGAGCCGCGCATCCCGTACCGCGAGACCATCACTCGCCAGGCCGAGGGACAGGGCAGGTACAAGAAACAGACGGGCGGTCGCGGGCAGTTCGGCGACTGCTGGATCCGCCTCACGCCGCGGTCGCGCGGCGAGGGCTACGAGTTCGTCAACAAGATCGTGGGCGGCGCGATTCCGGGGAAGTTCGTCCCGGCGGTCGACAAGGGCATCCAGGAAGCGTCCCAGCGCGGAGTGCTGGCGGGCTTCCTGGTCGTCGACTTCGAGGCGGAGTGCTACGATGGTTCGTACCACTCGGTGGACAGTTCCGAGCAGGCGTTCAAGGTCGCCGGCTCGATGGCCTTCAAGAAGGTGGCCGCGGCGGCCGGACCGGTCCTGCTGGAGCCGATCATGTCGCTCGAGATCCGAGTGCCCGAGGAGTTCATGGGCGACGTGCTCGGCGACCTGAATCAGCGACGCGGTCGGATTCTCGGCATGGAGACTACGGGACGGTCGCAGATCGTGAAGGCGCATGTCCCTCTTGCCGAGCTGTACAAGTACTCGGCCTCGCTGCGGTCGCTCACCCACGGCAAGGGCACCCACTTGCGCACCTTCCACGGGTACGAGCAGACGCCCACGCACGTGGCGGAGAAAGTGATCGCGGCAGAGGCGACGCGACGAGAGAGCTAGCAGGTCTACGAGGCGCAGACACGATCAGGCGGACGGGCTCCTGATGGCAGGGCACAGCAAGTGGGCACAGATCAAGCGACAGAAGGCGGCCAACGACAAAGCGCGTGGCCGCCTGTTCTCGAAGCTCGGTCGCGAGATCTCCGTCGCGGCGCGGGAAGCGGGGAAGGAGCCCGATTTCAACCCTCGCCTGCGGACGGCGATCGCCAACGCGAAGGACGAGAACATGAAGAGCGACAACATCGAGAGGGCGATCCTGAGGGGCACGGGAGAGCTGCCGGGCGTCTCCTACCAATCGGTCACCTACGAGGGGTACGGGCCCGGAGGGGCGGCGCTGTACCTGGAGTGCCTGACGGACAACCCGAAGCGGACGGTAGCCGAGGTTCGGCACATCCTCGAGCGCGGGGGCGGGAATCTCGGCCGGGACGGATCGGTGGCGTGGATGTTCGAGCGTCTCGGGCAGCTGTACGTGGAGGCAGCTTCCTGCGCGGAGGAGGCGCTGCTTCAGGCCGCCCTCGAGGCGGGGGCCCGCGATGTGGAACGCGACGACGACCTGTACGTGGTATCCACCGCGCCCGAGGACTTCCACTCCGTGCAGGACGCCATGCAGGCGCGTGGCATCGAGGTGGAAGAAGCGGAGCTGGCCATGATCCCGACCTCCACCATGAAGGTCCGGGGGCCGGAGGGGGAGCGGCTCCTCCGTCTGGTGTCGGCGCTCCAGGATCAGGACGACGTACAGAAGATCTTTTTCAACTTCGAGGTGGACGAGGAGGCGTGGGAAGCGCTCGGCGCGTCGTGAGGTGAGAGTACTGGGAGTCGATCCGGGCGCGCAGGTCACCGGCTACGGCTTGGTCGCCCGCGAGGAGGGGGCACTGTGTCTGGTGGAGTGTGGGGTGGTGAGGCCCAGCCCGCGACTTCCTCTGCCGGAGCGGCTGGTCGAGATCCACCACGGCCTGATCGAGCTCATCGACCGCCTCGAACCGGGTTGCGTTTCGGTCGAAGACGTCTTCCACGGCCGCAACGCGCGCTCGGCAGCCGTCCTCGGTCATGCTCGCGGGGTCGCCCTCATGACGGCAGCCGCGCGTCACGTCGAGGTGGCCGAGTACCCGGCGGCCGAGATCAAGAAGGCAGTGGCGGGGCACGGGTCGGCGACCAAGGCCCAGGTGGCCTACATGGTGCAAAAGCTCCTGCGCCTGGCCGAACCGCCGGCGCCGGCCGACGCCGCCGACGGCTGTGCAGCCGCCATCTGTCATTTCCTTCACGGAGTGGGTGCGGTGGCCGCGGCACGGGCCCGACTCGAAGCGTGAGCGGGGCGATATGATTCGGCGCGTACGGGGCAAGCTGCTCGCCAAGGCCGTCGGACGCGCGGAGCTGATGACCGCCGGCGGCGTCGCCTACGAGTTGTTCGTGCCGACATCGCTGTTCGAATCGCTGCCGCCCGAAGGACACGACGTCGAGCTACACGCGGCCCTCGTGGTGCGCGATGACTCGATGGAGCTGTACGGTTTCGCCAACGGCCGCGACCGCGAGCTCTTCCTGCGGCTGCAGAACGCGAGCGGCGTCGGGCCACGACTGGCGCTAGCGCTGGTAGGCGCCTTGCCGGCCGGTCGCCTGGTGCGCGCCATCCGGTCGAAGGATCACGCCATGCTGCAGACGGTCAGCGGCGTGGGACGGAAGATGGCGGAGCGGATCACGGTCGAGCTGACCGACAAGCTGGACGACATCGCCGCGGATGGTAAGGACGTGGAGCCCGTTGCAGCCGGAGCCGCGGCGGTAGACGCGCTCCGGTCACTCGGCTACGGCCGGATCGAAAGCGAAGAGGCGGTGGCACGCGCGCGCGAGGAGATCCAGTCGCCGCAGCCGCCGATGGAGGAGCTGCTGCGCGTCGCCCTGCGGCACCTGTAGCCCCGGCCGTCGGGTCGCTCGCCGGCTCCTGTGGCTCCGCACGCCAGGTCGCCCGGCGACCTGGCAAAGCGCCGCGAGAACGCTGAACCTGCTAACAGCCAGAGACAGCGCTCATGGCAGAGCGAACCGAAATCACCACCCCGGAACCGCTGGCGGACGACCGGAGCTTCGAGCAGTCGCTTCGTCCGGACCGGCTGGCGGATTTCGTCGGGCAGGCGAAGGTGAAGCGAAGCCTCGAGGTCTACATCGAGGCCGCCCGCCAGCGCGGAGAGCCGCTCGACCACTCGCTTTTCTTCGGACCTCCCGGCCTCGGCAAGACGACCCTGGCCATGCTGATGGCGCGCGAGCTGGGGGTGAAGATCAAGACATCGTCGGGGCCGGTGCTGGAGAAGCCGGGTGACCTGGTCGCCCTGCTCACCAACCTCGAGCGTGGCGACATTCTGTTCATCGACGAGATCCACCGCCTGCGTCCGGTGATCGAGGAGTTTCTGTATCCGGCGATGGAGGACTTCCGGGTCGAGATCCGTCTCAGCGAGGGCGCGAAGGCGCAGACCGTGTCGATGAAGCTGGAGCGCTTCACCCTCGTCGGGGCGACGACGCGCTTCGGACTGCTGACGGCGCCGCTGCGGGCGCGCTTCGGTATCATCGAGCGGCTCGGCTACTACCCGCCGGACGAGCTGCTGCAGATCGTCCGCCGCTCGGCCGGGATCCTCGGCATCCCGACCACCGAAGAGGGCGCGGAGGAGATCGCGCGCCGCTCGCGCGGAACTCCCCGTATCGCCAACCGACTTCTGCGCCGGGTGCGCGACTACGCGGAGGTGAAGGCGGAGGGGACGATCGACCGCGAGACGGCGAACGCCGCCCTCCACATGCTGAGCGTCGACCAGTACGGCCTCGACGAGATGGACGCCCGCGTGCTGCGGGCGATCATCGAAAGCTTCGAGGGCGGCCCGGTGGGGCTCAATTCGCTCGCGGTGGCGGTCGGCGAGGACGCCGGCACGCTCGAAGAGGTGTACGAGCCGTTTCTGATCCAGAACGGATACCTGCAGCGCACGGCGCGCGGCCGCACCGCCACGGCCAAGGCGTACCGGCGATTCGGGTATGAGCTTCCGGGCTCGGCGTCGGAAGTCCAGGCCGCGCTGTTCCGCGATGAGGGCTAGCGTCGGGAGCGAGTGGACAGGCGGTCGCGGCCCCCGTGCGGCGGAGGAGCTGCCGACCGCGGCCTTCGATTACGCGCTGCCCCCCGGGCTGATCGCCCACTTCCCGGCCGCGCGTCGCGACGAAAGCCGGTTGTTGGTGGTGGACCGCGCGGGCGGCCGACTGGTCGATCGGTGCTTCCACCAAGTAGCGGACTACTTCGTGCCCGGCGACGCGCTCGTCCTCAACGATACCCGCGTCTTCCCGGCTCGTCTCCGCGGGCGCAAGCCGAGCGGAGCTCCGTGCGAGGTTCTTCTCCTCCACCCGGTGCCCGATGCCGGCCGGGAAGGTCGGCGCTGGGAGGCGATCGTACGACCGGGAGGCAAGCTGAAGCCGGGACGGAGGGTCATCGTCGCCGAGGGGTTCGCGGTGGCGATCGAGGACTCGACGCCGAACGGCGAGCGCATCGTGCGCCTCGAGGGCGAGGCCGATGCCTGGACGCTGATCGAGCGGTACGGGCAGGTTCCGCTCCCGCCCTATATCGACCGCGAACCGGAACCGCTCGATCGCGAGCGCTACCAGACCGTATACGCGGCGCACACCGGCAGTGTGGCGGCGCCCACCGCCGGTCTCCATTTCACGCCGGAACTGTTGCGGGCCCTGGAGCGCCGCGGCGTATCCATCGTCCGCATCACGCTCCACATCGGCCTGGGCACGTTCCGCCCGGTCGACGCCGAGTGCCCCGCCGAACACGTGCTCCCGGCGGAGCGGTTTCGGGTGAGCGCCGATGCCGCCGACAGGCTCGCGCGGGCCCGGGAGAACGGCGGCAGCGTGTGGGCGGTCGGCACCACGGTGGTGCGCGTGCTCGAGACGCTCACCGACGCGTCGGGAAGGACGGGGGCCGGCAGCGGCTGGACCGAGCTCTTCATCTACCCGCCGTACGTCTTTCGGGGCGTAGACCACCTGATCACCAACTTCCACCTCCCGCGCTCCAGCCTCCTCATGCTCGTGTCGGCCTTCGCGGGTTACGACCTGGTGATGCGGGCGTACGAGCACGCCATACGGGAGCATTATCGCTTCTACTCGTACGGCGACTCGATGGTCGTGCTGTGACGGCAGAGGCTCTGGCGGGCGAACGCGGCGCGGGTCGAGCCGTCACCGCCGACGCCGCCGCACCGGGTGCCGGGGGCGCCGTCCCGGGGGACCGCCTGCCCGGCGCGTTCAGGATCGAGGCGCGCTCCGGAGGCGCGCGCGCCGGGCGCCTGTGGCTCCGTCACGGGGTCGTGCGCACCCCCTGCTTCATGCCGGTCGGAACGCAGGGCACCGTCAAAGCTCTCTCCCCGGACGACCTCGTCGAGGTGGGGGCCGAGATCGTGCTCGGCAACACGTATCACCTGTATCTGCGGCCCGGGATGGAGGTGATCCGGACCGCCCGCGGCCTGCACCGGTTCATGGCCTGGAAGCGCCCGATCCTCACCGACTCCGGCGGCTTCCAGGTCTTCTCGCTCGCCCGGATCCGGAGCATCGACGACGACGGGGTCACCTTTCAAAGCCACATCGACGGATCGGAGCACCGGCTGACGCCCGCCCGGGTGGTGGACATCCAGGCCGAGCTTGGCTCGGACATCATGGTGGCGCTGGACGAATGCCCGCCCGGCGAGGCCGATCGAGCGACGGCCGCCAGGGCCGTCGACCGGACGCTGCGGTGGCTGGCCCTGTGTGCCGATCGGCGTCGGCAGCTCGCGGATGGGTCGCCTCCGCGCGGTGCGGGAGCGGGTCCCGCAGCGGAGGGCCCAGCCGGCGTGCCCCCCGAAGCAGCGGACGCGGAAGGGGAGGCCCTCGTAGCGGCGCGCCCCGGGCTGCTGATCCCGGTGCTTCAGGGTGGCTCGTACGAAGATCTGCGGCTCGAGGCGCTGCGCCGCACGCTGGAAATGGACCAGTGGCCGGCGCTGGCGATCGGCGGCCTGTCGGTCGGCGAGCCAAAAGCCGCTACCTTGCGCATCCTGGAAGCCTACGCCTCCGCGTGGCCGGAGCCGGCACCGCGGCACCTGATGGGGGTCGGCTACCCGGAGGACATCATCGAGGCGATTCGCCGCGGGGTCGACCTGTTCGATTGCGTGGCGCCCACGCGGAACGGACGAAACGGAACGGGTTTCACCACTTACGGCAAAGTCAACCTGAAGGTAGCCCGGTTCGCCGCCGACACCCGACCGCTCGATCCGGAGTGCGACTGCCTGTGCTGCCGACAATTCTCGCGCGCCTACCTCCGTCACCTGTTCGTGTGCGACGAACTGCTCGGTCTGCGCCTGCTTTCGCTCCACAACGTCCGCTTCATGATCCATTTGACCGCCTCTGCGCGAGCCGCGATAGTAGGGGGGAATTTCGATGCCTGGGCCGACGAATGGCTGGGCAGATACACCAGCCGCGAGACGCTCGAATGACGGCCGGACCGGACGCCGCGGACGATCAACCGAAGGCCACACCCGCTCTGCAACGATATCTCGCGGCCAGTCGCCCGCGCGGAGGTCAGGGCGTCAGGACCCGCACGGAGAGGAAAGTCACTTGAATCCAGTCCTGGCATTGCTCGGCGCGGCACCGGTCGATGGAGGGAGCCCATTTGCCGGCACCCTGTTCATGTTTGCGGCCATCGGGGGGATTTTCTATTTCCTCATCATCCGGCCGCAGCGCCAACAGCAGAAGCGGCACGAGGCGATGGTCCGCAACCTGTCGCGCGGCGACGAGGTGGCCACCGTGGGCGGGGTGATCGGCAAGATCGTGCACCTGTCCGAAGACCGCGTCGTCATCAAGTCGGGCGACACGCGTCTCGAGGTCGAGCGCGGCAAGATCAGCCGCGTGCTCGGATCGAGTCAGGACAAGGGTCAGGCCCGCGCCGGATCGTCATGAGCGTGCGCGAGATCCGGATGTTGGGCGACCCGCTCCTCCGGGTCGCGAGCGCCCCGGTGGAGACGGTGGACGACGCCATCCGGGAGCTCATCGACGACATGGTTGAGACGATGCGCGCGTACGAGGGGATCGGCCTCGCCGCGCCCCAGATCGGTGTGCCGGTGCGCGTCTTCGTGTACGACGTGCAGGAAGGTGACGGCGCATCCGGCGTGCTGGTGAATCCAGAGGTGATCGAGCGAAGCGGAAGCGCGAAGGACACCGAGGGTTGTCTCAGCATCCCGGGGCTGACCGAGATCGTGGAGCGGGCCCGCGACGTCGTCGTGCGGGGTCTCGACGCGGAGGGAAACGAGGTGTCGATCGAAGCCGGCGGCCTGCTCAGCCGCTGCTTTCAGCACGAGATCGACCATCTCGACGGAGTGCTGTTCATCGATCGGGTGAGCCCTCTCAAGCGGAAGCTGCTGTTGAGCAAGTGGGCCAAGATGGACGAGTCGGAACGGCGACCCGCTCCGGCGCTGTAACCGACCTCTGCACCATGCGCGTTCTGTTCTGGGGCACTCCCGAGTTCGCGCTCCCCAGCCTCCGGGCCATCACCGAAGAGGGACACACGGTGACGGCCGTGGTGACCCGCCCCGACCGCCCGGCCGGACGGGGCCGCCGGCTCAAGAAGAGCGAGATCAAGCGGGAGGCCGAGTCACTGGACGTTCCCGTGCTCCAGCCCGAAAGGCCGTCGGCGGAGCTGGCGGCCCGGATCGAGGAGCTGGCGCCCGACATCTCGGTCGTGGTCGCGTACGGGGCCCTCCTGCCGGTCGTGCTCCTCGGACTCCCCCGGCACGGCTCGATCAACCTCCACGCCTCGCTGCTCCCCGAGCTGCGGGGGGCAGCTCCCATCAACTGGGCGATCATCCGCGGCGTTTCACGGACCGGGGTCACGGTCATGCGCATGACGCGCGACATGGACGCCGGCCCGATCCTGGCCCAGACGACGGTGCCGCTTCGGGAGGAAACGACGGCGGGAGAGCTCTCGATGCTGCTGGCGGAGCTCGGCGCCGAGCTGCTGATCGAGACGCTGACCGTGATCGAATGCGGCCGCGCTCAAGAGCGCGAACAGGACCCCGACCGGGCGACCTTCGCGCCCAAGCTGGATCGGGAGACGGCGCACCTCGATTGGAGCACCAGTGCGGAGGAGGTCGGTCGCTGGATCCGGGGCTGCGATCCGCGTCCAGGTGCCTGGAGCGCGCTCGGCGACACGCCCGTGCAGCTGTTCGAGCCGCGCCTCGAGGACGAGGACTGGAACGAGGTGGACCCGCCGAGCGGCCGGCCGGGAACGGTGATTCGTGCCGACCCCCGGCTCGGCCTGGTGGTCGAGGCGGCGGAGGGTTCGCTTCGGATCGGGGCCGTGCAACCGGCCGGCCGGCGACGGATGCGCGCCGAGGAGTGGATCAGCGGACGGGGGGTGCGCGCGGGCGATCGGTTCGAGTGAAGCTCCCGCGTCTTCACATCATCTCGCCGCCCGGAGTCGATGGCCGCGGCGATTTTCGGGAGGTCGCTGGGCGGCTGCAGGCGGTCGGCGGGAACGAGGTGGCGATCCACGTGCGCGATCCCGAGGCGCCCGGCCGCGCCCTGTACGAGGTGGCAGCCCGGTTGGCGCGCGGGGCGCGGCGCTACGGCGGCTGGTGCGTGGTGAACGAACGGCTGGATGTGGCCCTCGTCGCCGGCGTGGACGCCGTGCAGCTCGGACGTCGCGCGCTGCCGGTGCGGGTCGCGCGCCGCATTCTGCCGGCGACGGTGTACATCGGCGCCTCGGTACACTCCGCCGCCGAGGCCGAGAGCGCGGTGGCTGACGGAGCGAACTACGTGCTGTTGGGTACGATCTACCGCAGTTCCACCCACCCGGGCGGTCCGGTCGCCGGACCGGCGCCGCTCGCCGCGTGCCGCCGACTGCCGGCGCCGGTAGTCGCCATCGGTGGCATCGACGCTTCCCGAGTCGCGGAAGTGATGGCGGCCGGTGCGGCGGCGATTGCAGTCCGCGGGGCCGTGTGGTCGGCGGCCGATCCGGTCAGCGCGGTGGAAGAGTTGTGGCGGGCGATTCGCGCCTGTATCCCGGGCCGGGTAGACGAGGGCGTTCGGCCCGGGTTCGACTGAGACGAGCAGGGAGATCCATGAGCGAAGGCGAAGTCCGAATCGTTGTCAACGGCCAGCCGCGCACGGTGCGCAGAGGGGAAACGATCGCTGGCCTGCTCGACAGCCTGGAGCTGGATGGCCGGCTCGTCGTCGTCGAGCTCAACCGGCAGATCGTTCGCCGCACCGAGCGTGCGGAGATCGCCGTCGAGGAGGGAGACGCGATCGAGCTGGTTCACTTCGTAGGAGGGGGCTGATGTCGATCGCGACGCGAGACTCGACCGCCGAAGCGGTCGACACGCCGCTGGTGATCGCGGGGCGCGAATTCCGCTCGCGCCTCATTCTCGGCACCGGGAAGTACCGCAGCAACGACGAGATGGTGGAAGCGATCCGTGCGTCGGGGGCGGAGGTGGTGACGGTAGCGGTGCGAAGGGTGGATCTCGACCGCGGACACGAGCAGAGCATCCTGCACCACCTCGATCCGGAGGAGTTCTTCATTCTTCCAAACACTGCCGGCTGTTACACCGCCGATGACGCCATCCGCTACGCGCGTCTGGGCCGCGAGGCCGGGCTCAGCGACTGGGTGAAGCTGGAGGTGATCGGGGACGAGGAGACCCTGCTGCCGAACAACGCGGAGCTTCTGCGGGCAACCGAGGTGCTGGTCGCGGACGGCTTCACGGTGCTCGCGTACACCAACGACGACCTCATCGTGGCGCTGGAGCTCGAACGGCTGGGCGCGGCGGCCGTCATGCCGCTCGCATCGCCGATCGGAAGCGGCCTCGGCCTGCTCGACCCGTACTCGATTCGGATTCTCAAGTCCCGACTCACGGCGCCGGTGATCGTCGATGCCGGGGTGGGCACCGCCTCGGACGCCTGCATCACGATGGAGCAGGGCGTTGACGGCGTGCTCATGAACACGTCCGTGGCGCAGGCGGAGCGGCCGGCGGTGATGGCGTTCGCCATGCGCCGCGCGGTCGACGCGGGCAGGGCCGCGTTTCTCGCCGGGCGGATGTCACGCAGGGAATGGGCCGTCCCCTCCAGTCCTCGGGCGGGCATGCTCGATTGACGGCCCGTTCGCCCGATCCGCGCCGTGTGGCGTTCGAGGTACTCACCGAAACCGAGGCCGGCGCTTACGCGGACCGGGCCGCGGGGGCTGCCCTCGCCGCCCTCCCGGCGCGTGACCGGAGTCTCGCCCGCCAGCTCGGATACGGCTGTGTCCGGCTTCGCGGACGGCTCGATGCGGAGCTGGCACAGCTCGTCGACCGGCCGCTGCGCCGGCTCGACCCCGCCGTCCTCAATTGGCTTCGGATCGGCCTCTATCAGCTGCGCGAGATGCGGACCCCGGATCACGCAGCCGTTCACGAGGCGGTCGAGGGAGCGCGGCGAGTTGCGGGTCCGGGCGGAGCAAAGCTGGTGAACGCGGTGCTCCGCCGCGCGGCTCGGGAGTCGGTCCCGTTTCCGACCTTCGAGGCCGACCCGGCCGCGTACCTGACCTCGTACGGCTCGCACCCGCAGTGGCTGATCGACCGCTGGCTGCGCCGCTGGCCCCGGGCCGAGGTGCGGCGACTGGTCGAGCTCGACAACGCGCCGCCGGCGGTGACCGTGCGCCTCCTGGAGCACGAGCCGGCCGAAGCCGCCCGACTCCTCGAGGCCACCGGTCTCGAGCTCTCGCCCCTGCCGCCGTGGCCTCGTTCGGCGATCCTCGGGGCCGGTGCCCCGGCCGCGTTGTTGCGCCGGTTGTCCGCCGTCGTGCAGGACCCGGCCGCATCGGCGGTGGTGGATTTCGTCGGCCCACACATCGAGGCCCCGGTTCTCGATTCGTGTGCCGCTCCGGGAGGCAAGGCGATCGCCCTCGCCGCGGCCGCTCGCGAAGCGCGGCCGTTTGTCGCCGCCGACACCAGTGTCGAGCGCCTCGCGAGGCTGGCAGACTCGCCGCGGCGGGCGGAGCTCGGGATCGCTCTCGCCGTCATGGACGGGCGGCAGCCCGCTCTCACGGTGGCGGAAACGGTGTTGCTCGATGTGCCCTGCTCGGGCACCGGGGTTTTCCGGCGTCGACCCGACGCGCGCTGGCGCCTGACCCCGCGCCGGCTCGCTTCGCTGGTTAACTTGCAGCGACAGCTGCTGGATGCCTGTGTGCGGATCGTGCCGCCGGGCGGCCTGCTCGTGTACGCGACCTGCTCGCTCGAGCCGGAGGAAAACGAGGAGCAAATCGATGCGTTCGTCGACCGCCACCGCGACTTCTGCCGCGAGCCGGCGCCGCCCGCCTCCGGCCTACCCGCGGCCGCGATCACGCCGGCCGGAGATCTCGAGATCAGACCCTGGCAGTGGGCGACGGACGGCGCGTTCGCGGCCCGGCTGAGGCGAAAGGACGCCCGGTGAGCTATCGCCGGCGACGCGGTCTGCGTTCCCGCGGCACCGGTTCCGATTCCGGAGCGCGCGGCAACGCGTCGGCAACGAAGCGGCCTGCGGGGGCGGGCGACGGACGCGAGACGCGTGGACCGTTCGGGCTCCCGTTTCGGCCGGGGCGATGGACCGCGACCGCGGTGTTGACGCTGGCAGCGGTGGTGGTCGGATACACGATGGCCGCGCGCTGGCTGTTCCCGGCGCCGACCGCGCCCGGCGGCGAGACGCTGGTCGAGCTGCCGGATCTGGTGGGGCTGGACGACGCGAGCGCTCGGGAGCGGGTGGCCGACCTCGGTCTGCGATACGAGGCGACTGCGGAGGTGCACCATCCGCGTGCCGAGCCTGGGATCGTTCTGTCGCAGAGCCCGCTTCCCGGTCAGCTGGCGCGGCCGGGAGCGCCGGTCCGGGTGACGCTGAGCCGCGGTCCCGAACGCCAGCGGGTGCCCGACGTGAACGGGCTTTCGGAGCGGCAGGCGCGCATCATTCTCGAGCAGCTCGGGTTCACCACTGTCGTGCGGACCGAAGATGCCCAGATTCGCAGCGGTCTGGTGCTCGAGACTTCACCGGCAGGCGGCACGGAACTGTCGATCCCGGCCGAGGTCGAGATCGTGGTGAGCGGGGGGTTCGACGTCGTCGCCGTGCCGGACCTGCTCGGTCGCCACGCCGAGGACGTCGAGGAACTGCTCGCCGAGCTCGGTCTGGTGCTCGGCGTCGTCACCTTCGACGAAGACGCGATCGACGCGCCCGGACGGGTGATCGGGCAGACCCCGCCGGCCGGCTACAATCTGCGGGTCGGAGGACGGGTGGCGATTCAGGTCGCCGGCCAGCCATTCCGGATCGAGCGACGGCAGGTTCCATGACGTGGCGCGAACGACTCCTCGACAAGTGGCCGTACAAGGTGGCGGCCGTGGTGCTCGCCATGCTCCTGTGGGTCAACGTGACCGACGATGAGGTGCAAGAGCACGTGGTGCGGACGCGGCTCGAGTACGACGTTCGCGATCCGGGCTGGGTGCTCGTCGAAGGTCCCGAAGAAATCGGCACCGCATTTCGCGGTCGTCGTGCCGACATCGTGGCCTTCAACTTCGACCGCCCGACTCTGCGGCTCACGATCGATGAGGTGACGGATTCCGTCATGCGAGTGGGCGTTTCGCTGGAGGATCTGGCCACCCTCGATGCGGCCGGCGCCACCCTTCGCGCGGTAGGCGTCAACCCCTCGACGGTCACGCTCAAGTTCGAGCCGGTGGCGGAGAAGTCCGTGCGCGTGCTGCCGACTGCCCAGCCGAAGGCCGCCGAGGGGTTCGTGATCGTCGGTCCCATGCGGGTGGAGCCCGACAGCGTGAGGCTGGTGGGAGCGGCGTCCCAGGTAGCCTCCCTCGAGACTGCTTCGACCGAGAGCGTGCAACTCCCGCCCCTCGACCGCTCGATCATGCGGGAGGTGGAGGTGAACGTGCCGCCCGACCTCGAGCACGTGACCGCCGTCCCGTCGTCCGTCCTCCTCACCATCGAGGTCGATTCGCTCCTCGAGCGCCAGCTGCTCGTGCCCCTGGCGGTGGAAGGCACGGCCGCGGAGGAAGTCCTCCTCTCCACCGACAGCGTTCTCGTTCGAGTGAGCGGGCCCGGACGGGATGTGGCCGCGCTCGACTCGGGAGAACTGCTCGCCAGCGTGCGGGTCGATCGCGTGCCGCCACGAGCGACGCCGCATCCCGTTCAGGTGAGCCTGCCGGATCATCTCACGCTGACCGCCGTTGCCGCCGAGCCGGAGGTCGTGGTGCGGGCGCGCGACGGCTCCAGCTCGTTACCGCCGTCCGATTGATGGGCTGGACCGGGGGTCCCGTCCTGGGGATCGAAACCTCATGCGACGAGACCTCGGTGGGCATCGTCGAGGGAGGCAGGCTGCGCGCACTCATCATCGCCTCCCAGGATGCGCACGCCGCCTTCGGCGGCGTCGTTCCCGAGATCGCGGCTCGCGCCCACCTGCGGGTGCTCGACCGTGTGGCCGCGGCGGCGATCGCCGAGGCGGGGATGAAGCCGGACGAGGTGAAGGGCATCGGGGTTACTCGGGGGCCCGGCCTGATCGGATCGCTGCTCATCGGGGTGAACTGGGCCAAGGGGCTCGCCTTTTCCCTCGACCGGCCCCTGCTCGGCGTGCATCACATGGAGGCGCACCTGTTCGCAAACTCGCTCGAACGCGAGGATGCACGTCCGCCGTTCGTGGCCTTGCTCGTCTCCGGCGGTCACACGTTGCTGCTGTTCGCCCCCGAATGGGGTCGCTACCGGCTGCTCGGACTCACCCGCGACGACGCGGCAGGTGAAGCGTTCGACAAGGTTGCGCGCCGCCTCGGTCTTGGATATCCGGGAGGACCGGCGCTCGAACGAGCGGCGCGGAACGGTGAGCCCGGTCGCGTTCGGCTGCCGCGGCCCCTGCTGTCGCGACAACAGGAGATCGGCGATGCGGGCTACTTCGACTTTTCCTTCAGCGGTCTCAAGACGGCCGCCGCCCTGCTGGCGGACGAGCTCGAGGGTCGCGGAGCCGATGCGCTCGCGCGCGCGGTGCCCGACGTGGCAGCCGAATTCCAGGCCGCGGTCGTCGAGGTGCTGGTCACCAAAACGATGCGTGCCGTGCGGGCCACCGGCTGCGGACGAGTGCTGCTCGGCGGGGGGGTGGCCTGCAACGGAGCGTTGCGGCAGGCGATGGCCGAAGCGGTGGACGATCCGGCATCGCTCTTCGTTCCATCGCCGCGACTGGCGAGCGACAACGGGGCGATGATCGCGCGGGTGGCGGAACATCGCCTCGAGCGAGGCGAAGCGAGCGACCTCGGGCTGACGGCAGACGCCTCCCTCCCGTTCCCGGCCATGGTGCGGTGGAGGGGCGTCGAGGCGGCGTCTTCCCACGCGCGCGACACAGCTGTACACCACTGAAGCGGAGCTCCATGCACCCCGAACTGCTGCACCTCGACCTGCCGCTGATCGGCGAGCTCACCATCACCTCGTTCGGGGTGATGATGGCGCTCGCCTTCCTGGCCGGGTACGTCGTGATCCGCGCACAACTGCGCGAGCGGGGCGAGAACGTGGATTTTGCCGGCGACATCCTGCTCGGTGCGGTCGTCGGCGGGATCGTCGGCGCCAAGGTCTATTACGTGCTGCTCAACTGGGACCGGACCGTCGTCGATCCGCTCGGCATGCTGTTCTCGCGGGGTGGGCTGGTATGGTACGGCGGTCTGATCGGCGGCGTGCTCGGTGTCATCTATATGATCCGCGTGCGCGGGAAGAGTCTGCCGGCGATGGCGGACGTGTGCGCGCCTGCCCTCGCTCTCTCGTATTCGATCGGCCGCGTCGGCTGCTTTCTGGTCGGCGACGACTACGGACGACCCACCGACAGCTGGGTCGGCGTCGCCTTTCCGGAAGGGTATCCGGCCAGCACGGCGGGCAACCTGCGGCGCCAGTTCGGGGTGGCGGTGCCCGATTCGATTCCCGACTCGACCGTCCTCACTGTGTATCCCACCCAGCTGTTCGAGGTCGGCATCTCGTTTCTCATCTTCCTCCTGTTGTGGAAGCTTCGCCGCCGGCCGCACGCCGCCGGGTGGCTCTTTTCCCTGTGGCTGGTGCTGGCCGGAGCCGAGCGGTTCGCGGTCGAGTTCTTCCGTGCCAAGGATGATCGCTTCGTCGGCATGCTCACGCTGGCACAACTGTTCAGCATCGGCCTGATCGTGGTCGGACTGGCGCTCGCCCGACGCCTTACCCGAGCCGCCGCGCCGCCGCGTGCCTGACATTCTCCACATCTCGGACTTGCACTTCGGCAAGGTCTTCGAGCCCGATCGCGGTGCCGCCATCCAGCGGGTCAGCGAGCAACTGGCGCCCGACGTGATCGTCGCCTCCGGAGACTTTACCCAGCGGGCACGGCGAGCCCAGTACGAACAGGCGCGCGAGTTTCTGTCCACTTTTACGATCCCGATCGTGGTCACGCCGGGCAACCACGACCTCCCGGTCTACCGCGTGATGGAGCGCGCCCTGGCGCCGTACGGGAAGTACCGGCGCTACATTTCGGACACCCTCGACCGGACCTACCGTTTCGACGGGCTGACCATCGTATCGCTCAACTCCACCCGCCCACTGCTGGTGACCGATGGACGCCTGTCGAGGCGACAGCTGGATTACGCGGCCCGCGAGTTCGGGCGCGCGCCGGCGACGGATCGGCGGGTGGTGGTGACGCACCACCACGTGGCCTATCCGCCCAACTACAAGGGGACTCGCGTCATGCACGGTGCCGGTCCGGCCGTGGCGCGGCTCGAGCTGCTGGGTGTCGGTCTGCTGTTGGTGGGCCACCTGCATTGCACTCTGATCGGCGAGTCGATCCAGCTCATGCCGCGACTCGACGGCTCCGGATCCCGTCGCGCTGGTCTGGTGGTGTGTCAGGCCGGCACGGCCACTTCGAGCCGCGGTCGCGGCCCGGAGCGTGGACAGAACAGCTTCAACTATATTTCTGCGGGTGCGGAATCGACGGTCGTGACGCACTATGGATGGGATGGCGGCCAGGCGGCGTTTCGGCCGCTGCGCGAATACCGGTTTCCGGTCAATCCGATCGGGGAGCGGACCGCCACTCGATCCGAACACCGTCGAGAGGGATGATGAACTACTATCGGCGCGGGCCGGCCGACGCGACCACGTACGCCGCCGCCCTGGCGGTGGCCACCGGCGTCGGCCTCGCGGCCTTCTACCTGACCAAACTGTGGCTGCAACGGGTTCCGATCGGCCACTCGCCGCGGGCGACGGCACGCCCGGACGAGGGCGAGGAGGAGCGGCCGGCGCGCCCGGACGAGATCACGAAGGAGGACGAGGCGAGCGGAGTTGGACCCGAGGGGGATGCGGGGGATGGAGGGCGGGCGCGGCTTGGGACGACTCGTCTCGCGGGAGTCTGAGGCTGGTCACGGAGGGTCCCGGGCCGAGCCGGTGAGACGAAGCCGACGGTTTCAGCTCGGACTGGTGGCCGGGCTGTTGATCGGGCCGTTGGTGGTGCCCCCGCTGCAGGCGCAAACCACTGCCGACCCCGAGGTCAAGCAGATCACCTTCACCGGGAACCACGCGTTCTCGAGCAAGCAACTGTCGGCCGCCATCGCCACCGAGGCGACGAGCTGCAAGACGTTCCTGCTCCAGATTCTCCCGATCTGTCCGCTCACCAACTGGGGCTTCGCGCACAACCGCCGCTTTCTCAACCAGTCGGAGCTCCCGCTCGACGTTCTCCGCCTGCGCGTCTTTTATCGACGGCGCGGGTATCGGGCGGTCGACGTGGACACGACCGTGCAGTACACGGGCAGCACCGTCGCCATCGAGTTCACGATCGACGAGGGACCGCCCACTCTGGTCGGGACCCTCGACATCGAGGGCGTGCAGGGTGTCATCAGCCGCCCGAATCTGCTGCGGGATATCCCGCTCAAGACCGGGGAGCCGTTCGATCTCATCGCCCTCGATGAAAGTGAGCGGCTCATTCTCGAGCGGCTGCGCAACCGCGGCTACATCCGGGCCAGGGTGCTCCCGGACTATTTCCTTCCCACCGACAGCCTGGTGGCGCACGTCATTCTGAACGTGGCGCCCGGACCACGAGTCCGGATCCGCCACATTGATGTCCAGGGCGCGGAAAAGATCGGCGACGACGTAGTCAATAGGTTCCTCTCGTTTTTTCCGGGGCAGTACTTCAGCGAGGACCGTATCCTCGAGAGTCAGCGTGAGCTGTACAGTCTCGAGGCGGTTCGGTACGCCACCATCACGACCGATTCGGTGCCCGGCGCCGACACGCTGATCGACGTGAGCGTGCAGGTGACGGTGGCGACGCCGAAGACGATCCGGACTGGTTTCGACATCAACACGGTGTCGTGCTTCGGGGCTCAGGTGCAGTTCACCAATCGCAACTTCTTCGGTAACGCACGGGTGCTCGAGATGACCGGTTCCGTGTCGAACCTGCTCGCCGGCCCCCTGCAGGGACAGTTTCCCTGCTACGAGGTGTCCAATCGATCCGTGTACCAGGAGCCCGCCTGGGAGCTATCGGCCCAGTTTCGACAGCCGTACTTCATCTCGGGCAAGAACAACCTGAGCCTC
>CAZJXR010000021.1:30447-31275 GCA_964550085.1 uncultured Gemmatimonadota bacterium
AGCAGAGTGTGGGCGGCGATGCGACCATCGGGCGCAAGCTCCGGCGGCGCATGACCCTGGCGCTCACCTACCGTCCGCAATACGCGGGCTTCGCGGACGAGTCGGCGGACATCTACTTCTGCGTCAACTTCGGCATCTGCGATCCGGAAGACATCCAGGCGATCCAGGAACCGCGCTGGCTCTCCCCGCTCATCCTGTCGTGGCGCTATGACCAGACGAACGCCACCTTCGCGCCGACCAGCGGCTTCTACACATCGGTCGCCGCCGAGCGCGCGAGCGAGCTCACCCTCTCCGACTACCGGTACGTCCGCCTGTCGGCAGACCTGGCCAGCTTCTTCCCCGTGTCGGATGACAACACCCTGGCCACTCGATTGAGCGGCGGCTTCGTAGATCCGACCCAGGGAACGATCTTCGGGGGCGCCGACACGGCCCAACAGATCGTGTATCCGACCAAACGCTTCTTCGAGGGCGGCGCCAACAGCGTGCGCGGCTTCGGACAGAACCTGCTCGGTCCGACCGTGCTGGTGGTGGATTCCGTCGCCGAATGCGGCACCGAGCCGCTGGACCAGTGCGTCCCGAACCTGCCTCCGTCGGCATTCGACCAGGACCCGACCGGGGGCAACCTCGGCTTCGCCTTTACCGTCGAGCTGCGGCACCGGCTCAGCGGCACCTGGCACGCGGTGGGGTTCGTGGACATCGGCCAGGCGTGGGTCGACCTGGACGATGCCCGGTCTCCGGTCGCGACGCCCGGTGTCGGCCTGCGCTACTACAGCCCGATCGGACCGATCCGACTGGACATCGCGTATAACCCCAGCGGCCCGGAGCTGT
>CAZJXR010000022.1:0-7536 GCA_964550085.1 uncultured Gemmatimonadota bacterium
CCGGCGAACCCGCCGTCAAGTGACGAGGGCTAGCCTTTCAGCACCCCCACCGGCTTGAGACGCGCGACTTTGCGGCCGATCCCGGCCGCGTCCACGATCCCCACCACGTCGGCGACGTCCTTGTAGGCTTCCGGCACTTCCTCGGCGACGGTGGCGTAAGAGGCCGCGCGCACTTCGATCCCCTGCTCCCGGAACTCGCGCCGCAGATCGCGGCCGCGCGAGGTTTTCTTCGCCTGTCGCCGACTCATGCGGCGGCCCGCGCCGTGGCAGGTCGAGCCAAACGTCTCCTGAAAGGCCGCCTCGGTGCCCACCAGCACGAAGGAGTAGCGACCCATGTCGCCGGGGATGAGAACCGGCTGTCCGACGTCGCGGTAGGCATCGGGCAATTCGGGATGTCGCGGCGGGAAGGCGCGCGTGGCGCCCTTGCGGTGCACGCACAGTCGCCGCTCGCGCCCGTCGACCTCGTAGCGCTCCCACTTCGCGTTGTTGTGAGCCACGTCGTACACGAGTCCCATGCCCAGTCGCTCGAGGGGCTGGTCCAGCACGCGGGCAAACGCCTCGCGCACGCGGTGCGCCATCATCTGCCGGTTGGCGAACGCGAAGTTGGCGGCCGCGGCCATCGCCCCCAGGTAGCGCTTCGCTTCCGGCGAGGTGAGCGGCGCGCAGGCGAGTTGCTTGTCCGGCAGCTCGATCCCGTACTTCGACGCCGCGCGCTGCATGACGTCCAGAAAGTCGGTACACACCTGATGGCCGAGCCCGCGCGATCCGGAGTGGATGAAGACCGTGACCGTGCCTTCCTCCAGGCCGAGTCGGCGCGCGGCCTCAGCGTCGTACACCAGGTCGACGTGGCCGAGCTCGATGAAGTGATTTCCCGAGCCGACGGTTCCGAGCTGCGGCTTTCCGCGCTTCACGGCCCGGTCGCTCACCTCGTCCGGGTCGGCTCCCGGCATCGTCCCGTGGCTTTCGGTGCGCTCGAGGTCGCTGTCGCTTCCATAACCCTCTGCAACGGCCCACGCCGCGCCCCGCTCGAGGACGGCGCGCACCTCGTCCGCGGAGAGCTTCTTCGCCTTGGCATCGTAGCTCGCCCCGACACCCGCCGGCACGTCGCGCATGATCTGATTCATCAGGTCGGGCACGCGCGAGCGCACGTCGTCGATCGACAGCTTCGATCGCAGGAGTCGCACGCCGCAATTGATATCGTAGCCGACGCCGCCGGGACTGATCACGCCGCCCTCGTCGGGGTCGAAGGCCGCTACACCGCCGATGGCGAAGCCGTACCCCCAGTGGATGTCGGGCATGCCGATGGAGCGGCCGACGATTCCGGGCAGGCAGGCGACATTCGCCACCTGGCGCAAGGCGTCGTCGCCGCGGATCGATTCCATCAGCTTTCGGTCGGCGAACACGAGACCTTCCACGTTCATCCGACCCTGCTTCGGGATGATCCAGCGGTAGGCATCCAGTTGACGCACCTGGAGGTTCTCCGGCAGCGCCTCGCTTGTCCGGGTAGTGGTGCTCATATGCTTCGGAGATCGGAGGAGACGGCCACGCTTGCTTCATTATACACGAAAGTCGGCTCGACGTTGCCTGCTCGCGCGCGGGAGGACAGGCAGGTGCCTGACACGACGCGCGGAAGCACGGTCAGACGTCGAAGATCACCCGGGCCTCCCACCCGGTTTCGACCCGATTCGCCATCAGCCGATGGTAGGTGACTCCCTTCAGGTCCCGGATCGGAGGATGGCGTGGTCGGCCGCCGCCGACGCGACAGGCCAGGGCGCGATCGTCGGCGTGATCGAACCGGAAGCGGCGGGCGAGGAAGCCATCGACCTCGTATAGGTAGAGAAGCTCCTGGAGCCACTTGAGAAGCAGCGTATCCGGACCGTCGGCCTCCAGCCTCAGCTCTCGCCACTCTCTCTCCTCCTCCTGCTCCTCTCCTGCCTCCGGCTCCGCGGCGTTGCTCACCTGCTCGTTGTCGCCGAATACCAGGAACCACATCCCGGCGGCGGCCCGCTCCAACAGCGCCTCGAGCGTCGGCGCCTCGATCTCGATTCCCACATCTGCCGTGTGGTCCAGCTCGTGCACGCCCGGCAGCACGCTCTCGAGGTCGGGTCCGCCGCCGGGCGCCGTTGCGCCGCCGCGGTCGAAGCTGCGGGTTCCCGGCTCGCCGACGGCCCCGCGTACCTCGTCGCGATCCTTCACGTCTGCTCCACGAACGCCGGCGGGCGTTCTATGCCCAGCGCCCGCATCGCATCCCTCGCCCGTCTCCGCAACTGGCGCGCTGACCGCTCGTCATTCTCATGGCGAGCCAGTTCGAATTCGAGCAGCAAACGGGGATGCGTGTCGCGCGATGACAGGATTTGCAGGCTTCGCTCCAGGATCCGGCGTGCTTCGTCCTGGCGCCCCTCCAGGGTCGCCAACCGGGAGAGGGCAAGATCGCATTCAGCGCGGCGCTCGAAGTAGCGTTGTTCGGAGCCCTCCAACAGCTTCCGAAGCCGTCGACCCTCCGCATGTGCCCGTTGCTCGTCCGCCAGGGCGAGACTGGCGAGCAGAGCGTAGGCGGTGGTCTGAATGTCGTACATCCAGTGTCCCTCCACTCGCGTTCGCAGTGAATCGAGCTCCGTGACGGCGTCGTTCCACCTCCCTTCGTATACGCGGAGGGCGACGAGCGAGGTTTGGAGGAATAGCCAGATGTGCGGGCGTCCGAGGTCGGCAGCTTGATCCAGCGCTTCCTCGAGGGTGGCGGAAGCCTCCGCGAACCGACCGAGGCACGTGAGTGCTTCGGCGATGTTCCCCCGCATGCCGACCGCTCGCTCCGGGATCACCAGTCGATCGAACTCGTCGGCCGCTCGCTTCCATATCTGAACCGCGTCGTCCGACTGCCCCATTCGGTTTGCTACGATGGCCAGGATGTTCATGCTCTCGGCGCGTCTCGAAAGGTGGCCGAGCCGCGCGTAGGCTTCTTCTGCCTCGAGCGCCAGCGTCTCGGCTCGTTCCGGATCTCCGTAAAAGACCTCGTTCCGAGCGGCTCGAAATAGCGCCGGCGCACGAAGGGCGTCGTCGCGAAGCTCATCCGCCAGCTCGAGCTGCCGTCGCGAGACCTCGCGGAGTCGGCGAGCGAGCCCCGCGCGCTCATAGGCCACGCCAGCGGAGTCGAGAATCGCGCACAGCTCTCGCTTGTCGCCGAGTTGTTCTGCCTCCTCGATCAGCGTGTCCATGTCCCGTGCGATCTCTCGAGGCGATCGTTCCCCTGACGCGAAACGACACCGTCCGAGTAGACGGCGAGCCTCCAGCTCCGGTGCGGATTGTCCCAGTTCCCGTGCGAGGGTGGCGGCGGCTTCCAGCGCTTCCATCGCCTCCGCATAACGGGCGAGCGGCGTGAGCACGCGCCCTTTCGCGACCAGAAGCTCAAGTCGCTCGCGCGGCCTTGGTCCTGCTTCCAGCGCCATGACGAGAAAGCGTGCCGCCTCCGGGAACGCGAACATTTCCTCGGATCTGCGGGCCGCCCTGGCGGCGTAGTCGCGGACCCTGTCGGGATCGCGTGCTTTTCGATACAGCTGCGCCAGAATGCCCGTGACGCTCGAATCGCCGCGATAGCATTTTTCGATCGCAGTGGCCATGCGCCGGTGGATCTCGCCGCCTTTTCGCCCGACCAGGCGCGCCCTCAGACATGCATGGGCGAGGGGATGAGCGAATTGGTACTCGGTGGTGAGGTCGCCGGTTGGGAGCATAGCTTCGCCGATGCGACGGATCAGGCCGTGACTCCGCGCGATCTGGTCCAGCGTTTCTTCTAGCTCCAATTCGTCCACCCCGCTGGCATCCGCCACGACAGCGCCGGTGAAGCCGACGCCCGCCGCGGACGCGGTCTCCAGCACGCGGCACGCTCCGGATGGCAGCGCGTCGAGTCGCTTCTCGAGCACACTGAGCAGACGCCTCGGCGCGTCAGGGCCAGCGCGTGCCAGTGCTTCGAGCAACTGTTTCTCGCCGGCCTGCCGGTGCTCGACGCTCCAGCGCGCGAGTTCTTCGAGGAACAACGGATTGCCTCCGGCGATTCGGAGCAGTCCGGCCGCCATCGCGTCGAGGTGAGTCGTTGCATCGGGCGCGGCGGTGGCCTCCCTCCCGAGGATCTTCCGGCCGGCCTCCTCGTCCAGCGCCTCCAGAGCGAGTTCCGTTGCCAGCCCGTATCGCTCCAGCTCGAGCTTGACCTCCCGAATCGGATGGTCCGAGATCTCGACCTCGGTCGGTCGGTACGTACCGATGAAAAGTACGGGTGCTGCTTCGAGCGTTCTCGCCAGGTGGAACAAGAGGCCGATGGAAGAAGCGTCGGCCCAGTGCAGGTCATCGAGAAACGCAACCACGCGGACGTCGCGACCCAGCTCGCGTAGGAGCTCCGTGTACTGAAAGAACAGAGCATCCCGCCCCGGCGCCCGAAGGCTCGTTGTGCCCCCGCGGCGGTCTCCCCACTCCTTTACGGTTTCGTAGGCGGCGCTCAGAAGTGAGCCGGCTACCGGTACCGCGGCGAGCCAGAAAGGCGCGACCCGCTGTACCAGCCCGGCGATCGACGTTTCCGGAAGCTCTGCGTCTCGTCCAAGCGCCTGACGCAGGAGCTCCAGGAAGGGAAGGTAGGGCTCGCTGGCGCCGAACTGTTCCGAAGCGCGGGCGCGAAGCACCAGTACCTTGTCGTCGTCTTTTTCGGCGGCCTCCAGCCGGCGAAGGAACGCCTCGACGAGCCACGTCTTTCCGATCCCGGTCTCCCCGGTGACAAAAACCGTGCGAGCGCCTTCTTCGCCGCACCGATCATTCAACTGAAACAGGGTCCGGAGTTCGGGCTCCCGGCCGAACAGAGTTTGCTGTTGCATGTCGCCAAAACTGAAGGGTAATCCGTGGACGAGTCCAGGCTCAGCCCTGCCCTTCGGCAGCCCGGTCAGGAACGTCGGTAAGGTAGCCTCCGGTGATCATCCCTACCCGCCCCCGCAACGCAGGTCTACATTGCTCCGATGACTCAGCCCCGAGCCTTCCAGAAGGCGCCGGAGCCGATCCCCTCCCTGGTCACCGCCCCTTCGCTCGGCGGTCTGCCCCCGGACATCCTCGAGGAGGCGTCACGACGGCTCGGGTGGGCGGCCCTGCTGTACTCGACGGTCTACTTTCTCGCCTTCTTCGGCAGCCACTTCGTCATCTACGGCTTCAGCGCGTTGAGGGAGCACTTCGGCGGAGAACAGCTGTTTCAAACGACAGTGGCGGTCGCCTCGATGGCGCTCGGGCTGGTCGTCTTCGCCGGCTCGCGGCTCGCCACCGTGCGACCCGATCGGCTCCTCGACTTCGGACTCCTCTTCCTCGTCGTGGGCTCGCTCGGCATTTCCGTGTCCAACTTCTGGGGCCTGTATCCGGTGTGGTCGCAAGAGATCCTGCAAAACTACACTCCGGGCATCCCGTGGGAGTGCATGTGGATCCTGGTCTTCCCGATCATCGCCCCCAACACGCCCGGGAAGACGCTGCTCGCCTCGCTGGCGGCGGCGTCGACCTCGCCGCTCGTCATCGCCCTGTCGATGGCGATGGGTGCCACCGACCCGGCCACGCCGCTCGGTACGCTGTTCGTCTATTTCGTCTTCTCGACCTACCTGTGCGCCGTCATCGCCTTCCTCATCTCGCGGTGGGTGTACGGGTTCGGCAAGCGCCTGAGAGAGGCCCGCGAGATCGGCAGCTACCGTTTGGTCGAGCGGCTGGGCAAGGGCGGGATGGGGGAGGTATGGAAGGCCGAGCACCGCATGCTGGCCCGTCCGGCGGCGGTCAAGCTGATCCGTCCGGAAGTGCTCGGCGCGGACGAGGCTACGCGCTCCACCTTGCTCCGTCGATTCGAGCGCGAGGCGCAGGCCACCGCCGCGCTTCGCTCCTGCCACACAATCGACGTGTACGACTTCGGCGTCACCGAGGAGGGTGCCTTCTACTACGTGATGGAGCTGCTCGACGGGCTGGACCTCGAGTCGCTGGTGGCGCGCTTCGGACCGATTCCGGGCGATCGCGCCGCCCACCTGCTGCGGCAGGTCTGTCACTCGCTCGGCGAGGCCCACGCGCACGGGATGATCCACCGGGACGTCAAGCCCGCCAACATCTACGCCTGCCGCTTGGGTCCCGACTACGATTTCGTGAAGGTACTGGACTTCGGGCTCGTCAAGGCGATCGGGCGGGCGGAGAGGGGCGGCACGCAGCTCACGGCCGAGGGGGTGACCACCGGGACGCCGGCGTACATGGCGCCGGAGATGGCCCTGGCCGAAGACGATGTCGACGGGCGCGCCGACCTGTACTCGCTCGGCTGCGTCGCGTACTGGCTCGTCACCGGACACCGCGTATTCGAAGGCGACAAGCCGATGGTGACCATCGTGCACCATGTAAAGACTCCGCCGGTCCCTCCTTCTCAGCGCACGGAGCTGGCCATCGACCCCCGACTCGAGGAGCTGATCCTGGCCTGCCTGTCGAAAGCGCCGGGCGATCGACCGCAGACGGCGGACGAGCTGTCCGAGCGCCTCGCCGGCGTCCCGGGCGCCGAGGCTTGGAGCCCGGGACGGTCGCGCGAGTGGTGGGGACTGCACATGGCGCCCTGAATGCGGTACGTGTCCTGAGTTGCACCCTGGGCTTCACCGTCGTCGTTCGGGTTCCCCGATCACGACGACTTTCGCCTTCATGAACGGATGAGGGATGCAGTAGTAGCTGTACTCGCCTGTGTCCTTGAACGTAAACTCGTAGTAGTCGCCGGGCTTGACCAGTGACGAGCCCCAGGCACCATCGACCGAGGTGACCGTGTGGGGGACGACATCTCGGTTGGTCCAGCGGACCGTTGCGCCGACCGAGACCGTGACCTCCGGTTCCGAATAGGCCAGACCGCGGATCTCGACCTCGATACGCCGCCGGCTCGTCTCGGCCGGGAATGCGAGAACCTTCGCGGCGGCCGCGCACAAGAGCACACCGACGGCGATGGTGGCAAGAGATGGCCGGAGCGGCCGACGCAACCGCAGAGGGGAGGAGGCGCTCGCCAGTTCACGAGCGCCTCCCATCCGGTTACTGGTCAACGCTCTTCACCATCTCGCGCGCGAGCTGCTCGTGAGCCTCGAAAATCACCAGAGCGTCCTTGAGCGCCTGACGGAACTCGACGTTCTGCGCGGCGGGGATAAACTGCTCCCGAAGTGCCTCGTTGACGAACTCGTGGTACGACAGCTCGTGCTCAGCGTAGCGCCGATCGAAATCGGAGCCGCGCAGCTGCGTCAGCTCGTCGATGACCATGCGCGCCTGTTCCTGCAGCTGTCGGCTGACGTCGCTCTCGGTCGGCTCGACGCCGATCCGCTCGACGACGGAGCCAGCCAGTTCGTTCACCGCACCATGATCTTGGATCATGGTGTTCGCAAAACTCCGAACTGCGGGGTTTGTGGAGAGCGCCAGCGCCAGGTGCGCATACGCGATGTCGTTGTTGTCGGCGACGACGGCGATCATGGCAATCTCGCCGTCCGTGAGCGGGGGCGCGGTCTCGCCCATCGCGTCCGAAGCCATCGT
>CAZJXR010000022.1:7636-17479 GCA_964550085.1 uncultured Gemmatimonadota bacterium
GGCCGTTGCATCAATGGAAGAAGCAACGCCCCGTAAGCTGGTACCGAGCACGATGAACAGGCCCAATGCGGCCCCGATCAAAGCTGTCTCCTTCAGTCTCATGGTAGCCTCCCTTTAGCCTCATCAGAGTTGTGGTGTCGACCACAGTGAGTGGCCGCACTCGTCAATGCTCGATGATGAGACGTCGCGGGGGGCGAAAATCTTACCACGGCGCGCGCAGGTCGCACAGCGATCGGTCGCCTATAATGAGAAACTGAAGGGCGGCGTTGTGCCGCCGTGGAACTGACCGACAAGAGGTGCACAATGGGAACCTATGTGATTCTCAGCCGCTTCGACGCTAATGCATTCGGCGATCGCGGTGAGATCAAGAGACTGGCGACCGCCGTTTCCTCCCGAATCAAGAGCGACTGCCCTGGCGTCAATTGGAAAGGCAGCTACGCGACGTTGGGGCGCTTCGATGTGGTCGATATCGTCGAGTCGGACAGCCAGGACGAGGTCGAGAGAGCCGCTTTGATCATTCGCTCGCTCGGACACGCCACGACCGAAACTCTCGCGGCGACGCCGTGGGACGACTTCCTGGCGTCGCTCTGACGGACCGCAAGTGGGCGGTTCGGCGCCTAGCCGAGTGGCCGGCACCGAACCGCGGGAAACCCGGGCGGTCTCTCTACTGGCCCGATCCTCCCTTGGCGGCCGCCAGCACGGGATAGTACTGGGTAAACACCCAGTCGTCGGCGGCCGAGGCCTGATGGCAGGCGTTGCAGTTGGCGGTGGGCTCGGCGGCGGTGCTCTCTGCCAACGGATACGAGTGCCCGAAGCTGAAATACGCCCAGTAGCCCGGCTCGTCGGGGAAGCGTTGCGAGTCTTTGACGGTTGCTTCAAGACCGACGAACTCGCCCATGAAATAACCGTTGCCGCTCACTGCCTGCTTGGAGCCGACGCTGACGAGCTCCTTGATGAGGATGGTGCCGTCGCGGAACTCTCCTGTCCGCTTCCAGTGGGCGTAGTCTGCGGGATGGATGTACACGCTGTGAAACTCGGGGAAGGGCGCCTCCGGAGGATTGAGCTCGTTCGGCGTTAGCGGCGTCCCGATGTAGATCCACTCCCGGTAGCCCTCGGGTCGTATCAGCTCGCCTTGTGCGTTGAAGGACGGCTTTGGTAGCTCCTGCGACTCCTGAACAACCATAGCCGTCTCCATCGCCCCCTCGTTCGCCATCCCCTCCATGCCCTCCTCGCCGGCTGCTCCCGATTCGGTGGGTCCACAGGCAAGTAGGTTCGCCGTGAGCGTTAGGACGGCCGCCGCCGCCGGCCAGCGCGCCGCCAGCGTCGGCGCAACTCCCGGTCCCCTCCTCGCGAGTGCCAGATTGTTGCGTATCATGCTGACCTCCTGTCGAGGGTTGTGTACGACAATCGTTGCGACCCAGTCGATGCGGGGACGACCCCGAAGCCTGGTCGGGATCGGCGCCGCGTGCTGGGTGACCCCCGCTACGCCGGTTCTCCTACGGGTTCGTGGATCTCGATGCCGAATTTTCCGGGATCCGCGTCATCTTCCGATGCCGGTACGAAGAAGCGTTCCAGGCCTCCGGGGACAAAGGTCAGCAGAAGCGTCGCCGAGTCGCTCGTCACCCGAATCGTGTGGGGGATGTCACGAGGGAGCGCGGCGAAGGCGCCCGGTCCGACGTCGACCTCCGTGTCTCCGACGATGGCCGTGATTTCGCCGTCGACCACGTACACCATCTCGTCTTCGCGTGTGTGGGAATGGAGTGGCGGCTCATCCCCGGGTGCCACCCGGTAGCGAACCACGCCGTACTCGTCACCGCTCTGCGCGCCACCGACCACGATCTCCGCACTCGATCCGTCGCCGAACTCGATCGATTCTCCGGCGCCCGGTGTGTTCAGGACTGGCTGTGAGACAGACATATCACCCTCCTTGCGTGTGAATATCTCGTCGGACCCGCCTCGAGGGGTCTTCAACCCCTTCGACGCGGCGAGGTCGGATTTCTTACCTCGAGCCGGATCGTGTGTATAATGCGTATAGTGTATAATGCGTATAAAGGAGATCCCGGTTCCGGCGGTCGCCCGGAGGGACGCCGCGACCGGAAGACAATCAGGAGGGCGGTTCAGCTCGTGCGCGACACCTTCAGAAAGGTCACGCCTCGCGCGTCCACATACGTGGCCTCGGGAGCCTGTACGATGCGGAGCACCACCTGCTCGCAGGCGGGACATCGCAGGACGACACCGGGAGCCTGGGAGTACATCTGGAGCCGGGCGATTGCTCCTCGGCTCCCACAGTGAGCGCATGTAGCCAGGCTGGCCGTCATCTCGACACCGAAGATCTCGTGGAGCAAGCCGCCCGCGGCGTTTCCATCCAGCACCAGCTCCCGGTCAACAGCGTTCATCGGTTCCCTCCGGCAAAAGTGGTCAGCCGCCCGTGGGGCCGAAGCGTTCCGTCCGCACGCGGCCTGGCGGGACGCCGACTCCGACCAGGCCGTCGGCCACCGTCTCCACCATCATCGTTGGGCCGCAAACGTACGTCAGGGGAGACCCCTCCACCTGTTGCATGACTTCCGTCAGCATGTCCGCATCGATCCGTCGCGCGTATCCGCTCCAACCCGGTGGGGTGGAGCGCGTGAAGGTGAGAGTGATCGCGAGATCGCGATCGGCTCGCGCGAGCCGATCCAGCTCGTCGGCGTAGATCACATCGTCCGGCGTCCGGACGCTGTACAGCAGGACCGCTCTCACCCCTGATCCAACTCGATCGCGGTGGCGAAGCATGGACATGAGCGGGACTATGCCGGACCCGCCGGCGACCAGGAACAGGGGCCCGCCGAACGTCGCTTCCCACACGAAGTACCCGCCGATCGGCCCCCGGACTTCGACGCAGTCGCCCGGAACGAGGACGTCGTGCAGGTAGGTCGATACCTCGCCGTCCTTCAACCGCTCGACGGTCAGATCGATCTCGCCGCTGCGTTCGGGCTCCGACGCGACCGAATAGCTGCGCTGCGCCTGATACCCGTCCGGGGCGGTGAGCCGGAGATCGTAGTGCTGTCCTGCGCGGTGAGGCGACCAGCGGGGAAGCCGGAGGGTAAACGTCCTGACGCGCGGCGTCTCGGGCTCGATGGCCGCGACCGTCGCGATCTGCCAGTCCAGAATGCCCACCGCGTGGCCACCCTTTTCTGCTTCAGTCGCCGCTGTACCGTTCCTCCTTCCACGGGTCGCCGCGCCGGTGATAGCCGAGCGATTCCCAGAAGCCGAGCACGTCTTCTGCCCTGAGCTCGAGGCCGCGCACCCACTTGGCGCTCTTCCAGAAGTAGAGGTGGGGCACGACGAGCCGAGCGGGTCCGCCGTGTTCGGGCGTCAGAGGGAGCCCTGCGTACTTGTATGCGATAAACGCCTTCCCAGCCACCAGGTCCGACAGGGAAAGGTTTGTCGTGTACCCGCCATCGCAGAACGCGGTCGCAAACCGCGCCTCGGGCGACAGAGCGACGTGCTCGAGGATCGTATCGATGCTGACGCCCTCCCACGAAGTGTCCAGTTTGCTCCATTTGGTAACACAGTGGATGTCCGCCAGGAAGGTCTGGGCGGGAAGAGCGATAAACTCCTGCCACGTCCACACGACAGGCTTCTCGACCAGGCCCCGGATGGTGAAGCTCCAGGTGGTCAGCGGTGTGCGAGGGGTAGGGCCGGCGGAAAGCACGGGGAAGTCGTCCGTGACGTATTGACCGGGCGGGATTCGATCCGCCCCATCGCCGGATCGGCGCTTTCCAGTGAATCCGCGCGATACGAACCGATCAGACATCTGGTGCTCCTGTTGCTGGAGCGGGGGCGCCGGGCCTCGGCGCCCTCCGCGATGTTTCCTACTGCTTTGTATGCGGTTCAGCGCCTGTTCGCCAACCGCGGCCTCATGCCGCGTGCTCCACGCGCTCCACCGGTTGGTCTGCGTTTTTCCACTCCTTGAGGCCACCCTCGAAGGCCCGTACGTTGGTGAACCCGAGCGCTCCCAGCTTCTCGGCCGCCGCGGCGCTCTGCGGGCAGCCAGGCCCGCTGCAGTACACCACGATCTCGGTGTCCTTTGGCAGGGATCGCTCCGCCACCTCGCGGCCCACCCGGTCGAGGGGAACGCGTCTGGACCCGGAAATCAGCTCGCCCGTGAAGTAATCGTCCGTGAGGACGTTCCAGAATTCCGGAATCGGGCCCCGGTCGAGCCTGTTCTTGAGATCCTCTGCTGTAATCGTGATCCGTGCACTCATTGATCTACTCCTTGATCTACTCCCTCGTCGTATGTTTCGTCAGGCACAAGCCTGGTGCTTGACCACCGGCCGTTAGACGGGAGCCACGGAGATTCCTTACCCCTCTTTCCCCACGGGTTCTGAGTCTCGCCGTGAATCCGGCGGGACTCGGCGTACCGGCCCGTATCGACTTGCGGGTAATTCCAATCCGACTGGTAAGATTTCGGGACCTCGCGGCGTCTCATCGCACGTTAAGCCAAACCGTCCGCTCTTTCGCTCATACGCACGCGGGCCGCGGGTTTGCGGTGACCGATCGAGGTCGGACGCACGGGACCAACTTGATAGGTTGTGGAGAGTGCAATGGATGCGATCGTGAGGATCCTGCAAAGGAATAGCACAAAGATGCTGCGGTACAGTCTTGCTGTCGTCCTGTTCTGGATTGGTGGTCTGAAGTTTTCCGATCCGAGTCCAGTAGTTAACCTTTTGCATGCGTCGCTGCCGTTTCTGGCGTCTCCGGGCTTCGTTTACGCACTTGGCGTTTTCGAGATTAGCGCGGCGGCTCTGCTCGTGACCGGCAAGGCCCTGCGCATAGTTTCCCTGCTGGTAGCGGGTCAGTTCGCGGGCACGCTGCTCATCTTCGTAATGACGCCCGCTGTCACGTATGTGGAATCCGGCTTTCCGGGCCTGTCACTGGCCGGAGAGTTCCTACTAAAGGACATCGTTCTGCTGGCGAGCACTCTGGTCGTGTTCGCTGCGCAATGGGCGGCCCCGTCACGGTCGGAACCGGGGGTCGCGTGACGCGCACTGGAGAGCAGCTTCGAAGGCTCCTCGCCCTCGTAGCGGCCACCGAGCCGGAGGAGCTCGACTGCGACGAGTTCCTCCAGCAGGTCGGCGCGCTGCTGGAGCTGTTCCAAGCCGGAGAGGAGCCGCCTCCCGATCTGGCCGCCGTCGCGCAGCACCTCGAGGTGTGTCCGGAATGCCGTGAGGAGTTCGACGCGCTTCTGCGCGCTCACGAAGCCGACTGACATGCTGTCCTCATGCGAGCGTCGACAGATCGCGTGAGTCGCGGGGCTCCCGTACCGAGTCGCACCAACGTACGGTGGCTTTCGGACCTGCGTTCGATCGGTCGACCGGAGCGCGACGCGGCCGTGGAGGATCTCGCCGATTACGTGCGAGGTGGTCTGGCGAAGGCGCTGCTCGGGTCGTCGAACGTGGACGAGGCGGACCTGGACGACTTCGCCCAGGACGGGATGGTGCGAATCCTGGGTGGCCTCGACTCGTTCCGGGGCGACAGTCGGTTCACGACCTGGGCCATGGCGGTCGCCCTGCGCGCGGCATACACGACCCTGCGCCGGCGCCGTTCCGCCCATGTGTCACTGACCGATGTCGAAGACCGGGCAGACTTCGCATCCACGCCCGCGATGTCCGTATCCGCGACCGATCGCAGCGTGGAGCACAGCGACCTCCTCGACGCGCTCCAGCGCGCGATCCGAGAGCGGCTGACCGACCGGCAGCGCACTGTAGTTATGGCGGAACTCCAGGGTGTCGCCTCGGAGCGGATGGCGGACCTCCTCGGCACGAATCGAAACGCTCTTTACAAGGTGTACCACGACGCGCGACGGAAGCTGCGTCGTGCCCTGCAGGAAGCCGGCTTCAGCGCAGAGGACGTGCGTGAGCTGTTGGACGAACTCGCGTGATGTTCAGGCGCACTGAACAACCAGTTCGCAAGCGCGCGAAGTCGCGTAAGTCGTCCGATGACGGTGCATATGAGATGATGGTGCAGATGTGCAGATGAGCTGTCCGGGAGGACACGCAGGAAGTGCCGCGAGGGTTCTGGTAGCGACCGGACGCACGGTCCTTTCGATCGACACACTGGACGGCACGGTGGTCGAGGGTGAGGGGCTCGAGGCGGGCCGGCCGACGTGCCTGGCCGCTGATCGGTGGGTCGCCGGACGTGCCTGGTGCGGGACCGCGGGCGGGGGAGTGTTCCGGAGCGATGACGGCGGTCGATCCTGGCGTGCGGCCGGCCTTTCAGGCGAGGAGATCACCGCGATCACCCCGAGCCCCGCGCAGCGTGACCTCGTGTGGGCGGGTACCGAGCCGAGCGCGCTGTGGCGAAGCGTCGACGGCGGAGGAACCTGGGATCGGGCTGAGGGGCTCCTTGGCCTGCCCTCATCGACGGAGTGGGCCTTTCCCCCCAGACCGGAGACGCACCACGTGCGCTGGATCGCGTCGCATCCGTCGAACGCGGGCCGGCTGTGGCTTGCCATCGAGGCGGGCGCTCTGGTCACCACTCCCGACGGCGGCCTGTCCTGGAACGACAAAGTGCCGGGCGGACCCTACGACACCCACGAGCTCGCCATTCACCCCGCCCGCCCGGAAACCCTACGGAGCGCGGCCGGCGACGGCTACTTCCAGAGCGAGAACGGGGGCGCCACCTGGACCACACCGGAACGCGGCCTGGAAGTCAGCTACCTCCGGAGCGTAGCCGTCGACCCGGGTGCCCCCGACGTTGTCGTCGTCTCCGGGGCGTCGGGGCCGCGCTCTGCGTACGTGGCGGGCAAGTCCGATGGTCGCGTCTACCGGCGCGAGGGGACGGGGGCGTGGAAGCGTGTGGCCGGGTGGCCCGACCCGCCACGGACGGTCGCGCCTCTCCTGGCCAGCGGCTCCGCACCCGGGGAGCTGTGGGCGGCCGACGAGCAGGGGGTCCACCGCTCTGCCGACGGCGGTCGGCAGTGGGAGTTGGTCGCGACCTTCGCCCCGCCGCCGTCCCACCTGCGGGGTCTCGCTCCCCTGACCGCCGTCGACGTCCGCCGAGTACCGTCGGCTGAAGTCGCGGGGGAGTGACCCCTTGAGGAGCAATGCACGGGGCCGCACCATGTCTGCAAGCGTGAGAAGACGAGTCTTCAACCGGGAGGGTCGAAATGGCAGCCTACACCTGCGCAAAATGCGGGATGAGCGTCGGCTCGATGACGTGCGGGCACTGCGGTGCCGAGCTGGTCCACGACACCCTGACGACCGAAGGTGGCGTGGTTGCGGTCTCGAGCTGTCCGAACGGGCACGGAAAGGTCAAGTCGCCCATGTGCTGTGGGCAGGACATGACCTGCGAGGTGTAGACACTCCCAAGTGGGCCGGCCGGCGGTCACGGATCGGAACCGGGGCCCCGCTCCTTCAGGGTAACGCCGATCCCGGAATCACCTCGGCGCCCTCGATGGCCAGGTGATGATCCGTCCCCCACACTCGCGCGATCGAGTGCTCGCGGATCAGCACGAGGCTTGAGGCGTCCACCAGACTCAGCTTGCGGCCTCGCAATGCGTCCAGCTTGCTCCACACGGCCGGCAGGTGCTTCGCGCCGGTGTCGATGACCTCCAGACTCGGCAGACTATCCAGGAACCCCCGGAAAGTGCGCGCCGCCTCTTCGCCGAGGCGGTGGAGAAACCAGCCGTAGGTCTCCGCCACCACAAGAACGGAAGTGCAGATGCGTCGCGGGGGCCGCGCGAACAGGCCGACGACCTCCCGGTGGAGGAGGTCCGAACGAACCAGGAAGGCGATGAACGCCCCGGAGTCAATGTAGACGGCCGCCCTCACGGGCGCGGACGCCCGTACACGACCGCGTCGACCGAACGGCTGGCGTCGGCGCCGGCATCCTCGATTGCTCCGGCGAACCTCATCCAGCGGGACTCATTCGCGTCCCCCCCTCTGAGTAACGCGGCGAGGGCTCTTCGAACGAGCTCCGCGAACGAGATGCCGCGTCGCGCCGCCTCCTGTTTGGCTTCGTCGTACATCTCCGGCTCCAAAGAGACTTGGGTCCTGATCATGATAACAACATCCGTCACCATGTTATCAAAAGCAAGCCAGCGACGGGATACCCGGTGACCGATGCCATCCGGCCAGCGCTACGCTCTGACCTCCTCCGGTGGTCGCAGGTGCCGGAACGACGCGTACAGCGCGAGATCGTACACCATCTTGAGGCTGGCGCCGATGACGAGCGGCGCTCCGAGCCCGAACGCGGCCATGGCCAACCCCCCGAGCGGTGGCCCGGTGGCCCAGCCCACGTTTCGCACCAGGCTCGTTACGCCGAGCGCGAACGTCCGTTCACCCGGCGCCGTGACGGCGGCGATGTACGACTGGCGGGTAGGTACGTCCATTTGAACGAGCGCCTCCCGGGCCAGGAACAGGGCAATGGCCAGCGCGGCGCTCGGTACGACCGGTAGCGCGCACAGGAGCGCGCTCGACGGCAGGTGCGTGAACACCATGGTCCGAACGAGGCCGATCCGGCCTGCCAGCCAATCGGCAACGAGGTATGATCCGGCGTTGAGGGCACGGGCGGCGAAGAACACCGGGCCGAGCAGCTCGCCGCCGAGCCCGAAGCGATGGAAGAACCAGTAGGTGAGTACGGTTGTCGCCAGAAACCCACCGCCGAGGCTGTCGAGCGCAAACAGGCCGGCGAGTCCCCCGACTCGCTTGCGCGCCACAGGCGACAGCGGCACATGCCACCACCGAGCGCGCGCTGATCGGCGAGCCAACCGGGCGTCAGGTGGCAGTCGGAGATAGACGATCGCCGGCGCGATGGTCACGAGCGCCGCGCCGAGGAACATGACGCGTGTCGCTTCGACCGGCGGGGTCGAGACGACGCGGTGCAACAGCCAGGGAAATCCCGCCGCGAGTGCGCCGAGGGCTCCGCACACGTCCTGAACCACCGTGTAGCGCGCCAACGCGCGTGTACGGCGCGCATCGCCCACTGCATCCACGAGCAGGCTCTGCTCCAGGACCTGAGCGGCGCCGCGATCTCGACCCATTCCGTTGACCATGCCTACGAAGGCGACGACGGCGAGCGCCATCACGGAACGGCTGAAGGCCACGCCGGCGAGTCCGCCGGCCGACAGGAGCGCGGTGACGATCAGCGCGCGCCGCCGCCCCAGCCGGTCACCCAGAAAAGCGGCGGCCGCGGTACCCACCGCCATCCCGGCCAGGCCGGCTCCCACCACCAGTCCGAGCGCCTCGGCGTCGGCTCCGATCTGGCCCAGGTAGAGTCCGAGAAGAACGGCCGTCAGCCCGGTCCCGAAGGAGCGGGCGCCGGCCGCCGTGAACAGGATTCTGCTCAGTGCCTTGCCGGGCAGCGACTCGACGCTAACGGTCGACGGGTCGCGAGCGTCGGGCCTCAGCTCGGCCACAGGATCGGGATGAGCAGGGTCGCGGTGGCGGCGAGGACGAGGTTCAGCGGGGCCCCGACCCTGGTGAAATCGGTGAATCGGTATCCACCCGGCCCGAACACCAGCGTGTTGGTCTGGTAGCCGACCGGGGTCATGAACGACGCCGAAGCGCCGAACATTACGGCCACCAGCAGCGCATACGGGTTGACCCCGAGCTCGGTCGCCGTCAGCAGTGCGATCGGCGTCAGCACGACCGCGCACGCGTTGTTCGACATGATCTCGGTGAGCAGGGAGGTGACGAGGTAGAACGCGCCCACGACCACGAAGGGTCCGTACGGGCCGAGCGAGTGTGCAACCCATTGACCGACCCATGCCGCCGCGCCCGTGCAGCTCGACCAGTCGGGTGTCACCCGCGCTCTCGTCCGCTCGCTGCCGCTCCGGCGCGGTCAGCAGCTTCTGCTCGC
>CAZJXR010000022.1:17579-31103 GCA_964550085.1 uncultured Gemmatimonadota bacterium
GGGTAGCGCTCGGTGATGAACAGGACGAGTGCCACCACGATGACGGCGAAGACGATCGCCATCTGCAGCGTCATGCTCGCCCTCTCCGCGGAAACCGGGCAGCCGTTTTCTCGACCACGTGATCCGGACGTGTGCTCTCCGATACCCCGAGCGTCGCTGCCGGTCGGTGTATCAGTGTAGTGGTGTAGCGAGCGCCGGTCGGCACGGCAAGAGAGGTCAGCGCCGCAATGTGCCGGCTGCGATGAGCAGCCCCAGAGCGCATGGAGGCGAAACCCTTCTGCCACGTCGGCGGCTTGCGTGGGACCGGCCGAACCGGGCTACATTCCGGTCGTCATGTCCGAGCATGCGCCGCTTGCCCGCCGCTACACCGATAAAGAGGTGAGCCGCATCCTGCGCCGCGCCACCGAGCTCCAGCGCGGCGAGCCGGGAGCGCCGAACCCGTCCGGTCTCACCCTCGCCGAGCTCGAGGAGGTCGCGCTCGAGGCTGGAATCGACCCGCGCTATCTCAAGCGTGCGGCTGCCGAGATCGAGTCCGGGAGCGCCGCCTCGCTGGGCGAGAAGCTGGTCGGCGCCCCACTGTCGTTCGTGATCGAGCGAACCGTTGCGGGCGAGCTTCCGCCTTCGGAGTTCGAAGCGCTGGTTCCGGAGCTCCAGGCGGCGACGCTCGGGCAGGGGAGCGCCAGCGCGGTGGGGAAGACCTTGACCTGGACCTCGCGCTCGGACAGCACTTCCTCCTCGCAACAGGTGCTGATCACGTCGCGGGAAGGCCACACGACGATCCGCATCGAGGAGCGGTTCACGGGGATGGCCGGCGGCCTGTTCGGTGGCTTCCTCGGCGGCATTGGTGGAGGCCTCGGGCTCGGGGCGGGTGGAGCGCTGGCGGGAGTCTTGGGCTCGGTGGCGGTGGGGATCGCGCTCCCGGTGGTCGCGATCGGCGGCGCCTACTACGCCGCGCGATCGCTGTTCGCGGGGCACGTCCGCAAACGGAGGCGTAAGATGGAGGAGCTCATGGACCGTCTGCTGCGCCACGTCGAGGAACTGGCGGTCCGCCCTCGCCTCGGCGAAGACGGGCCGAGTGCTCTGCCGCCTTCCGCCGGGCGCGACGCCGGCCGATCGGGCTAGCGGCCACCCGCGTCGTCGCCTCGCGCAACAGACCTGACTGCGATGCTCACTGGGCTTCGGCCGCCGGAGCGAACCGGCGCTCGCCTGTCAGCAGCAGCGCGATCCCGAGATACCAGGGCCAGATCACGATGTACCGCCGTTCCGAACGAGAGATGAGCGAAGGCGACCGTAAACAGCCCCGTTCCCATTTGATCGGACCGTGCCGGGCGTGACGGGCTGCGCATACGCGCGGGCGGGGCTGATGGGCAATCCGTCCGACGGCTACTTCGGAAAGTGCTTGGCCGTGAGCGTGCGGAACTACGCGGCGCGGGCGACGTGCTGCGACTCACCCGTGGTGAGGATTGTGTCCGATGGGGGTGAGGAACCGGAGCTCGAGAGCGTCGCGGCGCTGGTGGACGATGTGCGGCGGCGCGGCTATTACGGCGGGGTTCGCCTCCTCAAGGCGTCGGTCGTCAGCCTGTGGGACTACTGTCGCCAGCGCGAACTCCCGTTCCACGATCGGCCCTTCAGCCTCGGGTACGACACCGACATCCCTATCCGGGTAGGACTCGCCGGATCGAGCGCCATCGTGACTGCCGCTATGCGGGCACTGACGGCGTTCTTCGGCATCGAGATCGATCTCCGCGAGCTGGCCCGCTTGATTCTGGAGGTGGAAACGAAAGAGCTCGGCATTCCAGCCGGTTTCATGGACCGGGTGATCCAGGTGTACGAGGGCGTCGTGTTCATGAACCTCGACCGGGCGCTGATGGAGCGGGACGGCTCGGGCGAGTACGAGCGGTTGGATCCCGCACTACTTCCGCCGCTGTTCGTGGCGCACCGGGACCGGCTGGCCGCGGGGAGCGAGGTCGTACACTCCGACCTGCGTTCACGGTTCGAGCGGGGCGAAGACGAGGTGGTGGCCGCCATGCGCCGCTTCGCCGAGCTCGCCCAATCGGCGCGCGACCTGCTGGCGGGGGGGAAGGCTGCGGAGATCGGCCCGCTGATGGACGCGAACTTCGACCTGCGGGCGAGCATCACCGACGTCGGCGATGGCAACCGGCAGCTGGTCGCTGTCGGACGGGGGCTGGGAGCCAGCGTCAAACAGGCGGGCTCGGGCGGAGCGGTGGTCGGGACGTACGATGGCGATCCCGATCGGCTTCGCCGACTGGTAGAAGCGTACGCGGCGATCGGGGCGCGCTTGATCGTGCCGGAGATCGCAGTTCCCGGTTCGTCAGATCCCACAGCACCGGCCCGAGGCGCGGGTCGTTGTTGACGATCACCGTCGCGGCCTTAGCCGGGTTGTCGCGCGCGAAGTGGATCTCCTGGGCCGGAAAGTAGATGGTCCGGTACGCCAGCACGGTCTCTTCGATCGAAAGTCCTTCCTGTCGCCGGGCGATCGCCCGCTCCAGCGCCGTATCGAAGCCGCACTCAATCCACATCGACAGGTCGTAGTGTCTGCGGAAAGCAGGCTTCAGGAGGTAGATGCCTTCCAGCACCAGAACATCGATGTCGTCGTAATCGTAGACATGCCGGCGGTACTCCGTCGCCATCTCCTCGGCGTACTCGGCCTCGAGCCGGATCGATCGGCGATCGCGGAGCGGGAGGACCAACCGGGCGAACATCTCCTCGAAGCGGATCGCGTACCGGTAAAAGTGTTCCGCCGGGTTCGTCGGATCGAATCGGAGATGCGGGAGGTTCAGCCATCCGTCGATGTTCAGCGGACAGGCTCGGACGCCTGCGGCCTCGAGCCCTTCCACGATCCGACCCGTGCAGTAGCCCTTACCGCATCCGTCGATCCCCGTCACCGCCACCAGGATGGCGCGCTGGGGCGTGATCGCTCGCCGCGTTGCAAGAATCGTCTTGAGCGCAGCGCCCGGTTCTACCCATGCCTGCCGCCGGTCTGCCGACGCCCGCCGAGGGACGCGTCGTGGGCCACGGGGCGGCCCCTCGGGCGCCGCCGCGGTCGAGTGATCTAGTGGCTCCGGCGCGCCCACTCTTCGTTCGCTCCGTCCGGGACCCGCAAGGGTAGAAGAACCGTCACTTGCGTACCCTTTCCGACCTCGCTCGTGATTTGGATGTCCCCCCCGTGCTTGCGCACGATGTTGTGACAGATCGGTAGGCCGAGCCCCTTCCCGACCCGGAGGCGGCGAGAGGTGAAACCGGGCTCGAATACGCGGCCGAGATCCTCGGGCGGGATTCCGCGACCAGTGTCGATGACGTCGATTGCGATCCGATCCGAGCTCGATCGAGTGCGGACGGTGACTGATCCTCGTCCGTCGATCGCCTCCGCGGCGTTCCACAATAACTGGAGCAGCATATGTCCCAGCTCGCTCGGGTAGCACCAGATATCCGGCGTGTTTCCGGTCTCGGTCCGGATCTCGATGTCGGGAGCCGGCTGTGCGACCAGTGAGACCGCCTGCTCCACCACACGGCTCACGTCCGTGGGTTGCAGATGGGGCTCATCGAGACGGACGAACCGACCGAGCGCATCGACGATCTCGGCAATCTTCGCCGCGGCGGTTGCGGCCATCCGGCTGTTGTTTGCAAGCATCTCGAGCGCCCGAGCGGCTCTCGCCCGGGTTGGCCCTCCTCGCGGCGCGGAGAGCTCCTCGAGCAGGACCACGCAGCGGGCGTTCATGTCCGCCACGCTGCTGATCACCCCGGCCGGCGTATTGAGCTCGTGCGTGATGCCGGCCACCAGACGCGCGATCGACGCCATTCTCTGCGAGTGCACGAGCTGGGTCTGTGTCGTCTGCAGCTCGCCGAGCGCCACTCGCAGCTCCTCGTTCGTCTTTCGCAGGTCCTCCTCGGTGCGCCGGCGCAGGACCTCGGCCGCTGCCCGCGCCCCGAAGATCCGGAACACGGACAGGTCGTGGGGGGCGAGCGCCAGAGGGCGCCCGTGAATGACAGCGAGATGTCCGTGGACTTCGTCTCCATGTCCGAGGAGGGGAATCGCCAGGTAACTCTCCGCCTGTACATCGACGAGGAACTTGTCGGCCGGAAAGAGTCGGTGAACGGAGTGCGGGAAGTGACGGGTCTCGCCACGCAACACGGTCTCGCACGGGGTTCCATGCAGATCATACTCCGTGTCGGGGAGGAAGCGGTCACGACTCCAGATCGATAGGGTCCGGACGCGACGGCCACCCGGGAGCAGTTCCGACACGAAGGAGTGTTCCGCGCCGAGCGCGATCGCCAGATGCCGAACCAGGGCGCGGAAGAACTCGTCACCGGTCGCAGCGGCGGTGCCGCGCGCGATCTCGTGCAGGATGTCGCAGGTGGCGATCGGGCGCTCAGTGGCTTCCAGGGTGGCCTCCCGGTGTCCAGGCAGCCTCAGACTGCAGTTCGTTCCGCCCCGAAAAAAAACTGGAAGGGAAGGTGAGCTCGCATGGCCCACGCCTTCTCGTTGTGCAAAGCGTTCGGGAACGCGAAATACATGAGGTCGACCCCTTCACGGTATCCGCGGCTCCGGAGGAGGGCCCGCATGTCGCGGGTCACCTCGTAGTTGTCCCTCGGCCAGCCGCTGTCGAGGTACAGGCGGATACGTCGCCGCGGCTCGGATGCCACTCGGTCCCGGAGGTCGTCCCGCCACCCGAAGGTGCTCGACAGGCAGCCGGCCATGCCGAACACGTGGGGATATCGCCACGCGAGCTCCAGCGAGACGACGCCGCCGAGCGAGGAACCCATGACCGCCGTGTCGGCCGGTCCCGTCTTCGTCTGATACTCGCGATCGATCGCGGGCTTCAGCGTGTCGACGATGAAACGTCCATACTCCTCGTAGCCGGGGAGCGTGTAGTCGACCTCACGCTCGGAAGGGTAGATGCCGACTACGATCGCCTGCTCGACCGCGTTCATCTCATCGAGAACGGTCAGCGTTTCGGCCACCCTCCAGTGCTCGCCGCCGAACGCCTCCTCCGGGAAGAAGAGGTTCTGTCCGTCGTGCATGTAGAGCACCGGGTAGCGCCGGAGCGGATTCTCGCCGTAGCCCGGGGGGAAGAACACCCGGTACGCGTGCGTGCGGGGTCCGACGGTCAGCTCGCGGAGCTCGCACGCGCTGCACCGGGTGTCGAGATGGAAGTTCGGAAACACCTCCCTCGGCGTCATCTCGCCCGAGATGGCGAGGTAGTCCTTCCCGATCGACCACACCGCCTCTCGACCGCGAAGCAGCACCGGCTTGAAATAGAGGAACGGCTCTCGTGTCTCGAACTCGAACTCGAAGTCGGTCCTTCTCGCGTCGACGCGCCGCGGCTCGATGTCCCGGTTCCAGTCGAGACTCGTGCGCAGGACCAGACGGTCGGCTTTTCCATCGACTTCGCGGTCGACTTCCAGCGGATAGCTGACCCGCACCCGGATCGGGTTGGTCGATTGGCTACCGCTGACGTAGACACGCGGGCCCGCGGGTGCGCCGGGCGACGGCGATTGACGATCGACCGCCAGTCCGCCTTCACGTCGGGCAGGCGCGGTCGTCGGCGGGGTGTGGGTGGTCAAGGCGCTCTCGATCATGGAATCCGCCGCGGAGCGTGGCTACCGCGAGTTGCTGGCCGACGGCGCGGCGCCGAGAACAGCCGCCGCGATCAGGGCGAACTCATCGTCCTGCTGGGAGCTGGCGGCCCCACTCACTCCGACCGCACCGACCACCTCTCCGTCCACCACGATCGGCTGTCCACCCTCGAGGGGGGTCATGACCGAAACGGCGACCAGCGACGTCCGCCCGCCGCGAATGGCGTCCTCGAACACCTTCGTCGGTCGCCGGAACTGCGCTGCCGTGCGCGCCTTGGCGACGGCCACCTCAGCCGCGGCCGGAAAGGTGCCGTCGAGACGCTCCACGTACAGCACATTTCCCCCGTCGTCGACCACCGCGATGGCACCCCCGACGTCATGTTTGTCGGCCTCGGCCGCCACCGCGGCGGCGACGGCCTTCGCCCCCTCCAGGGTGAGCGTCTTCTTGGCCGTCACCTGAGCCGAGGCGGTGCCGGTGGGGATAACGAGAGCGAGGGCTGCGGCGAGCGGCAGCCCGCACCTGCCAGTCTTGCGTGCGAGTATCATCGAGATGTTCTCCGGTCTTGCAGGAGTGAGATTGTTCACGCCAGCCCGAATGCGGGAACGCGGCTTTTGGTTCCCGCTCAGACGCCGATCCGGGCCGGCTCCGGAGCCGCTGGGGTCGGGGCGGGCGGAACGGCCTGCTCGCGCGTCTCCGGTTCCTGCCCGAACAGGGAACGGGCCGGGCCGCGCGGCGGCTCGACCACCACCAGGTCCTTCGAGAACACGAGATCGAGGCTCCAGTCGAGCGCCACCCGGATCTTGCGCTCGAAGCGGGGGAGCTTGGAGAGGTAGATCGTCCGCCACAGCCACCAGGCGATGAAGCCGGAGAAGTTGATCCCGAAGATGTTGGCGACCCCGGTGCGCCGGCCGATGGCCGCCAGCTGGCCGAGCGTTGTAAAGGTGAACGCCCGTTTCCGTCCCCCGGCGATCGACGCCGCGATGTTGTCCGCCACGACCTTTCCCTCGCGCAGCGCGTGCTGAGCGGTGGGCGGGTGGTAGCGCCCGGTGTCGCCGTCCGGGACGAGCGCGCAGTCGCCCACTGCCCACACCCCGGGCCATCCCGGCACCTCGAGGTACTCGTTCACCGGAACCCTGCCCCGCTCCGTCGCGCACGGGAGGTCGGCGACCAGCGGATGCGGCGTCGTTCCCGCGGTCCATACGACGGTCTCCGCGTCGATCGCCGAGCCGTCGCTCAGCTCGACGCCCCGCTCCGATACTCCGGTGACCTGGGTTGCCACCCGGATGTCGACCCCGCGCGCGGCCAGCTTGCGTTGCGCGTACTCGCCGAGCTTGGGATGGAGCTCGGGGAGGATCACGGACCCGGCGTCCACGAGCACGATGCGGAGCATCTCCTCCTGCAGGTGCGGGTAAAACTGGATCGCCTCGCGCAGAAAGTCGTTCACCGCTGCCACCGTCTCCACGCCGGCGAAGCCCGCCCCGGCCACCATCACGGTGAGGAGGGCGTGCCGCTGCTCGATCGCGCACTCGAAGTCCGCCTCCTCGAGTAGCTGGATGAGTCGATTGCGGAGGGCGAGCGCATCTCCGAGCGACTTCATGGTGAAAGCTCGGCGCTCGAGCTCGCGGAGCCCGAAGAAGTTGGTGACGCACCCGAGAGCAAGCACGAGGTGGTCGTACTCGAGCTCGTGACGGTGCGTGCCCGAGGCGTGCGCGACGGAGACGCGTCGCTTCTCGAGGTCGATATCCTCGACCGTCCCCACGAATACGTGACCACGGCGGATCAGCTTGCGAACCGGATTGACGATGTGGGTGACGTCGAGATCGCTCGCAGCCACTTCGTGCAGCATCGGGGTGAAGAGGAAATAGTTGTCGCGGTTGACCAGTGTGAGTCGGCACCGGGAAGGCGAAAGCAGCTTCTGCAGCCGAATCGCCGCGTATAGCCCGCCGAAACCTCCACCGAGCACCACCACCTTGGCTGGCGCATGTGCGTTCATGACACGACTGCGGCGGCCGAAGTTTCTGCCCGATCGACAGGTCGAGCGGCCGGCCGGGGCTCGGCTAACACCGAGAGGTCGAGCCGCAGCGCTTCGCCCACCGACCAGGCCTGGAACGGACACCCTCCGGGGAGGTGGGGCGGATCTCCATCGGCGACCTCCGAAATGTGGCCGAGCCCCGCCTCATCGAGGTGGGCGAGCAGCGGCTCGAGGAATCGCGTGCGCGCCTCCCGCTTGGCGGTCGCGCTCCCGCCGCGCACGCGCACCCACCCCTCGACGAAGGGCCCGATCAGCCACGGCCATACCGTTCCCTGGTGATAGGCGCCGTCCCGTTCGAGCGGACCACCCGCATAGCGAGGCGCGTAGCCGGGCTCATCGGGCGCCAGGGAGCGCAGGCCGAGCGGCGTGAGCAGCCGTTTCTCGACCGCATCGAGCAGCCGCCGTCCCCGCTCCGCATCGAGCAGGGGGTAGGGCAGGCCGCCGACGGCGAAGATCTGGTTCGGTCGGAAGCGGCGATCCACCTCGCCGGGACGGTGATCCACGTCCACCACGTCGTATAGATACCCGTGCTCCGGATCCCAGAACCGCCGCTCGAATGCGGCCAGACCTCGCACGAACATCTCCTGGCAGCGCGGGCATCGTGCGGCAGTGAAGCGAAGGGCGTTCAGCCACAGAGCCTGCACTTCCACCGGCTTGCCGATGCGCGGCGTGACTACCCAGTCGCCCACCCGGGCATCCATCCAGGTGAGCTGCTGGCCGGCCACGCCGGCGGCCAGCAGACCGTCGCCGTCGGCCCGGATGCCGTACCGCGTCCCATCGGCGTAGCCGTGCACGATCGTCTCCGCGGCCTGCCGAAGCGCCGTCTTCTCGGCCTCTCCCAGTCGCCGGCCCGCCGCGCGCGATTCCTCCAGGTAGTCGCGGACGGCGATGATGTACCAGAGGGAGGCGTCCACGGCGTTGAATTCCGGCTCGGCGCCCCGATCCGGGAAGCGGTTCGGGAGCATGCCCTCCGATACGGTTCCCGCCCATTCGCGCAGGATCGAGCCGGCGTCGGAGAGGCGCTTCGTTGCCAGGCACAGGCCGCGGAGCGCGATGAACGTGTCGCGGCCCCAATCGGTGAACCACGGATATCCGGCCACGACGGTGCGTCCTGAGCCCCGCCGTACCAGATACGCGTCGGCCGATCGCTCGAGTCGGGACGAAAAGGCGGCGCGCCGGTGTCGCTCCACCTGTCGCTCCGCCCGGGTGGCAGCCAGCAGCGTTCCCGAACGCGGCGGCTGCCGATCTTCGGATTCGCCCGGCGCGAGGGAGCCGGCGCGTAGAAGGAGAACTGCCTCGCCGCGCGAGAGACTCCAGCAGAAGGTACCGGGCGAGGCGAGATCCTCGACGTGGTCCAGACCGCGGGCCGCCTCCTCGATGTACAGGAAGCGACGGTACCAGAGCGGCTCATGCCGATACGTGCCGTTGGAGCGGGCGATCACTGGCGGAACGTCCGGATACGGCTGCCAAGTCACCTGCTCTCCCGACGTCTCGGCCTCGAACCGGAAAAAGGCGTTCTCGTGATGGAGTGCGTGATAGTCCCGGCCGGACAGGAGCAGGCGCACTTCCAGCCTCACGCCGGGAGCCCGATCGCCGAGGCGCCACGCCAGAGCCACGCGAGGCGCGCCGGGCGCCACCCACAGCTCGTGCACGATCTCGGTGCCGTCCTCGAGTCGATATCGCCACGTGGGCCACGGTTCGGGCGTGAAGGCGGTGAGACGATCCGCTCCGTCGGGATGCCGCACCTCCGGCGCGTAGAGCTGGCTGCTGATCGCGCGACGCACGCCGTCTCTCGCTACCCAGGCGTCGAAACCGTTCACCAGCACGAAGCGCCCGGTCGGCGGCGTGGTGGCCGCGAGCAGGAGGGCGTGGTAGCGACGGGTGCGCGGGCCGTCGACCGTGCCGGACGCGAATCCGCCGAGGCCGTCTGCCTCGAGCCACTCCCTCGGGCGCAGTCTCGCCGCGGAGCTTCCCGTCGTCATCGCTCGCTCCCCTTTATTCCCGGTCGCTATTCCAGGTCGCTGGTTCCGCCGGTCTCGTTCGGGTGGCGGTCCCGGCGCGCGCGCCCAATGTCATCGAGCAGGGGTGCGGCGAGTGCGGTCCAACCGGTCTGGTGGCTGGCCCCTACTCCGCGTCCCTCGTCGGCGTGGAAGTACTCGTGGAAGAGAACGAGGTCGCGCCAATGCGGGTCTTCCGCGTACCGGGGGTCGCCGCCGTGACATGGTCGCTGGCCGTCGCGGTCGGGCACGAAAATGGAGGCGAGTCGTCTGCTCAGCTCCATCGCGACCTGCTTCAGGTTCATCATATGCCCGGAGCCGACAGGGCATTCGACCCGGAGGTCGTCTCCGTAGAAGTGGTGATAGCGTTCGAGCGCCTCGATGATCAGGTAATTCATCGGGAACCAGATCGGACCGCGCCAGTTCGAGTTGCCGCCGAACAGCCCCGTGTTCGATTCGCCGGGCACGTAGTCGACCCGGTACTCCATCCCATCCGCGCGGAGAACGAACGGCTCCTTCTCATGCACGCGCGACACGGAGCGGATGCCATACGGTGACAGGAATTCACGCTCGTCGAGCAGATAGCGCAGCACCCGCTCGAGCCGGGCCCGGGTGGGAATGGCGAGCAGTCGATGCGGGTGCTCCTCGTCCGCGCTCTCGCGTGCGGCGAGGCAGGAGATGTCGCGGGTGATATCGGGCCGGTTCTCCATGAACCACTCCATGCGACGCCGGAAGCCAGGCAGGCGATCGATCACCGACTGCTCGACGATCACGCACGCGAACAGGGGCGCGAGCCCGACCAGCGAGCGCACCCGGAGCGGAGTCCGCATGCCGTCGATCTGGAGCTGATCGTAGTAGAAGCCGTCCTCATCGTCCCACAGCCCGGTGCCGCCGAAGCGGTTCATCGCGTCGGCGATGGCCATGAAGTGCTCGAAGAACTTCGAAGCGAGATCCTCGTACGCCGGGTCCTCGGAGGCGAGCTCGAGGGCGATCGAAAGCATCGTCGCCGCGTAGAAGGCCATCCAGGCCGTTCCGTCCGCCTGCTCCAGCTGGCCGCCGGTGGGCAGCGGCCGCGAGCGGTCGAACACGCCGATGTTGTCGAGCCCGAGGAAGCCGCCCGCGAACAGGTGCTTTCCGTGCACGTCCTTGCGGTTCACCCACCAGGTGAAGTTGAGCAGCAGCTTCTGGAAGGTGCGCTGGAGAAAGAGCCGGTCCCGCGCGCCGCGCGCGCCCGTCATCTTGTACACGCGCCAGCATGCCCACGCGTGCACGGGTGGATTCACGTCCCCGAAGGCGAACTCGTAGGCCGGGATCTGGCCGTTGGGGTGCATGTACCACTCGCGCAGGAAGAGCACGAGCTGCTGTTTGGTGAACTCCGGATCGATGCGGGCGAACGGAATCATGTGAAAGGCGAGATCCCATGCCGCGTACCACGGATACTCCCACTTGTCCGGCATGGAGATGACGTCGCGATTGTACAGGTGCGGCCAGTCGCTGTTGCGTCCTGTCCACCGCTCCGGTGGGGGCGCCGGCTGCGCCGGGTCGCCCTCCAGCCAGTGCTCGACCACGTAGTGGAAGAACTGCTTGGACCACAGCAGGCCGGCATACGCCTGCCGCATGACGTCGCGCTCCTCGGCAGTGGCGGTGGCCGGAAGGCGGGTCGCGTAGAACTCATCGGCCTCCCGCCTTCGATCGGCGAACGTCTGCTCGAAGCCGCTCCCGAACGGTCGCGGCAACGGCGCTTCCGTCCGCGACAGACGGAGCCGAACCGTGACCTCGCCGCCGGCGGGGAGGTCCAGCCGATAGAGGACAGCGGCCTTCGTGCCCTCGTGGGCAGGATTGACCGCTTCTGTCCGTCCCTCGATCACGTACGCGTGGAACGCGTCCTTCACGTACGGGGTCGGGTTCGAGGTCCCGAACAACCGCTCCACGTTCGTCTCGTTCTCGGTGAACAGGAGCTGCGGGGCGGCGGCGGCGGGAACCGGCTGCGCATCGAGCCGATAGCGGCCGAGGGACGCGTGCTCCGCTTCGATGCGAAGCTGTCCGCTCTTCATGAGCCGCGGTCGGGGCCAATACCCCTCGCCCCGCCGCCCCCACGACCAGCTGTTCCGGAACCAGAGCGTGGGGAGTAATGAGAGCGCCGCCGCCTCGGGACCGCGGTTGGCGACCGTGATCCGGATCAGGATGTCCTCCGGCGATGCCTTCGCGTATTCGGCGAACACATCGAAGTAGCGGTTCTGGTCGAAAACCCCGGTGTCGGTGAGCTCGAGCTCCGGCTCTCCGCGACCGCGGCGCCGATTCTCCTCCACCAGTTGCGTGTACGGGAAGGCTGCCTGCGGGTATTTGTAGAGAGCTTTCAGGTAGGAATGCGTGGGCGTGCTGTCGAGATAGTAGTAGCACTCCTTCACATCCTCCCCGTGGTTGCCTTCCGGTCCCGTGAGTCCGAACAGCCGCTCCTTCAGAATCGGATCGCGTCCGTTCCAGAGGGCGAGGGCGAAGCAGAGACGCGCTTGGCGATCCGCGATCCCGAGCAACCCATCCTCGCCCCAGCGGTAAGCGCGACTGCGGGCGTGGTCGTGGGGGAAGGACTCCCAACAGGATCCGTACGGCGAGTAGTCCTCGCGGACCGTGCCCCACTGGCGCTCGGAGAGGTAGGGACCCCACCGCTTCCAGTTTTCGGTGCGCCGGCGATCGTCCTCGAGCCGGGTTAGTTCGGCTCCGACGACCGTGGCCGCGGGGGTGGGTTTCCGCGCAGCCGCGGTCGGCTTCCCTTCAGGCGGCGCGGCGTGGCCCGTATCCGCGCGCCCGGGCGGAGTGAGCGTCTTGCTGCGAGTCATCGCGGTTCCTTTCCTGGTTGCTGTCGCCACCCCATGGCCGCTCTCGCCACCTCGATCGCAATTCAGCCCGCCACTCGGGCGTCGCCAGCCTCGACGTGGGTGGAAGAATGCGGAGTGCCTCCGTCCGGTTCCCGGCCCGCATCGGTGGCGCGCGCCTCGCGCGCGCGCGCCCGCGGGGGCTCCGCGCCGTCGAGCGGCGGCAGCCGCTGTTCGAGGTCCTGGAGAACGTTCATGAAGGTAATGAAGGCATCATACGGAGTCGGAAACGGACTGAAATACTTGTGTACGTCTCCGTCCGCGAACCACTTGGTGCACATGTAGTACAGGTGATCGCTAGTCGTGAGTCGCCGCCATCGCTCGGTCAGCAACGGGTCCTGTGCTGCCGCGACGCGCTTGCCGAGGCGAAAGAGACGGGCGTGCGCTGCCTGCTGCATACCGTTGCCGAGCCACGCCGTCACGTCCCGCTCCACGTCCGCCCACGACACCGGCCGCACGAATGACAGCGTGTCGACCGGCGGGCGGTCCGCTAGCGTCGACGGGCTGACGAAGGCCAGCCCGCGCTCGAGGCAGTGCCGGGGTAGTTCACGCAGGAAGGGAAAGATGCCGGTCTCCTCCCACTGGTGCTCGCCGAATGTCTCGTAGTCGAGGAAGAGGTGCAGGCTGTCGCCCGGGCTTTCGGTCAGCCAGGCGGCGTAGCGGTCGGCGGTGAGCGGCCACCCGTCCCAATCCCGGTTCGAAAAACGGAATCCGATGTCGTCGCTCAGACGGTAGTTGCGCGGCAGCAGCCGCAGGTCAGGAGCGCGCATCGATGCATACACGTGGTTCGGCGAACGCCAGCCGAGCACGTGGTCCGCTCCTTCGACCAGCACGGCGGAAAACCCGAGTCGCGCGAGGACGGTCGCGATCTCATCGTCGTGGATCAGCTCGGTGTTGCGAAACACTGTCGGCCGGTGGCCGAACAGTCGCTCGATCGTCCACACGTGGCGCTCCACCTGCGCTTCGAACTCGTCGGCGTGCACCAGGGCGAAGGCGTCGGTCGTGCCGAGGTTCGGGTACTGG
>CAZJXR010000023.1:0-30153 GCA_964550085.1 uncultured Gemmatimonadota bacterium
GCCTCGGCGGTCGGGGTGCCGGGCCCGAACAATCGTCCGATCCCCATCTCGCGCAGCTGTTCGATCTCTTCGGCGGGAATGATACCGCCACCCGTGATCAGCACGTCGGTCATCCCCTGTTCATCGAGCAGCCGCTTGACGCGCGGGAACAGCGTCATGTGGGCTCCGGAGAGGATGGAGAGCGCGACTACATCGACGTCTTCCTGGAGGGCGGTAGCAGCAATCCGCTCGGGAGTCTGGTGAAGGCCCGTGTAGATCACCTCCATCCCGGCGTCGCGCAACGCGGCCGCGATGATCTTGGCGCCCCGGTCGTGACCGTCGAGTCCCGGCTTGGCCACCAGGACCCTGATCTTTCTCTGCGTCTTCTTCGTCACGGGCGGCGGTGGTTAGAAGGCGACGGGTTCCTCGAACCGCCCGTAGACGCCCACCAGCGTGCGACGGATCTCGCCCAGGGTGGCGTACCCGCGCACGGCGTCGAGCATCGCCGGCATCAGGTTCTCGTCCCGTTCGGCCGCCTCCCCCAGACGCTCGAGCCGTCGCGTCACGTCGTCGTTGTCACGGCGATCGCGGAGCTCCTCGAGGCGGCGCGACTGCTTCTCGGCCGCTTCTTCACCGATTCTCAGGATCTCGATCGGATCCTCTTCCGATTCGAGAAACTCGTTCACGCCCACGATCACCCGCTGTCCGCTCTCGACCTCGTCCTGGAAGCGGCGAGAGGAAGTGGCGATGCTGGCCTGGAAGTAGCCCGACTCGATCCCCGCCACCACGCCGCCGAGCGCATCGATCTCCTCGAATATCCGCTCGGCATCGGCCTCGAGCTCGTCGGTGAGCGACTCGATGAAGTAGGACCCGGCCAGCGGGTCGATCGTGTTCGGCACGCCGGTCTCGTGTGCCAAGATCTGCTGTGTGCGCAGGGCGATGCGAGCCGCTTCCTCGGTCGGCAGGGCGAGCGTCTCGTCCATGGCGTTCGTGTGCAGGGATTGCGCGCCGCCGAGCACGGCTGCCAGTGCCTGGTAGGCGACGCGCACGATATTGTTGTGAGGTTGCTGGGCGGTGAGGGTCACGCCGGCGGTTTGCGCGTGCGTCCGCAGTCGCCAGCTGGCCGGATTCTTCGCCCCGTATACGTCTCGCAGGTGCCGGGCCCAGATGCGCCGCGCCGCACGAAACTTGGCGATCTCCTCGAAGAAGTCGTTGTGCACGTCCCAGAAGAAGGACAGCCGCGGGGCGAACGCGTCCACATCGAGCCCCCGCTCGATCCCCTCCTCCACATAGGTGAAGCCGTTCTTCAGCGTATAGGCCAGCTCCTGCGCCGCCGTCGCGCCCGCCTCCCGGATGTGATAGCCCGAGATGGAGATGGTGTTGAATCGCGGCGCGCGCTCCATCGACCACTCGAAGATGTCGGTGATGATCTTGAGCGCCGGCCGTGGAGGGAAGATCCAGGCGTGCTGCGCCATGTACTCCTTCAGGATATCGTTCTGGATCGTTCCCCGGACCTGCTCGAAGGGGACGCCCTGCTTCTCCGCCGTGGCCAGCAGAAAGCAGTAGAGCATCATCGCCGGCCCGTTGATGGTCATCGACACGGACACCCGCCCGAGCGGAATGCCGTCGAACAGCGTCTCCATGTCGGCGAGGCTGGCGATCGCGACGCCGCACTTACCGACTTCACCCTCCGACAGAGGGTCGTCGGAGTCGTACCCCATCAGGGTGGGAAAATCGAATGCTACCGAGAGACCGGTCTGACCGCGGGCGAGCAGGAACTTGTAGCGCTGATTCGTCTCCTCGGCGGTGGCGAAGCCCGAGAACTGGCGCATTGTCCACAGCTTCGTGCGGTACATGCTGTGGTACGGCCCGCGAGTGAACGGGTACTCGCCCGGAAGACCGAGGTCGCGGAGATAATCGTCGTCGGCGGTATCGAGAGGCGTGTACAGCGGCTGGATCTCGCGGCCGGAGACCGTGGTCGGGTTCAAGTCCGCTCGCTGCGGGGCCGCGGCGCAGGCCCGCTCCCAACGCGCGATGTGGGCGTCGAGATCGGCCGCCGCATGCCTCGCCGCAGGCGGCGGGACGCTTCGCCCGTCGGATTGTGTGCCGCGCGTGGTTGCGCCTGCCGTCTCCAAATGGCTCCCCCTTGCAGCTGGACTGCGGCCCGACCCGGAGCCTGTCCGCCATATGCGAGCCGCGTTCGGAACATCACACGGCCTGTAGCCGTCGCGCCTTCGCACGGTGTCGAAGTGCGCGGGGCTAACTCTCTGTGATACACGCAGTTCGTGCCTCGGGCCGCTACGGATCCTCTCGCCGCCCGAGTTCGCTAATCTAAGCCCTTCGGCAGGATCTCGGCCAGCAGACGACGCGCCAGCGTGTAGGGCGACAGCGTACCGCTACCCAGCTCGGAAGCGTGTTCCTGGAGGCGTGTGTCGAAGATCGGCTCGGTCTCCCGCAGCATGCGCCGTTCCGCAACGGCCCGGGCGTGATCGAGCAGGCCGGCGGCCCGGCGGGCGCCGAGTCGACCCCCCAGGCGAAGCCACTCCAGGTGCGCGTCGATCGCCGCCGCCAGCTCCTCGACTCCCACTCCCGACGGGGCCACCGTCTTCAGGATCGGAGCATCCCAGCTCGGCTCGGGCACCCGCGGCTCGCCGGAGGGCGGGCCGGTATCGACCTTCCTCCGCGCACCGATCGCGGACAGATCCACGCCGTGGTGGGCGGGAACACCTCGCAAGGCGGCGCCGTCACGGAGCGCCTTCATCACCTCGATCTCCTTGCGCAGGCGGTCGGCGCCGGGACGATCGGCCTTGTTGACCACGAACACATCGGCAACCTCCATCAGGCCCGCTTTCATGGCCTGGATTCCGTCTCCCGATTCGGGGACGAGGATCACCACCGTGGTGTCAGCGGAGCCCGCGATCTGGAGCTCCGTCTGACCGACGCCGACTGTCTCGAGCAGGATGCGGGAGAAACCGAACGCGTCCATGAGATCGGCGGTGTCTCTGGCAGCCGTAGCCAGACCGCCGACGGAGCCGCGGCTCGCCATCGAGCGGATGAAGATATCCGGTTCGGTCGACAGCTCGTTCATCCGGATGCGATCGCCGAGCAACGCACCCCCCGTGAACGGGCTCGTCGGGTCGACCGCGATCACGCCAACCCGATGCCCGCGGTCGCGATACAGCCGCGCCAGCGCCGCAGTGATCGTCGACTTGCCGGCCCCCGGCGGACCGGTGAGACCGATGCGCCGCGCGTCGCCCACGCCCTCGTGCAACGTCTCGAGCAGCGTTTCGAAACCTTCGGCCTCGTTCTCGACCGCGGAGATCGCCCGCGCCAGGGCCCGCTCCTCTCCGGCGAGGAAGGCGGCGACGAGCTGTTTGTGGCGCTCGGTCAGGCGGACCGCGTCGTCTGTCTCGGGCATGATGGCGGGAAAGTGCGCGGACCCGCCGGGGCGGGCAAGCGAATCGACTGCGGAGCGACTACTTGGTGCGGATGATCACCAGTCGCGGCTCGTTAGACGCCGACAGGTCACCGCCCGCCTGGTCGCTGAGACGAATGGCCGTGCCGTCGGTGTCGGTGTCGGCACTCAGGCGTACGAAGAGTCCGGACGCAGGGCTGACGGTCGCGTTGGCGATCGAGGGCATCTGCAGCGTGCGGGTCAACAGGGCGTCCGGGGGGCCGAGCGGATAGGGGCCGAGACCGAACCCGACCATGAGAACGTCGAACACGTCACGCAACCGATACGACGTCAGCGCCAGCTCGTTGCGTGGAGTGCCGCCCAGGTCGACCCGATCCTCGACGCTGAACATGCCGTTCCAGTCCGCGATCAGGTCCTCGAACGGCAGGCCGAACACACCGCTCACCGCCACCTTGCCGCTGAACGCGCTGCTCTTCACCAGCGCCCGGGTGAGATCCGCCTCGGACGACGGCGTGCCGAAGCGATCGAGCAGGTACCGGATGAAGGACCAGCTCGCACCGCGCATGGCGAACGTTTCGGGAGCGCCCGGATCGACGGTCAGCAGAAGAGCCGCCTGGGTCGGCGCCGACAGGTAGGCGGCCAGATTCGCGAAGTCGCCGATGTAGTACTGCCGGAAGGCCGTCATGTCGGCACCGAGGTCGTTCGAGTCGAGCTCCGAGCCGGGAGTCAGTCCGGTCGTCGCGTGCCCGACGACCTCCTCCGCCAGGTGCGAGAGCCCCTCGTTGATCCATACGTCGGCCGCGCCGCCACCACCGAGCTGGGCGTTGATCATGTGCTGGAACTCGTGCGCGACCGTGCCGTCGGCGAGCCGGCGCGCAACCGCCGGCGTGAGGACGTTGGGCGGCCCGCGTCCACCGTTCAAGGTGCCGGCCGGATCCGGAACGGCGAGGTAGAACATCTCGGCGTCGTTGCCGCCGCCGATGTCGATCGGACAGAAGAAGCCGGTCACGATGCCGACGTTGTACGCCGGGCTCAGGGCGTTAACCGCCGCCGTGAACAGCAGGAACACGATGCCGTTGCCGTCTACATCGCCGGGAGCGCCGAAGTAGGTGGTGTCGGTCGGAAAGATGGTGGCGTCGAAATTGGCAGCGATCGAGTCGTATTGGGCCGGGCTGAACGCGCCCGTGGCCACCGTGTCCTCGAGCACGGCGGCGTTGACACCCACGCTCCGCACCACGGCCGTGATGCGGCCGGAAAAGCAGGAGTTGAGGAACTCCACCGTGTCGCCGATGGCCGGAGGCGCGGCGACCGCGCGGAGAGCGAAGGTGGCCGCACTGCGGGCGCGGATCCGGTTTCGCAATCCGTGCTCGAGCGCCCGCAATCGGCCGTCCAACTCGTACTGCGGTTGCCGTGAAGAAGCGGGTCCGGCCGGAATCGAGGCGCCCGGCGCGGGGCCGCCCGCGACCGGGGAGGGCAGCTGCGTGACCGAGGGCGCCACCGCAGAACGGCCATTGACGGAGAGGGACAGCGGCACGTCACCGATCGTTGGCACCGGGCTCGCCACCAGCTCGTATTCGGCCCCGGCCGGGTGGGCGGGAAGCTGAACGCAGTCGACGCCGGCCGGGCCCGCCAGCACGACATCCTCTCCCGGCGCCAGCGCGAGCGGCGGAGTCCTCGGCACCACCCCGGCGCTGACCGGGGCCGCCGAATCCGGACCGAGTACGACCTGGACGGTCACGCTGCGGCGGGGCAGGCACCGGTTGAGGGCGGTGAAATCGGGCACCAGAACGGACAGCTGCGTGGTGGTCGCCGATTGCACGGTGGCGGGTACGCCATCGAAGGACACCCGGTTTTCGGACGGAGTGGCGCTGAACCCGACCCCGTCGATGGTGGCCACCGTCCCCTCGGTCACCGGATCGGGCGAGACCGCCGAGACGCCGATCAGATCCTGCGAGCCGCCGGAAGCGGTGGCGATGAAGCCGACCGTGTCGCCGGCGGCGATTGCCCGCACGCCGTAGGTGCCGTTCTTGTCTCCGAGGGTAAGGCTGGTCGCCGCCGAGCCGTTCGCGTCGGTGACCTCGATGGTGGCGCTCAGCGAAGGCGACCCCGACAAACCTCGCGACAGCTCGAAGTCCACCCGGGCCCCGGCCACCGCATCGCCGAACTGATCGTCGACTCGGACGACCAGGGGCGCGGGCAAAAGCTGGCCGACCGATCCCGCCTGCGCATCGCCCGAGGCGATCACGATGCCGGCCGCTACCCGCTCCTCGGCCGTCGCCCGGAAGTGGACCGAATCGCTGGGAGTGATCCACGCCGCCACCCGGTAGGCGCCGGGAGTATCGCCGAGCCGCAGGCCGGCGGACGCGGTGCCGTCACCGCCAGAGACCTTCTCCGGCGCGATCAGCCGCGCTCCGGAGCCGGGCGCCGCCGTGATTGTCCAGCTGACCCCGACCCCGGCGACGGACGCACCGTTCTGGGTCTGGACGCGCGCCACCAGCGGAGCGGCCAGCTTACCATCGGTACCGGCGATCTGCCCGTCACCGCTGAGCAGGATCAGGATCTGGGATTCCACCGGGGGAGGCGGTGGTCCGCTCGGACCGGTGTCGTCGCCACACGCGGTCACCAGCTCGCCCACCGCCAGGACGATCGCAGCTCGTTTCATCATCGGCGCTGTTCGCCCCGCATACCCGCTCCCATCCGGAAGGTGCCTCCGACCGGTCGTTACAGCAGGACGGCTGAGGCGAGGCCGAGGAGGAGGAAGAACCCGACCACGTCCGTGAAGGCGGTGACGATCACCGACGATGCGACCGCCGGGTCGATCCCGATGCTCTCGAGAACAATCGGAAAAAACGCACCACTGAAGGATGCGACGATCAGGTTGCCCCACATGGCGAGGAGCACGATGAGGCCGAACACGGGGCCGATGCCGATCAGGATTCCGAGGCCGGCGCTGATCGCCCCGACCGCCAGCCCGTTGAACAGCCCCACCAGGATCTCCTTGCCGACCACCCCCCATCGATTGGCCAGACCCTCGTCGTCGAGAGCAATGCGGCGGACGGTCACCGCCAGCGCCTGGGTGCCGGCGTTGCCACCCATGCCGGCCACGACCGGCATGACCGCGGCGAGAACCACGAAGCGTTCGATCGTGCCCTGAAACATGTACACGACCAGCCCGGCCAGGGTCGCCGTGGCCAGGTTCACCACCAGCCACGGCAGCCGGCTGCGGACGGCGTCCGATACCGATCCCTGCACCTCCTCTTCGTCCGACACGGCCGCGAAGCGGAGCAGGTCTTCGGTCGTCTCCGCCTCGAGCACGTCGATTACATCGTCGAACGTGATGCGACCCACCAACCGCTGGCGGGCGTCGACGACGCCGATCGATGCCAGGTTGTAGTGGGCGAGAGTGCGACCGACCTCCTCCTGGTCCGCCAGCACCGAAACGACGGCGGGGGGCTCCTGGACGAGCGTCGCGATCGGCGTGTCGGGCGGCGCCAGGACCAGATCGACCAGCGAAACCACGCCTCGCAGCCGCCGATCTGGGTGCACGACGAAGATGGTGTAGAAATCCTGCACGCCGCTTGCTTGCCGCCGGATCTCGCGCAGCGCCTCTTCTGCCGTCAGTCCGATCGGGAGCGAGACGACCTCTCTCGTCATGATCCCGCCGGCCGAGTCTTCGGGGTAATGAAGCAGTTCCTCGATGTCGGTCGAATCGCGGGCGAATGCGAGGAGGCGGGACTGTTCCTCGGGCGGCAGGGTACCGATGAGATCGGCGGCGTCGTCGTCGGCCAGCTCGTCGATGATGGCTGCCGCCCGTGGCGCCGGGAGGCGGGCGAGCAGTTCGCCGGGACGCTGCACCTCCTCGATCGCGGCCAGGGCCCCGGCGGCGCTGGAGGTGGGCAGCAGTTCGATCAGCCGGATGCGGTGGGCCTCGTCGAGGTGCTCGATCAGGTCCGCGATATCACTCGGGTGCAGCCCGGCGGCGTACTCGCGCACCGCGTCGGCCTGCCCTTCGTCCAGCAGTCGCCGCAATTCGTCGAGTGCCCGCTCGATGGATGCCGCGCGTTCGCTCATCACACCTCGTCCGGATCCGGGTGGCCCGCTAGCCGGTCTCCCCGGTCGGCCGGCCGGTCCTCTCGGCCCGCAAGCTACGCTTCCGGGTCGTCCGGCGCGCCCTGCTCATGCGTCGTGCGGCGCGCCCGCTCACGACAGCTGCGCGACCAGGCGTTCCTGGAGCAAGAACATCGGCGAGCTCCAACGATCCTCCCCTTCGGGATGGTCGTGGCCGAGAAGGTGGAGCGTTCCGTGGATGACGAGGCGGATGAGCTCGGTTCGCAGCGGAATGCCCGCCTCCGTGGCGGCCCGTGCGGCCACCGGCGGACACACGTACACGTCGCCCAGCAGCCGTCCCCCATCGCCGAGCTCGAAGGCCAGCACATCGGTGACCTCGTCGCGATCCAGGAAACGTCGGTTCAGTTCCCGGATCTCCTCTTCGCTCACGAAGGTGATGGAGATCTCGCCGGGGAGCGGGGAGGCGGCCGTTTCGAGCGCGAGGCGCACCGCATCCCGGATCGAGGGCCGGCAGTCGGCGACCTCCTCCCACTCTTCGAGCCGGTTGATGTGGAGCCGCATGAGGCGGGGAGCGACCCGGGAGCTCTATCCGACTGAACGGCTGACGTCTCTCCGCGACAGCTCCGAAGCGACGGCCGGCTGCGGACCGTTGCCCTCCGCTGAATCACCGTTGGCTGCCCGCACGCCGGATGGATACTCGATCCGGTGGTGATACATGCCCATCAACACGCGAGCGAACTGTGCCTTGATGAGATCGAGGTCGCGCAGAGTGAGCGGGCACTGGTCGAGCTGTCCCTCCTCCAGCCGCGAGCGGATGATTCCATCGATCACCGCTCGGATGCGGTCCGGAGAGGGGTCGAGGAGCACGCGCGTCGCGGACTCGGTTCCATCCGCCAGCATGGCGATCGCCGTCTCGCGGCTCTGCGGCTTCGGGCCCGAATAGGCGAAATCACTCGGATTGAGGTCGAGCTCCGGCTCTTGCTGGCGTGCCCGCTCGAGGAAGAAGGCGATGGTCATCGTTCCGTGGTGTTCGGCGATGAAATCCTTGATCGCTCTCGGCAGGCCCGCTTCGGACGCCATGCGCAATCCCTCACGGACGTGCTCGCGGATGACGGCAGCGCTGCGCGACGGGGAGAGCTTGTCGTGGGGATTGCGACCCTTCGGCTGATTCTCGATGAAGAACTGCGGCTGCGACATCTTTCCGATGTCGTGGTAGTAGCAGCCGGCCCGCGCCAGGAGCGCATTGGCGTCCACCGCCAGGCAGGCAGCCTCCGCCAGGTTACCGACCGCGATCGAGTGGGCGTAGGTGCCCGGCGCTTTTCGGGATAACTGACGGAGCAGTGGGCGGTTGAGGTCCGTGAGCTCGAGCAGTGTCTGATCCGTGCTGATTCCAGTCAGGCTCTCCATGGCCGGGACCAGCGCCGCCACCACCAGCACCGTGGATGCGATGGCGCTCAGGGCTCCCCACAGCAGGATCGAGATGATCGCGGTGGGCGGCTCCATCCGGAGCATGATGAGGGCGAGACCGGCGAGCAGGTAGGCGCCGGTGATGATCGCGATCAGCATCCAGCTCTGTGCCCGTCGCCGGATGCCGCGCACACCCAGCGCCGCCGCCGCTCCCGCACTCAGCAAAAGGACAAAGGCGGAGAGCCCGGCGAACGGCGGCTGACCGGCAGTCAGCATGGCGATCGCCAGCACGACCAGCAGGGCGAGCAGACCATCGTACAGGGCCGCGACCAGCAGCCCGGCGATCGCGATCGGCACCAGGGTGACCATCGATGCCGGATCGGCGGTGCGCGCGATCGCACTGGCGACACCCAGGATGAGTGGCGCCAGCAGGACGACGATGAGAAAGCCGCGCACGTCGGTGTATACCCCTGGCCAGAAGAAGTGCACGGCGATGGCGAGCAGTGCAAGCGGGATGAGCGCGTACAGCATGGCGCCGGCGTACCCGATCAGGTTCGCGCCCTCGCTCCCCAGTCCCTGATCCAGGAGCGCGCCGCGGTAGGCCTGCAGCCTCTCCACCTCCTCGCGGCCCACCCGCTCGTGCGCGGTCACGATACGCTCGCCCTTGAGAACCACGCCGGTGGTGGGCTGGACGGCGCTCCGCGCCTGTTCGCGGGCGGCAAGTGTCGCCGCTCGGTCGAGCACGAGACTCGGCGCCGCGAAGCGGATGAGAAGCGTCTGGAACAGGTTCACGCCCTCGATCGGCGCACCCTCGGACGCCTGTCGGGCCGCCTGGGCGTAGAACCGACCCATCGTGACCAGGGAGTCTCGGGGCAGCAGCCTGCGAGCCCCCTCCGCGTCGGTGACCACGACCTGTCCGCTGGTGAGGTTCTCGAGGTCGGTCCCATCGGCCACGCCGCGCCGGAGGAGGGTGGCAAACGCGTCCTCGAGAGCCGCACGCAGCCCCTGCCGCCGCGCCGGACTCAACAAGTACTCTACCTGCTCCGGCGTGGCCGACAGGCCGAACGCGGCCAGCGTGCTGGCGACCGCCTCTTCCGGCACCGCGCCAGGGGCGGCGAAGGCGGAGTCGAGTCGGACGAAGAAGCCCCGCACACGAGCGACCGAGCTGTCGGCCGCGGTCCGGTCGAGCACGAAAACCGGCGCCACAGCCTGTTCGGCTGCCCGCTGCTCACGCTGGAGCTGTTCTCTCGACTTGGTGACCGTGAAGGAGATGCTGGCGATCACGTCCTGATCGGCTACCGCACCCTCTTCGACCGAGATCAGATCCGGGAGCGGGGCTCGCGGGAAGAGCATCGGAAGCGTGCCGGCGATGGCCAGGATGATCAAGGCCCGGAAGCCGTGGTGCACGAGGGTGCGCTGACGGCTCGTGCCGGGGTCGCGCCCGAGGCCGCGCAGCGTGTCCCTCCATCCGCCGCTCAACCGTGGGTTCATGTCGAGGGTCGTTCCTCGTCCCGGGCGTACGCTTTGATGATGTCTTTCACCAGCCGGTGCCGAACGACGTCCGTGTCATCGAGGTACGAGAAGGCGATCCCATCCACGTGGCGCAGGATGCGCTCGATCTCCAGCAAACCGGAGTCCTCGCGACGCGCCAGATCGATCTGCGTCTTGTCCCCGGTAATCACCGTCTTGGAGTTCAACCCGAGGCGGGTAAGGAACATCTTCATCTGAGCGGTGGTCGCATTCTGGGCCTCGTCCAGAATCAGAAAAGCGTCGGACAGGGTGCGTCCGCGCATGTAGGCGAGCGGCGCTACCTCGATGATGTGATCCTGGATCGCACGGTGCACGCGCTCGATCGGCATCATGTCTTCCAGTGCGTCGTACAGTGGGCGGAGGTAGGGGTCGACCTTCTCGCGGATGTCGCCGGGCAGGAAGCCGAGCGCTTCCCCGGCTTCGACCGCCGGACGGGTGAGAATGATGCGGCGGATCCGCTTTCGATACAGGGCATCCACGGCCATGGCCACGGCCAGATAGGTCTTCCCGGTGCCGGCTGGTCCGATGCCCACCGAGATGTCATTGCCCCGGATCGCCCGCAGGTAGAGGAGCTGACCCTCGGACTTGGGGCGGATCACCTTGTGCACGCCCGGCAGGATGATGGAATGGTCGTCGCCGGACTCGGCCTTCCCTCCTTCGCCAGCCGACTCGTCGAAGAAGCGTTCGACATCTGCGACGTCGAATGGTTGCCGCAACCGCGCGCGCTCGATCATCCGGCGCGCCACCGGGAGAGCCAGTTCGACCGCGTCGGCCGCGCCCGACAGTACGACCTGGTCGTTGCGAAGGACGACGCGCACGCCGCCGAGGCGTGCGAGCTCGGCCAGCAACGCGTCGTTAACGCCCGCCAGCAGGAGCTGATCTGCACCATCGGCCGGCAGGCGACGCTGCACGAGTGGCGTGTCCAAGGATGTGCTGTTCACCCGGGGCCCGTCTCCTTGTCCGCGTGAGGCCGTCCCCTTCGTCCGCGCCACTCCACCCCCTGTCAGGAGGCCTGGCGACCGGCCGCGATCCGCCGGCCGCCGGCTATGATGATCGGCGCTGGAGTCCGAACACGTCAAGCTCCGTCGCCTCGAGCGGAGCCGGTGTGCCCTCCATCAGGCCGCGCGCGGCGGTGGTCTTCGGGAACGCAATCACCTCTCGAAGCGACGCCGCACCCAGCATACGGGTCACTACCCGGTCGAGACCGACTGCGAAACCGCCGTGGGGCGGAGTCCCGTACCGGAACGCCTCCAGCAGGAAGCCGAACCGTTCCCGCGCCTCGCGCGCGGAGAAGCCGAGCACGGCGAGGATCGCCTCCTGGAGCCGAGGATCGTGCACTCGGATGCTGCCGCTGCATATCTCCGAACCGTTATACACCACGTCGTACGCGCGTGCCTTCACCGCGAGCGGGCGCTCGCGCAGCAGATCCAGATCCGTCACGGCCGGCATGGTAAACGGATGGTGAGACGGAACCGGCTCGCCGGTGTCGGGATCCGCCTCGAAAAGCGGGAACTCGGTTACCCACAGCCAGTGGTGGGCTCCCGGGTCCAGCGCACCGAGCTCCGCGGCGGTCGTCAGGCGCAAGGCGCCGAGCGCCGGTGTCGTCTCCGCATCCGGGCCCGCCACCATCACCAGCAGGTCCCCCTCCACGACCCCGAATTCGTCGCGCAGCCGATTGCCAGTCGCCTCGGTCAGGTATCTCGCCGGCCCGCCCGACCACCCCGTGGCGGTGCGCTTGGTCCACAGCATGCCCCTGGCACCGGCTGCCCGTGCCGCCTCGTCGAGGACATCCAGCCGTGCACGCGAAAGCGAACCGCCGCCCGTCGCGACGAAGCCCCGGATCCGTCCGCCGGCGGCGACGGCCGTGTCGAAGATCCCGAAGCCGATACCCCGTAGCAGGTCGGTGAAATCGCGAATCTCCCACGATACCCGAAGGTCCGGCTTGTCGGATCCGTATCGCTCCACCGCCTCGGCCCAGGTGAGGCGCGGGAAGGGCAGCGGCGCCTCGACGCCCACGGCCTCCGACCACATCCGAGCCAGCATCCGCTCGACGACACCGAACACGTCGTCCTCCTCGACGAAGGACATCTCCCCGTCGACCTGCGTGAACTCCGGCTGCCGGTCGGCGCGCAGATCCTCGTCCCGGAGGCAACGTGCGATCTGAAAATACCGGTCGAAGCCCGCCGCCATCAGCAGCTGCTTGTAGAGCTGCGGCGACTGTGGGAGGGCGTAGAACTCGCCCCGATGGATTCGGCTCGGAACCACGTAATCGCGAGCCCCCTCGGGCGTCGGACGGGTGAGCAGCGGCGTCTCGATCTCGAGAAAGCCCTCGGCGGACAACGCCGCTCTGGCCGCGGCAGTTGCCCGGTGCCGGATCTCGAAGTGGCGCATCATCTGCGGCCGGCGGAGATCCAAGTAGCGGTAGCGGAGGCGCAGCTCTTCAGCCGGCAGCTCGTCGTCGGGCGGAATCGCCACTTGAATCGGGAGCGGGTCGGCGACTGCCAGGCGGCGTAGCTCGGTCGCCCGAAGCTCGATCGCACCGGTCGGAACGTCGGGATTGATCGCCTCCGGCGGCCGCGCGTTCACCTCCCCGCCCACCGCGACCACGTCCTCTGATTTGAGGCCAGCCGCGGCCTCGAGAACATCGGGAGGAGTCCAATCCGGACCGAAGGCGAGCTGCACGATTCCCGATCGGTCGCGGAGCTCGACGAACACGACGGCACCGAGGTCGCGACGTCGGTGCACCCAACCCGAAAGACGCGCTCGCCTCCCGATCCACTCGGCGGTGATCGCACCGCACATGGAATCGCGGAGCGTGGTCGGGTGGCGGGCCTGAGGCGGCGGAGCGTTTTCCGTCACGGTTCCATCGACGCATCCGGCTCGCGGCTGCGTCTCCCCAGGGCAACCGAGCCCAAGGTCAGTCCGGCCGCCAGGCCGGTCGCGTCGGCAAGCCAATCGCCGAGGGAGGGAACTCGTGTCGGCACCAGCTCCTGATGCAGCTCATCGACGGCGGCGAACGCGAGACCGCCGATGAACAGAACGACCACCGACCGCAGCCGCGGTCGTCCGCTCTTGCGCAGGGCCCGGTAAACGAGGAAGCCCAACCCGGCGTACATCAGAAAATGAGCGAGCTTGTCCAGCAGCTCATCCGTCCCCGATACGGGGCTCGGCAGGCGCAGCGTGGTCGCCGTGAGGATGACGATTGCCCACGCTGCCGGCGCCCACCAGATCTTCAGCCGAGAGCTCAAGGAGACTCCGCTACCCGGACGACGGCCAGGAACTCCTCCGGCGTCGCCGCCCTGATGAGCGCCTCCTTGACCTCGTCCTGGCGCAGGACCCGACTGATCCGACTCAGCGCCTTCACATGCAGGGCGGCGGCCGACTCGGGACCCACCAGCATCATCACGATCCGTACGGGTTCTCCGTCCAGTGCTTCGAAGTCGACCGGCTCCGAGGTGACCCCGGCCGCCAGCACGAGCGCATCCACTACCCCCGACTTCCCGTGCGGGATCGCTACCCCGCCGCCGATCCCGGTACTCAATACGGATTCGCGCTCCTCCACTGCCCGGCGAATCGCGTCGGTCTCTCCCCCTACCCCGCTGGTCACCGCGATCAGGGCAGCCAGTTCGGCGATCAAGCCAGCCTTGTCGCGCGAACGAAGCGGGATGCGTACTCTGTCCGGGGCCAGCAATCCGGAAAGCAGATGTTGATCGTTCGGACTCGTGTTGGCAGAGCTCAAGCGTCGGAGGAGCGGGCGTCTGTGTGTCCGGTAGAACGGCCTGTAACTATACCGGCGGTGCCGGAGGCCAGCAAGGAAAAACGGACGTCACCGTGACCCGATCCTCGCCATCCGACGTCGGGCCGACGGCCTCCCGACCCGCCCCTCCCGGGCCGCCACGGGAGCTGCTCGACGTGCCTCCCGAACAGGCTCGCCGGATGCTCGACCAGTTCCTCGAGTCGATCGGAGCTCCGGGCTACCGCGTCGGACAGACGCTGGAGTGGGTGTTCCAGCGCAACGTGGAACGCTTCGATGAGATGACCAACCTGCCCCTGTCGTTGCGACGGGAGCTCGCAGACGCCTTCTCGCTCACGGCGGCGGAGGTCGTTTACGAAGCCGCGTCCGTCGACGGGACGGTGAAACAGCTGTGGGGTTTGACCGACGGCGAGATGGTCGAGTCGGTCCTCATCCCGACTCCCTCGCGCATCACCCTGTGCATCTCGTCGCAAGTGGGTTGCGCTCTTGGTTGTCACTTCTGCGCGACCGGCTACTTCGGCTTTCGTCGTCACCTCCGCCCGGCCGAGATCGTCGCCCAGTACCGCGACTCGGCTCGCATCGCCCGCGCCCGTTTCGATCGACCGATCACCAACGTCGTGTTCATGGGCATGGGCGAGCCGTTCGCCAACCTCGAGGCGCTCGGGACAGCGCTAGACGTGCTGCACCGTGGATTCGAGATCGGCGCCCGCCGGATAACGGTCTCGACCGTCGGATTGGTGCCGGGAATCCGGGCCCTCGCCGCCCGCCCCGAGCCGTTCGCGCTCGCCGTCTCGCTGCACGCGCCGACCCACGAACTGCGGCGCCAGCTGGTTCCGGTCGAACGCCGCTATCCCCTGCGGATGCTGATGGAAGCGGTTCGGGATTTTGCCTCCGGAAAGAGACGTCGGGTGAGTTTCGAGTACACCATGATCGAGGGCGTGAACGACGACCTCGGCCTGGCAGAGTCGCTGGCCGATCTGGTAAGCGGGCTGCTGTGCTACATCAACCTCATCCCGTTCAACCCGATCCCGGCCATCGCATGGCGACCGAGCCATCCTGCGCGCGTGGCCGCGTTCGCGGAGGCCCTGCACCGGCGCGGCGTCCAGGCGGGTATCCGCTCGCCGCGGGGACGGGACATCGCGGCCGCATGCGGCCAGCTCCGGCTCGCGCGAGCCGGCGATTGACGCATCAAGAACCGCCCGGACGACGCCTCTCGTCCTCCGGTGGCGGCCCCTGCGGCGCCAGCAGCGCTTCCCAGTCGGACCCCAGCACGACCGTCGCATCGAGGTGGAGCTCCGGATCCAGATCGACCGAGAAGTGGCCGATTCCGAGCGAGTCGGCCAACGCTCCGGCCGCCACGGGCCGTCCCGAGCGATCGAGAACGTGGGTGACCGAGACATCGAAGCGGTCCGCGTTTCCGAAGTACACGACGTCGAACCCCATCGCGCGCAGGCGTGAGGCCACCCGCTCCGCGGCGCCGCGGGTACCGGCACCGTTGAGAACCTCGACGCGGACACGAGCCTCGGCGTTCTCGGGCAGCAGGGGTGTTCCGCGAAAGGCGTCGGGGCCCGGCGGCACCTCGAGGGGTGTGTGTCTCCACTCGAGCAGAAAGGAGCCGATGAGCGCGCCGGTCACCAGCAGCACGACCACCGTCAGCAGGAGCTGCAACCGTGATCTCACGCTTCTTCGACCAAGCGATTCCAGAACTCGACGCTCTCGGCCGGGATCCGGTCGTGTCGGTCGAGGCGCTGGCCGATCCGGAGCGCGGCTACCCGGCGCACCACCGCCTCGGTCTCACGCGGGACCCGCGCGCGCAGGGCGGCTCGCTCCTCGCGAAGAAAACGGCGCCCGGGCTCTAGGAAGTCGGCCATGTACAGGTGGCGGCCGAGCTCGGTCAGGCGAGGATGCCCCACGGTGTGAAAGGCGATCGCATCCAGTATATCGTCGTCATCCACCCCTTCCCCCCGGAGTCGCTCCGCACAGGCGGGTCCGTGCAGCAGTCCGGGCGGCCATTTGAGGTCGACGATAGGGACGAGCTCGCTTGGTTCCGCATCACGGAGGGCATCGTGGAGTATCGCGGCTGCCCGCCACCGCAATTGGTCGGGCTCCGATCTCCCGAGCGCTGTCGCCCATTCGGACATCAGCGCCGCTACCCGCTGGCTGTGTTCCTGCCGCCCGGGAGTGCAGCACGCCCACGGCGGGAGGGCGTCGTCACGGCCGGCGGCGAGAACGAGCGGATGGAGCTCCGTCGCTCGTTTCAAGCCGCCGCCAGGGGCCATTCGGGCGCCGACTGCGACGCCTCAGCGGGTGGCCGAAAAACCCGAGCGTCCCGTCCGCAGCCGGGGACCCACCGGCCGGTTGTCCCCATCGACCAGCACGATCGTCGGCTGGTGGCCGGCGACTTCCGCCGCTTCGTACGAGGCGTAGCTGGCGATCATGACCTGGTCGCCCCGGCGTCCGAGGCGGGCCGCGGGCCCGTTGAGCAGCACCTGCCCGCTCCCTGCCTCCCCCTCGATCACATACGTCTCCAGACGCGCGCCGGTCGAGAAGTTTGCCACCTGGACCTTTTCGAACGGGACTAAATTGGCGGCCGCCATGAGGTCGGTGTCGATCTGGACCGAGCCTTCGTATTCGAGATGCGCCCCGGTCAGGGTGGCGCGGTGAATCTTCGATTTGAGGAGAACCCTTCGCATTCTATGTGCTCCTGTCGCTTTCTGTCAGCGCCTGCTTCGTGCACCGCCACCACCCGTCCGCGCGCTGGAATCCTAATTCACATCGCCTCCGAGCGCACCGTTGTCGATGAGGCGCGTCGATCCGACCCACGCCGAGACGGCGCATACGGCGTCCGCCGTCGCCTGCGTGACGGGCGCCAGGTCGGTCGGAGTCACGATCTCCACGTAGTCGACGCGAGCACCCGTGGCTTCGATCGCGGCCCGCGCTCCGGCGATCAGTCGCTGCGCCGATCTCTCGCCAGCCGCGAACGCGTTCCGGGCTCGCGCGATCGCGCTCGGCAGCGAGAGTGCGGCTCGCCGCTCCTCACGACTCAGGTACGCGTTTCGCGAGCTGAGGGCGAGACCATCCGCCTCCCGAACGGTCGGCGCCACGTCTACCTCGACGGGCAGGGCGAGTTCCCGCACCATGCGGCGAACGAGGACCGCCTGCTGGAAGTCTTTGCGGCCGAAGACCGCGATCCGGGGGCGGACGATCTCGAATAGCTTGAGGACCACAGTCAACACCCCGCGGAAGTGGCCGGGTCGGCTCGCTCCGCACAGGCGATCGGCCAGCGGACCAGGCTCGACCCAGATCGTCTGCTCCGCCGGATACATCTCGGTCGCGGGTGGTGCGAACACGAGGTCGACACCGCGCTCGGACGCCAATCGATGATCCCGCTCGAGATCGCGCGGGTAGCGTTCGAAGTCCTCCCCCGGGCCGAACTGCGCCGGGTTCACGAACACGGAAAGGACGACAACGTCGCTGAGGGCGCGCGCACGATCGACCAGGCTCAAGTGGCCTTCGTGCAACGAGCCCATGGTGGGCACGAAACCGATGCGCAGACCGGCCGCGTCGCGCTCGGCGCTCCAGGCCCGCATCACTTCGACCGTGTCGACTACACGGGCCTCCACCAGCGGCTCTCGGGTCGAGCGCATGGCCGACGTCGCTTCACTCCTCACGGCTACTCCTCATAGCTCTCGTCGGCGGTCGGATAGTCCCCGGCTTTGACCGAGGCGGCGAAGTCCGCGATCGCCTGGCGGGCGGACGCGGCGAGCGACGCGAAACGGCGCAGGAAACGAGGTTGAAACGAGTCGTTCAGTCCGAGCATGTCGTGGAGCACCAGGACCTGACCGTCGCACAGCGGCCCCGCACCGATGCCGATCGTCGGTATGTGCAGCGACTCTGTGACACGGCCGGCCAGGGAGGTTGGGAGCATCTCGAGCACGATACTGAAGCAGCCCGCCTCCTGGAGGGCGCCGGCCTGCTTCACGATCCGCTCCGCCTCCGCCGGATCACGACCGCGCAGCCCGTAGCCGCCGAACTGGTGGACCGACTGCGGCGTAAGGCCGAGATGGCCCATGACCGGCACGCCCGCCGTCACCAGGGCGCTGACCGTCGCCACGGTTTTCGAATCTCCTCCTTCCAGCTTCAACGCCTCGGCTCCACTCTCCTTGATCATCCGACCGCCGTTCGCCAGCGCCTGCTCAGCACTCACCTGGTAGCTGAGAAAGGGCATGTCGATGACCAGCAGGGGACCGCGCAAGCCCCGCCGCACGGCCGACGCGTGGTGGATCATCTCATCCACCGTGACCGGGATGGTCGAATCGTATCCCAGCACCACCTGCCCGAGAGAGTCTCCCACCAGCACCACGTCGATCGCCGACGACTCGAACATGCCCGCAAACAGGTAATCATAGCAGGTCAGGGCCGCGATCTTCTCACCGCGCTGCTTCATGGCGACCAGCTCGCGCGTGGTCACGCGTCGATTCCGCCGCGCCTGTTCCGGTTGGGACGTCACTCGGACCTCGCTCCGGCCATACCTCCGCCGGATCCGATCCACGACTGCAACGGGACACGTGTGGTGTATCCCGGCGACGGGCCTGAATATACCCGGGGTCCGAGAGCGCGACCAATGGCTACCACCTTGCCGGCCACGCACGCTCCGTCCAGAATGGTGCGCGATTCGAGGGCCGCCGTGTCGGGTTACTCGGACCGGCCCCTGGTCGTCGCTTTTTCGCGTCCAGAGCGAAACAACCCCGGAACCATGCGCGACGCCTCACACCATCGAGAGCAGTTTAAGCAGGTCGCTAAAGCCGCATGAAGAAGCGACGAGAGCCCCGCGCCGGAGGGTCGCGTTTCCCGCCGCGAATCGCGGGTCTCGGCGACATGGCTGCGGATCTGTCGTGGAGCTGGAGCCGCGAGGCCCGTGCCGTTTTTCGGGCGATCGATCCGATTCTGTGGGCCTCGTCCCGCTACAATCCGATCGCCCTTCTGCGCTCGGTCGACCCTGATCGGCTGGCGTCGCTGGCCGAGAACCCCGAGTTTCTTGCCCTCTACGACCGGGCAGCGGAGGTCATCGGCCGCACCGGATCCAGCGCCCACACCTGGTTCGCGCGCACCTATCCCGATCTCCACCCGGGGCCGATCGCCTACTTCTGCGCCGAGTTCGCGCTGCACGACTCGGTCCCGATCTATTCGGGCGGCCTCGGCGTACTGGCCGGCGATCACTGCAAGGCGGCCTCCGATCTCGGTGTGCCTCTGATCGGTGTGGGGCTGTTCTACACGCGAGGCTACTTCGATCAGGCGCTGAGGCTGGACGGCTGGCAGGAGGCGATCGACGAAGCTTTCGACGCCGACAACTCTCCCCTCGAACCGGTGTTCGGCCCGCGTCGTTCGCCCTTCCTGGCCCGGGTGATGACAGCCGGGCGGCCGGTGCGAATCGCGGTGTGGCGGATGAAAGTCGGTCGCGTCACCATTCTGCTGCTCGACACGGACGTGGAGCAGAACCACCCTGCCGATCGGGAGCTGTCGCACAAACTTTACGCCGGGGGTGCCGAGCTGCGCCTGCGGCAGGAGTGGGTGCTCGGGGTGGGCGGCGTCCGCGTGCTCCGCGCCCTCGACGTGCACCCTTCCGTGTGGCATGCGAACGAGGGTCACGCCGCGTTCATGATGGTCGAGCGACTCCGAGAGCGGGTGGAGCGAGGCGAGTCGGTGGCGGAGGCCACGCGGGGAGTACGAGCCAGCACGATCTTCACCACGCACACCCCCGTACCGGCCGGGCATGACAGCTTCTCTCACGCCCAGATTGTCGAGTGCACCGGACCGGTGTGGGAGGAGATCGGCGTCGATCGCGAGCAATTCCTGAAGCTCGGGCTCGATCCCGCGCACGATGGCGGAATGTTCCACATGACGGCGACCGCCATCCGGCTCTCCCACAAGGTGAACGGCGTGTCCGCGATCCACGGCGAGGAAGCGCGCGAGATCTGGGCCGCACTGTGGCCGGGGCGGTCCATCGAGCAGGTGCCGATCGGTCACGTCACCAACGGCGTACACCTCGCCACCTGGATGGCGCCGACGATCATGCGGTTGCTGGACGAACACTTCGGCCCCGACTGGGGCGGGCGGGTCGACGATGCGGCGTTCTGGGATCGCATCCTGGAGCTCGATGAAAAAGCGCTGTGGAGCGCGCATCGCGACTTGCAGCGCATTCTGCTCGACTTCGTTCGCGAGGAAGCGCGCCACCGGTGGCGGGACGAGTGGTCGGACGCGGGGCACATGGTCGGGGCCGGCATTCTGCACAATCCCGACACGCTGACCATCGGTTTCGCCCGGCGTTTCGCGACCTACAAGCGGGCCGCCCTGATCTTCCGCGACGAGGAGCGCCTGCTCCGCATACTGACCGATCCGCGTCGTCCGGTCCAGATCATCTTCGCTGGCAAGGCCCACCCGGCGGACGAGGAGGGAAAGCGGGTTCTGCAAACCGTGTTTCGTTTCGCGCACGACTCCCGTTTCGCCGGCCGTATCGCGTTCCTGGAGGATTATCAACTGCGTCTGGCCCACCACCTCGTACAGGGCGTGGATTTGTGGCTCAACCTGCCGCGCGTCCCGCTAGAGGCGTCCGGAACCAGCGGAATGAAGGCGGCGCTCAACGGCGTCCCGCAACTGAGCACCACCGACGGGTGGTGGGCCGAGGGGTTCAGCGGACCCAACGGGTGGACGATCCCGCGGGCCCCCGACGACGCGGATCCAGACGCGCATGACGTCGAGCACTTCTACCGGTTGGTCGAGGACGAGGTGGTCCCCCTGTTCTATTCGCGGGACGCCGACGGAATCCCGCGCGGCTGGATCGCGTGCATGAAGGAAGCGATGCGCGTGGCCGGCACCCGCTTCACGGCGCGGCGCATGCTCGAGGAGTATGTGCGGGACTACTACGTGCCGTCGATGTGCGAGAAGTCCGACGGCGACGACCCGCCGACCGCCTGACGGCCCGGCCTTCAAACTCCGTCGCCTCGAGGGAAGATCAGCCGGCGGTCATCTCATCCAGGTAGCGGACCAGCATGTTGCGCCACGTCGGCCAGTCGTGGTGCCATTCCTCGCCCCACGAGTCAACGCGGTTCGGGATTCCTCGCCCACCGAGGACGCCGGCCGCGCGCCATGATTCGCCGATGTCCTCTGCCCTGCCCTCACCCGATGCGAGCAGGACAAAGCGCTTCCGCAGCGCGGCCAGGGCCTCGTCCTCCATCTCCGGCAGGTAGTGGATCGGCGAAGCGAGGTAAAAGTCCCGAGTCGGCGTGGCCTTCAGAAAGCGCACCAGGTCGTAGGTGCCGCTCATGCACAGCGCAGTGGAGAAGGCGTCGGGATAACGGCAGATCACGGCCAGGGCGTTGAAGGCGCCGATCGAGGAGCCGGCGGCGATGATCTCGATCGAGTCGTCGCGGCAGTCGGTGCGGATGGCCGGAACGAACTCGTGATAGATAAAGCTCTGAAACAGGTTCAGCAGGCGCATCCGGCTCTGTGGCGTCCCTTCCTGGGCCAACATCGCCCGTCCCGCCACGCTGTCGCACGAGTACACCTTGATGCGACCGGCCTCGAGCAGGGGAGCCAGCACGTCGATCACCTTGAAGCGCTCGATCTCCTCCGCGTCGCCGCCGGCGGTGGGAAACACGAGCACCGGGGTGCCGAACGTCCCCCACCGCGCCACGTTGACCCGGCAGCCCAGCCGCTCCGAGTGCCAGCCATCGTTCAGCTTCATCAGGTCGAACCCGCGAGGGACTGCACGCGGCCCCCCTCGTGGGTGCGCCACTTCTGGATGCGGTTCCAGAACAGGTCGGTGAACTGATCCACCTCGTGGGCGGGAAACAAGACGGCCACTTTCTGACGGACCGCATCGCGCGCCGCTTCGGTGCCGAAGAACTCGTCGGTCACCTCGTCGAGGTGCGAAAGGTGTCGATCGCAGAACTCGATGAACCGCCCGGTGTCGAAGCGCCGGTTCGCGATGACCGCGAACGCGGCCAGCCGCTCGCGCAGCGTCATGCCTTCCGCATCAGCGCGCGCGGCCGCATCGAAATACTCGCCCCACTCCAGGGTCTGACGCATCGGTCGTCCGGTGGCGGCGGCAAACACGGACCACCGGATGTTCGCCTTGATCAACCACGGAAAGTGGTAGTGCAGCGATGTGACCTGTGAGTCGGGACAGGGATTGGCGAAGTCGATCGGGTGCCAGACTCCGTCGCTGCCCCGCAGCGCCTCACACGAGTTGAAGTCCCAGCCGAAGAAGCTGTTGATGGTGAGCGTGGTGTCGCTCAGCATCGCGGCCTCGTCCGCGGTGATGCCACCGTACCGCATGGTGTACCGATCGTGCAGGGGCGCGGATGGGTCGTACTGGATGATCCGGATCTGCGGCCCGAGTCCCACGCAGCGGACGAACATGTCGTGCGGATCGACCGCCTGCTGCAGGTGCATGACCAGCTTGCCGCTCTGCTCGTAGGCGGCCCGCAGAGCGTCCTCGTTGTCGATCCGCGACACGCCGCGCCAGCCGCCCCCGTCGTACGGCTTCATGTACATCGGATAGCCGAGCCGACGGCCGATCTCGCCGAGGTCGAAGTGCCGCGCGTAGCGCTCGAGCGTTACCTGAAGGTCCTCCTTGGGATCGTACTCCTTGGGAGGAACCAGCCACGTATCCGGAATCGGCAACCCGAGTCGCATCATGGCGCAGTACGATGTCAGCTTCTCCATCGACTGCACGCTCCACGGGTTGTTGAACACGTACAGCCCATCCAGGATCACCGCCTTCTTGATCCATTCGCGCGTGGTGTGATACCAGTGCGTCAGTCGGTCGATCACGAGGTCGAAACGGCACGGCTGGCGGAGATCGAACGGTTCGATGGTCACCCGCTCCACCACGAAACCGATGAGCTGACGACCGATCGGCAACGCCAGCTCGAGCCGACGCATTATCTCGCTGTAAGCGATCGGCCAGCAGACGTCCGCCCCGAGCGACAGCCCGATGCGTCGTGTCACCCTCTCCATGTCGCGTACTCCTCTCGTCGCTCGCGCGCGGTCTTGCTTTCCGGGTCGGCGCCGCCGCGCGAGCGGCTCACTCGTATACCATCCACAACGGACCGGGAAACAGCCACGACAGCCCCTCGCGAAGTCGGTCCCGCCAGTTCTCCCAGTTGTGACCGTCCGGCGCCTCGACGTAGCGGATGTCCATGCCGGTTCCCTGCAGCACCGGAACCAGCGACCGGTTCTCGTAAATGGGCGACTCGTACTTGCCGCAGCTCACAAACACCTTCCGACTCATCGCGATCGGCTCGGCCCGGTACCGGTTCATGAGCTCGACCACCGGATCGAACAGGGGACCGCGCGCGTGATCGCCGATGTCGGAGAACGCGAACGATCCCGACTGCAACAGGAGACGGCCGTAGAAGCCCGGATGGCGGACCGCGTTCGAAAAGGCGGCCACGGCTCCGAAGCTCGCGCCCACAACGGCCCGGGACTCCGGGGTACCGCGAAGAGGCAGCTCCGCCTCGAGGTGCGGCACCAGCTCCGCGGTGATGAACTCGGCGTGTGCCGCGTTGTCGGCATACTCGACGAGGCGCTCCTCCGGATGGGTGAAGGCGGCTACCAGGCCGGGGATCTCCAGCCGGTGGATCAGGTTGTCCAGCACCGTCTTCATGCTGGCGAACTCCAGGTAGTCCGGACCATCGTGGACAATGAGGAGTGGGTAGCTCCGCGAGCTGCGATACCGCGCCGGCAGGTAGAGGGTCAGCATTCGCTCGCCACCGAGCGCTGTGCTGCGCAGCGATCGCTCCTCCACGCTCCCCTGTCGCACGTCCGGATCGGGTTGCGTCCACGCCGGCACCTCGTAGCCCGTCGCGTGACAGACCGAGTTGGCGCCGAACGGGTCGCGGGCCAGGAGCGGGTTGAGCGGATCCTGGATCCAACGCGTATCCCCCCGCACCGTCAGCTCGAGTTTGTACTCGACCCGTGAGCCTGCCGGGAGGTCGATGGTCAGATACCACAGCTCCGTACCCGGCAGAGCGTGAAACGGCTGCGAGGACGGGAGACCATAAATCCAGTGTCGCAGCCGCACCGAGTCCGCGGCTCCCCGAAACACGAAGGTGCACGCGGGTCCCTCGACGATCGGAAAGTCGTGCTCCGCGATGAAGGCGTCGATGCGTGCCTGACTCCGGTCACGGCTCTGGATCAGCGCGTCGATGGCCAGGCGCCGAGGCCGTCCGCTCACCTCCGGAAGTCGGCCATCGCCGGTCGCGGTGGCAGCCGCCGTTCCGGTCGGCCCCGGCTCGGCCCGGGCGCCCAAAGCCTCCGACGCCCTCAGCGGCTCATGCCACACGCTCGCACCTCCCGTCGGAGGTAAGCTGCCGGGCCGCGCGCTTCCCCCTCCATCGTCTGCCGGTCCACTCGATCTCCGTCCCATCGTCGAGCAGAAGGCAGCGAGACGGCGCGAACCTACGGGCCAGCTGACCCAGACGATTCGGATCGTCGAGCGCCAGCCGGCGCGAGGGGTGCGGAAACGGAATCAGGCCCCGGTACAATCCGAGTCCGCCGTCGAACGCCTCGGCGTGTCCCGGGCCCTGCGGCGGGCGGTCGTGGAACAGGACGACACGCTCGGCCAGCGCCATGGCGCCCGCAGACCAGGCGACGATGGAGCGAGCCGCGAGCGGCTGCTCGAGGCCGAACAGGCGCAGGCGATTGAGGAGAACCGCGATGTGACCGCCCGCGATGGCCACCGTCCGCACAGCCGAGAGCTGCTCGTCGACTTCGCGTCGCTGCCGACGCACGGCCGGTCGCTCGAGCGGTGTCCAGCGCTCCTCGAACTCCTGCCTGAGATCCTTCACGCGCGCCAACTGAGCCTCGTCGAGCCGACGAACCGAATCCAGGGCGGCCTCCCGCTCCGGATCCAGCACCGCCGCCTCACCCGCCATCTCCCGCACCGCGCGCCAGGCGCTCATGAGACGGGACAGTCGCGCGTTGTACGCTCGCCGTAGCAGCTTCAGCGACTCCTGCAACGCGTGGTGCGCCTGGGCCAGCTCCGGGTCCTCCTCCATCACGACCTCGGCCCGCCCGTACAATCGCAGGTTGACCGAGCGACCGCCGAGGCGCGCCTTGAGCTCCTCATCCTCGGGTTCCCGTTCCTGCCACCCGGCGGTGATGGTGGCGATCGGACCCGACGGCTCGGTCGCGGCCAGAACCTCGCCCACGGTCACGGTTCGGCCCTGGGGTCCGAGGAGGATGATTCGCTGGCGGCGGCGGGCCATCAATGCGCCCTCACCTGAACGGTCTCGCCGACCCGGTTCAACATCGCCCGCAACTCGTCGTAGTCGGGATGCCGCATGCGAATCCAGGCGTTGGCCATGTAGCCGGCCTCCACCGGCTGCGTGGGGGTTCCGGGCGACGGCAGATGGAAGTCGAGAATCCACTGACCGTACGCTCGCTGGATCTCGTCGATTCCTTCGTAGCCCGCGACGTGGCCGTCCCGGTCGGGACGCAGGGTGATGAGGCCGGCGGCGTAACGGCGCGACGGGCGCCGGGCGGGGCGTCCGTGAACGAGCGCCATTCCCCATTCCACGTACAGGTCCATCTCGTTCGCCGCACAGTAGAGATCCCATGCCCTCACGCCCGGGGGGCGGCAGCCGATCTCGGAGAACTTCAGCCCCTTCGGCCCGAAAAACCACTCCATGTGGGTGGCGGACGTGTGGATCCCGAGCAGCGCGTTGACGCGGCGGCCGAGGTCGCGCACCTCCCGGTACTCGGGCGCCGTGTCGATCCGGTTGGTCGCGATGAACTGCGGCGAGATCCAACGCGTTCGCATCGCCTCGAGCACGTTGGGGTAGTAGTGGGTGATGAAATCGTGCACGATCTCTCCCCCGATGCTCAGGGTGTCGTAGAATGCTTCGTGGCCCTCGATGAACTCTTCGATCGCCACCTGCCCGCCGCGGCCCACTCCGGTCGCCTGCAGCGCCTGCTGGAGCTCCTCGTCGCTCTGCACTCGATAGGTGCCGGACGCGCCGGCAGCCGCGCGCGGCTTCACGATCAGCGGATAGCCGACCCGTCGGGTGAAGGCCCACACCTCGTCGGGCGACCCGGATCCGAGCGACTCGGCGCATGCGACTCCTCCTGCGCGCAGCACCTCCTTCATCGCCGGCTTGTCGCGGCACAGGAAAGCCGTGCGGACCGACGTCCCCGGTATGCCGCACGCCTCCCGCACCCGCGCCGCCGGCATGATGTGCGCCTCGACGGTGGCCTCGAGCCGGTCGACGGCCGCCTTTGATTGAATCCAGCGCACGGCCCGGATCATCTCGTCCTCATCGCACACCGACCCCACCTGATGGTAGTGGAGCAGCGAGGAAGCGAGCTCCTCGCCGAGGGTCTCGCGCGGCGCCTCGCCGATCGCAGTGACGGTGGCGCCGGCTGCGCGCAGGCCGCGCACGAAGTCGCGCTGGTTGGCCGGGAACGCCGGCTCGACGAAGATCACGTGCATCGCGGATCGCTCCGATCGCCTGGCTGGGGAGCGCCGACGGCGGGTAGGCGTCAGATGCCCCGTCCGGACGGACGCGCCTCCCGGGCCCTTCTGCCACCGGCCCTTTCATAGTAGCATTGGCAGGCCTCTCCGGCAGGGCCGGAGAGGCGCGACCTGTTCACCGACCGGGATTGGTGCCGAGCTCGACCCGGTGGCGTCACCCCGGGGAGCCTGTCCTACGCCGCGGACCATGCGTACCGTCGTATTCGTCGCCCCGTTCTTCCTCGAGACCACCCTCCGCTTCGTCAAAGCGGCAGCCGCACTGCCCGGAGTTCGCCTCGGGCTGATCAGCCAGGACCCGCTGGAGAAGCTGGCGCCCGAAGTGCGGTCCCGAATCGCCGCCCATCAGCAGGTAAGGGATGCGATCGATCCGGCCTCCGTCCTGGACGGGATCGACTACCTCCGGGGCCGACTCGGGCCCCCGGAGCGCCTGCTCGGGACGCTGGAAGAACTCCAGGTCCCGCTCGGCCAGCTCCGTGACCGGCTCGGAATCTCCGGCATGGGTGGGGAGAGCGCGCGCAACTTCCGTGACAAGGCGCGCATGAAGGAGGTACTGAGAGACGCGGGCCTGCCGGCGGCGCGGCACCTGTTGGCGGCGTCGGGTGAGGAGGCCCGCGGGTTCGCGGCGGCGGTCGGCTTTCCACTCGTCGTCAAGCCGCCCGCCGGGAGCGGAGCGCGGAGCACCTTCCGGGTAGAGGACGAGAGCTCGCTGCGCTCCTGCCTGCTGAGCATGCCGCCCTCGCCCGGTCGACCCATGTTGGTCGAGGAATTCGTCACCGGTCAGGAACACTCCTTCGACAGCATCGTCCTGAACGGCCGGCTCGTGTGGTACTCCATCAACCACTACCTGGCGGCCCCGCTGGAGGTGCTCCGGGAACCGTGGATTCAGTGGAGCGTTCTCCTTCCCCGCGAAGTCGACCACCCCCGCTATGGAGCGATTCGTCGCTTCGCCGCCGCGGCGCTCCGGGCGCTCGGGCTCCGAACGGGACTCAGCCACATGGAGTGGTTTCTCCGCCCCGACGGCAGCGTGGCGATATCGGAGGTCGGTGCCCGGCCGCCGGGAGCGCAGTTCACCACTCTCATTTCGTACGCCCACGACTTCGACCTGTACGCGGCCTGGGCGCGCCTCATGGTGTTCGACGAGTTCGAGCCCCGTTCGCGCCCCTACGCGGCGGGGGCGGCATATCTCCGGGGGCAGGGGCTGGGACGGGTCAAGGCCGTGCACGGCCTCGACCAGATCGCGCGCGAGCTGGGCGACATAATCGTCGAGTCGCGCCTGCCGCGCCCCGGACAGGCGCCGTCGAGCTCGTACGAGGGGGAAGGCTACATCATACTGAGACACCCCGAGACCTCGGTGGTCGAGCAAGGCCTCAGAACGATCGTGAGTCGGGTGCGGGTCGAGCTCGCCTGACGGGGACGACGCGAGCCGCGAGGAACGAGAACGACGGCGCAGGCGAGATTGAAGACGATCGCCGACAGTCGCGGAGGATAACCGACAGAATGCCGAGCAAACCGTTGCATGTGTTGATGATATCGCCGGGGTTTCCGGCCGAAATGCCTCACTTCACGCGGGGGCTCGCGCAGGTGGGCGCGCGGGTGATCGGGCTCGGCGACCAGCCCCAGGCAGGAGTGCCGGAGATGGCTCGGAACCACCTTGCTTCGTACGTGCAGGTCGCTTCGATGGCCGACGAAGCGGCAATCCTGGAGCAGGTGCGCGCGCTCACCTCCCGCACCCGGATCGACCGCGTCGAATGTCTGTGGGAACCGTTCATGATCCTGGCGGCCCGCATCCGCGAGATGCTCGGCCTGCCGGGCATGACGGTGGCAGAGACGGTCCCGTTTCGCGACAAGGAAGCGATGAAGCGGGTGCTGGACCGCGCCGGAATCCGCACCCCCAGGCACGCGAGCGCCACCAGCCGGGAGGGAGTCCGCGACGCGGCGAAGACGATCGGTTATCCCCTCATCGTCAAGCCGATCGCCGGCGCCGGGTCGGCGGACACGTACCGAATCGACTCGGCGGGCGAGCTGGAACGAGCATTCCCCCTGCTCCGCCACGTGCCCGAGGTCAGCGTCGAGGAGTTCGTGGATGGCGAGGACTTCACCTTCGACTGCATCTGCGTCGACGGGGAGATACGGCACTTCAACATCGCCTTCTACCGGCCACGGGCGCTGATCGCCAAGGAGAACGAGTGGATCAGCCCACAGACGGTCGCGGTGCGGGACGCGGGGGCGCCGGAGCTCGAGCAGGGGCGGCGAATGGGCGTGGCGGTGCTGCGGGCGCTCCACTTCCGTACCGGCTACACGCACATGGAGTGGTACCGCAAGCCGAGCGGCGAGGCCGTGTTCGGCGAGATCGCCGCCCGGCCGCCCGGAGCGAGGCTCGTCGACCTGATCAACTTCGCATCCGACGTTGACACCTACTCGGGGTGGGCCGAAGCGGTGTGCCACGGCCGTTTCTCTCAGGTGGCGGAGCGGAAGTACAACGCGGCGTTTGTCATCAAGCGGGCGAAGGGTCAGGGGACGATCACCCGGATCGACGGACTCGGCCCGCTGATGGCCGAGTATGGCCCGCACGTGTGCGCCGTCGACCTGGTGCCGGTCGGGGCGCCGCGCCGCAACTGGAGACAGGTGCTGGTCGCCGATGGGATCGTGATGGTGCGACACCCCGATCTCCAGCGCACACTCGAGATCGCCGACGCGTTCGGCACCCGGCTGCAGCTGTACGCATCGTGATCGGCATCCGGCTGCAAAGCTGCACGGGTTCTGATCGCGCGGACCGGTCAGGTCGCTTCGTTCGCCGTGGTCGTCGCCGGCCCGGACTCTTCGTCGGTCCGTTGCCGTTGCGCCCGTACCTCGCGTTCGTCGCGCGGCTGCTCGATGACATGAGTTAGCTCCGCCTCGGCCGCGGTTAGCGGCTCGACCTGTTTCAGATACAAACAGGTAAGCGGCGGGAGCGGCACATCGGCACGGTACGGCCGGCCCAGGTGGGGGCCTTCCCGCGCCGTGATGCGCTCGGGCCGGCGGCTCCCCTCTCCCCCGAACCGCTCCGCGTCGGTCCGCAACAGAACCCGATAGTCGCCGGGGAACGGGAGCGCCAGAACGTAATCCTCCCTTGCCACCGGCGTGAAGTTGGCCACCACGATCAACGGATCCTGCCACCCCCGCGCCCACCGGATGAAGGCGATAGTGCTGCGAGCGGCATCGTGACAGTCGATCCACTCGAAGCCCTCCGGCGAGAAGTCGAGCTCGTGCAGCGCCGGCTCGTCCGCGTACACACGGTTCAGCTCGCGCACCAGTTCCATCACCCCGGCGTGCCCCGGCTCGTCGAGGAGCGACCACTCGAGCTCGGCGTCGAAGTTCCACTCGGCGCGCTGCCCGATCTCGCCCCCCATGAACAGGAGCTTCTTCCCTGGGTGGGCCCACATGTAGGCGTACGCGAGTCGCAGGTTGGCGAGCTTCAGCGTC
>CAZJXR010000024.1:0-23774 GCA_964550085.1 uncultured Gemmatimonadota bacterium
CCGGCGTGGCCCCGTGGTCCTCGGAGGCGAAGACCTCGGGGTGATCGGCCTCGAAGACGAACTCACTCTTGTGCTTCTGCTCGTCCCCGAGCCCATAAAAGCCCTCCACCAGGGAACGACTATGCGTCCCGTTCACCCACTCGCACGTCGCACGCCAGGTGAACTTCGCCCCCTCCGGTGCCGCGGTCAGCGCTTCCCGCGCTTCCAAGAGCGCTCCGACGTTCACCCCGTTGTCCACGGCCTTTGCCTTCGTCGTCATGTTTCGCTCCTTGTGTTACTGTGTCGGTAGGTGAAGAGAATCATCTTCCTATGCGTAAACAGCGCGGGCATTCGGACACCCCCCCCCGACTACGCCCGGCCGGAATTCCCCGGCCAACTTCCGCCGGGACTCCCGGCCAGCTCTCCTTGATGCCGAGGTTGTCGGTGGACATCTTCGTCACGCAGCACCGCGGTGCGGCAGGCGGATGCGGGGGAATACATCCCTCCGTGCCGAACCCGCCCGAGAACCATGCCCCGTATACCAAGGAATAGCGCCCGTGCCTCCACGCTTCAAGCTACCCCGATACGACGTGGTGATCGCCGGCGCGCGCTGTGCCGGCGCCTCGACCGCCATGCTCCTCGCCCGCCAAGGCTTACGCGTCCTCGTCGTGGACCCGGCCCGGCGCGGAAGCGACACCCTGTCGACGCACGCGCTCATGCGCGGTGCGGTGCTTCAGCTTCATCGATGGGGCTTGCTGGATGCCGTCCGCTCATCGGGAGCGCCGGCCATCCGCACGACCACCTTCCACTACGGCGACGAGGCGATCGAAATCCCCATCAAGGAACAGGACGGCGTCGGTGCGCTCTATGCCCCGCGACGGACAGTCCTGGATCCGGTGCTCGTGGATGCCGCGCTGGCGGCCGGCGCGGAAGTCGTCCACGGCCAGTCCGTGGTCGACCTCGTCCGGGACGACGAGGGTCGGGTCCGGGGCGCGAGGATAGCCGGCATGGACCGCAGCGAGACCGTGGTGGAAGCCGATCTGGTGGTCGGGGCCGACGGCATCCGCTCGCGCGTGGCGCGAATTCTCGGAGTCGAGTTCGACGTCACGCAACCTCACGCCTCCGCCGCCATCTACGGTTACTGGGAGGGCATCGGCCTGGACGGATACCACTGGTTCTACAACCTCGGCGCATCGGTTGGATCCATCCCCACCAACGAGGGCGAGACATGCGTCTTTGCCTCCATTCCTGGCAGCCGGTTCGAGGCCGGTAGGCAGAATGGGCTGGAGGCGCTGTACCGGGACGCGCTGGATACCGTGTCGCCGGATCTGGCGAGCCGTGTCGCCGGAAGCGATGGTCCCGGAAAGCTTCGAGCGTTCGCTGGCAGACCCGGCTTCCTGCGCCACGCGGCGGGACCCGGCTGGGCGCTGGTCGGCGACGCCGGCTACTTCCGCGATCCGATCACCGCGCACGGCATCACCGACGCCCTCCGTGACGCGGAGTTTTTGGCCCGGGCAGTGGCCGAGGATGGCGACCGTACCTTGGCCGACTATCAGGCGGTGCGCGACGAGATGGTCAGCGGACTGCTCGAGGTCACGGACAGCATCGCGTCCTTCGAGTGGGACCTGGACGAGGCCAAGGAGCACCACCTCCGGCTGAGCCGGGAGATGAAGGCGCAGGTGGAGGCGCAGCGCGCGCTGGACTGAGGATTTCCTGCCCGATTGACATACGACGTGTGTCGTCATACCCTGTCGACCATGATGACGCGCGATCCCGCTGGGACACTCCCCTCCGAGGCGGAGCTCAAGCTCCTGCGCGAGCTGTGGGGGCACGGCGAGCAGTCGGTGAGTGACCTGCACGAGCGGGTCCAGGAGTATTGGCCGGTCGGCTACACCACGGTGCTCAAGCTGCTGCAACGGATGACCGAGAAGGGGCTCGTCGAGCGGCGGGCCGAGGGCCGGGCTCATCTTTACCGCAGTGCGGTCGCGCGCGAGAAGACGGAGCGCCGCGTCGCGCGATCGTTCCTGAAGCGAACGTTCGACGGCTCGATCGAGCGCCTGCTTCAAAGCGCCCTGCCCAGTGGCCGGGCGCGCCGCGAGGAGATCGACGAGATCCGTCGCCTGCTGGACCGGCTGGAGGATTGATGGGGACCGCGAGTTGGGTCGACCCCTCCACCGGGTGGATCCTCGGCTGGACTCTGTTTCACTCCCTGTGGCAGGGCGCGCTGGTCGCCGGCGCTCTCGCGCTCGTCCTGCGCGCCGTTCCCGGCTCGATGGCCCGGCTCCGGGCCGTCGCCGCCTGGGGGGCGCTCCTGCTCATCGTCGCCCTGGCCGCAGGCACCTGGCTGCTGGTGGACACCGAGTGGCGTGGCCACGCGGCGTGCTGGGATTCCGAGTCGTTCGCGACAGAGAACGCTCCGCTGTGCGTGGGGCACGCCGTGCCGGCCGCCCGTGCCGCACTCGGTCACCATGCGAAGGCCGAGGTGTCTCCGGGACCACTGGCCTGGGTGGAACGGATGGCACTGCCGGTCCCCGGCTCCGTTCGCTCCCTGTCACTCGACGCCACCGGCGCCATTCCGCTGTTCGCGATGATCGGCGGAGTGCTGGTGGTGGCGGCGGTGCTCCGCCTGGTGATCGGGCTCCGCCTGCTGGGTGGAGTCGTGCGTAGGGCGCGCGCTACGGCCTACCCGGAACTCGAGGGGCTGCTGCGCCGATTGCGCAGCGAGCTTCGCGTCACAGGCCCGGTCGAGCTCCGCGAGTCGGAGGAGATCTCGACCCCTGCAGTGGCGGGCTGGCGTCGCCCGGTCGTTCTCATGCCGCGCGGCATGACCGACGTCCTCGAGACCGAGCAACTGGCCGACGTGCTCGCGCACGAGCTGGTGCACGTCCGCGGCCGCCACTTCGCGGTCAACCTCGCCCAACGCGCTCTCGACTGCTTGTGCGTGTTCAATCCGTTCGCGTTGTGGATCTCCCGCAATATCCGCGAGGAGCGCGAGGTCCGCTGCGATCACGTCGCCGCCGGTCCTCGTTCGCGCGGGCGACACCGTTACGTCGAGACCCTGCTGCAACTGGAGCACCTGCGCGGACCGGCCAGTCCGGCCTTCATCGGCCTGCTCGGCGAAGGATGTCTGCTACGGCGGATTCGGCGGCTGGTGGCGGTTCCCTCGGCACGACGCGGACAGGTGCGCCGCACCCTCATGGCGCTCGGCGGCGCGCTCGCCGCTGTAGTCGTCGTCGTGCAGGTCAGCATGACGACCGTGGCCCTCACCTCCTGGGCCGTGATGTCCCACGACATCGACGTCCGGCGGACCACCGCCGCGCAATCCGTGGCGCCAGCGTCGAAACCGGCCCGACCGGGGGGCGAAACCGGCCTCACCGGGGGCGAAACCGGCCCACCGGCGATCGTGACGTCGCCGTACGGTAGCCTCATCGAGCTGTAGTCGAATTCTCTCTCGCTGTTCCTCGATCCTGCATCCCCGTCTTGCCCTTCAACGACAAGCGTCGTATACTGCCACGACAGCTGTCGTATGTACAGCGGGACCGTCTGACGGCCTGAGTGAACGTAGAAAATAGAAAGAGGAGACATGACGGCGAGCACGCGTGGCGCGGCGCTGGTTTGGACCCTGGCGACGGTGGTCGCGGTGGCCACCTTCGGATGCCAACCGGGCGGGCCCGCGAGAGCGGCCGATCACGGCCAGCGCGCACAGACGCAGGGTGCGGAGAGGCAAGCCGACGAACGGTACATGCCACAGTTCACCGCCGACGGCCAGCTCCGCCGGCCCGAAGGTTGGGAAACCTGGGTGTTGGCGGGTACCTCGATGGGGCTCACCTACGCCGAGGAGCCGCGCACCTTCGCGCCGGGCGAAGCGCCCGGTTCGTTCCTCCAGGTCTACATCCAGCCGTGGGCTTATGACGCGTTCATGGACGCCGGCGAGTTCCCGGAGGGCACCATGTTCATCCTCGCCGGTTCGGAGCCGGTCAGCAAAGCCGACCCGGCCCGTGGCGGCTTCTACCAGGGGGACCTGCACCTGATGGAGGTCCACCTGAAGCGGGAGGGCATCGATCCGACCGGGTGGGCCTTCTTCGGCTACGGGTCCGATGCGGAGAGCGCCGACAAGATCCCGGGTGAGGCGAGTTGCTACAGCTGCCACACGGCCAACGCCGACCACGACAACGTGTTCGTTCAATTCTACCCGAGGATCCGCGAGCGACTGGGCATGGCGTCGCCGACCGGTCCGGAGGCCGGGATGCCCGCCTCTCCTGCCGAGGGCGCGCCTGTATCTCCGGCCGACGAGGCGCCGCCCCGGCAAGAGTCGGAGTCGTGAGGCGACGAACGACCGGTGGAGTGAGATCATGAAGCGACGGGAATTTATCGGCTCGATGGGTGCATGCGGCGCGTACGTTGCGACCACACTCGCCGCCGGAACTGCGGCCGCCCGGCGGGCGTTCGCGGCGCGCCCGCGAGGGCAGGTCCTGGCGACGGAGCCCTGGGGACGACTGGAGCAGGTGGACGACGGCATCTGGGCGCTGGTTTCGACACCTCTCGCCGACCATCCGCAGGCGCACCTGACGGTGGCGAATGGCGGTATCGTGGCCGGCCGAAGCGGGGTGGTGGTCGTGGAGGGGCTGGTGTCGGAGGAGGGGGCGCGCTGGCTGGCCACCGCCGCCATGGAGCTGACCGGCCGTCGCCCCGACCACGTCGTGCTCACGCACTACCACGGCGATCACTCGACGGGGTTGGCTGCCTGGTCCGCCGACGGGCCCGTCCTGCACGCCTCGTCGATCACCCTCGACACCCTGAGTCGCCGCGCACAGGATCGAAACCGTGAGGCACCCACTTCCGGCTTTACCGGCTCTCGACTGCGCCTCGTAAACGAGACCGGATCGACCTGGATCGACGTCGGAGATCGACGCCTCGAGATCCGCGTCGCGGCCGGCCACACGGACAGCGACCTGTTCGTCGTGCTCGAGGACCCGCGGGTCATCTTCTGCGGCGATCTGGTGTGGAACGGGCTGTTCCCGAACTACATGGATGCCATCCCCTCCCGTCTGTCGGCCAGCGTGCGAGGCGTCGCGGCGGAGTCCGCCGAGCTCTGGGTGCCCGGTCACGGGGACCTCGCCGACCGGACCGCGATCGAGCGCTACGTGGCGCTCATCGACGACGTGGAGGAAGCCGCGCGCCGGGCCCATGCCGCCGGCGATCCCCCGCAATCAGCGGCCGCGGAGTACCGGCCGCCGGAGTCGCTGGGGAGCTGGACGCTGTTCTCGCCCGGCTACTACGAGACGGCGTTCCGGGCCTGGGATCGCGAGCTGAGCGGCTCGGGCGACGGAGGAACAGGATGACACGGCTCCGCCACTTCCCCGGCTTTCCGGCTCCGGTCGCCTCGCCGCGGGCCGCACGCATCGCGCTGGTCGTGAGCTGCGTGGCTATGGTCGTGCCCCCCTGCTCGGCGGGCCAGGAAACCGACAGCGAGCGACCCGAGCTTCTGCCGCGGGACGAGGAGTTCGACCTCGCCCTTAGCGCCGCGCCGGAGCACTTGCGTGCCGGAGCGGCGGTGTACGTCCTGGGGCCGGAGGGATACGAGCTCGCCCGCCAGGGAACGAACGGTTTCGCGTGCATCGTGAATCGCGATCACCCGCGGAATTGGAAGCCCACCTGCTATGACTCCGAGGGAGTAGCCACGATTCTGCCGAAGATCGTGTACGTCGGCGAGCTCATGCTTCGAGGCCTTCCCCTCGGCGCCATTCAGGACAGCGTGCAGGCCGGATTCGAGTCCGGCCGATTCCGGGCCCCGGCGCGCTCCGGGGTCGCGTACATGCTCTCCGATCGAATCCGCACCTACAACCCGCATACGGCGGAGTACGGCACGTTTCCCCCGCACCTCATGTTTTACGCCCCGAACCTGACCAATGACGACATCGCAACAGACTGGGAGGCGATCGCCGAACATCCGTGGCTCCCGCAGGTGGCTTACCAGGGGCCCCACGGTTTTATCGTTGTCGTGGTCGGTGGTGGCTCGAATGGATCCTGAGCGAACAGACAGTCAGAGGGACATGAGTACCCCTCGACCATCAGAGCTCGTCAGCGGCGAGGGCAAACTGGCGATCGGCTGGATCCGAAGCGCGTCGCTCGGTTTGGGCCTTCTCTGCGCCCTCGGCGCCTCTCCCCTACTCGCCCAGGAAGTGGCCAACGACCCGAATCCGGCCTGGGTGACGGCTGTTCTCGGTGACGAGGCAGCCGCTCTGGGCGCCTTCATGTGCGAGGTCGACGTTCAGATGGATCGCTGGTCGGCCGTGTGCTTCCACCCCTCCCTCGCCGAGATGCGCGACGTCGGGCGCACCCTCGAGCCCGGACCGGACTTCGATGTCCGATTGTGCCGGGCGCTCGACTCGCTTGGCAGCGAGGTCCCCACCGGGTCGATCGAGGTCTACGCGTCCGGGCCGTTGCGGGACGGTCAGTCGCTCCCAGACTCGGTCACCATCTATCGCCTGCTGTACACTCCGCACGCCACGGAGGCGAACCTCGGGGTGGACGACGAGAATCCCGGAGACGGCTCGCCGTGGCTCCATCACGCGGGCGAGTGCACCGCGCACGTCATGTGGTCGGAGCGGCGCGCGCTCGAATAAGTCGCCACGCCGGTCACTGCGAAGGCAGCCGTCCACTCGTTGACCGTCCGCTGCCCGCGCAATAGTTTACCGCATGGTAAACTATGCCCGGAGGCTGGATCGGGTCTTCAGTGCCCTCGCCGACCCCACGCGGCGCGACATGATCGCGCGCCTGGCGAGGGGTCCCGCCACCGTGGGGGAGCTCGGAGAGCCGTTCGATCTCACCAAGGGAGCGGTGACGAAGCACGTCAAAGTGCTCGAGCGCTCCGGGCTGGTGAAGCGCACCGTCGTCGGCCGCTTTCACCGGATCGAGATGGAGACCGCCCCGCTCGATGAGGCCGATGCGTGGGTGAGCCGCGTGCGCGGGTTCTGGGAGGCGCGATTCGACGACCTGGCCGACCACCTCGACGCCCTCCAGGGCAGGAAGTGAGTGAGACATGACCGAGTCCCGCGAAACACGAACCGTCCGGGTCACCCGGGTGTTCGACGCCCCGATCGAGCTCGTGTACGAGGCCTGGACGCGCGGCGATCACATCGCGAAGTGGATGAAGTGCGACCGCGCGGCGACGATGGAGGTCGAGGGATGGGAGCCCCGGGTCGGGGCGACGTTTCGCTGCCGGATGGCGCTCGAGGGGCAAGTTCGACACGACGACCACGGGGCGGGTGCTGGCTGACCCCCCGCGCGCCTTCGCGTACGCAACCGACCCGGTGCCCGAGATCGGAGCGCCCGACAATCATGACGATGCGCCAGCTGGAGCTGACACCCTGCGAGGCCCTCAGGCCCTACGTGCGCCTGATCTGGCTGCTGGAGCTCGACGATCCGGCCACCTTCGGCCCGCCGGAGCGGATCGCCCCGGACGGAGTGGTGGAGACGGTGTTCCACTACCGAACCCCGCTCGCGTGCCGCTACGATGGCGAGGCGTTCGTAACCCAGGAGCGATGCGTCGCCGTGTCACAAACGCGACGCTTCGTGGAGATCCGGCCGCGGGGGGCGGTCGGTCTCGTGTCGGTGCGCTTCCAACCCTGGGGCGCCTACCACTTCTTCTCGCTGCCGGTCTCCGAGCTCGCCGACCTGCAGATCGCGGCCGAGCACCTGTGGGGCGGGGCTGTGCGCGAGCTCGAGGAGCAGCTGGTCGAGGCGTCCGGAGATCAGGAGCGGGTGGCCCTGGTGGAAAGCTTTCTGCTCGCCCGCCTCCGGACGCATCGGAAGAAGGACATCGAGCCGCTGGTGCGAGCGGTGTGGCAGAGCGGAGGTCAGCTCGGAATCGTCCGCCTCTGCCGCCAGCTCGGCGTTGGCGAGCGGTGGCTCGAGCGAACCTTTGCCGACGCCCTGGGCACCACGCCCAAGGGCTTCTCCCGCCTCTCCCGCTTCCTGCATGCCTGCAACCTGCTCCGCCGCTGCAGCGAACCGACACTCACCCGCGTCGCTCTGGCGTGCGGCTACTACGACCAGTCCCACTTCATCGCCGACTTCAAGGCCTTTTCGGGGCTGACCCCCGGAGCCTTTGCCGGCGCAGGCGGAGTCTCGTTTCTCGAGATCGACTGACCGCCGTCTCCTTGAGCTGTCGGGTTTTTCCTATCCCGCACCCCTGCGCCGTCCTATTCTGCCCAAGAAGTGACGGTCGCGCGCGAACAGAGACACGACATGGGAGGCGGGAGCATGCGAACCGACCGGCGTGCTTGGATAAGAGCGAGGAGCCCAGGAGGTCTCGGGACCGTCGCGGCAATCCTCGCCGTGCTCACCGTTTCGGCCGCCGGGGCGGAGTCGCGCCGCGCCCCGAGCGCACCGTCCGAACAGCAGGCTCGGAACGCACCGTCCGAGCAGTCAGACCCCTGGGCCGTGCTGCGCCCGCTCGTCGGCTGGTGGGAGGGATCGGTCGACGGCAGACTGGGCACGGGACGGGCGGTGCGACGCTACGAGTTCGTCGTCGGCGACAACTACCTGCTCAGCCGACATTCCTCGGTGCGGCCGCCGCAGGAGAAGTCACCGCAAGGCGACCAGCACGAGGAGATGGGGATCTTCAGCTTCGATCGACGGCGGCAGAAGCTGATCTACCGCGAGTTCATGATCGAGGGCGTCGTCCCGCGCTCGGTGTGTGAGACCGAAGTCGACAAAATCGTGTGCACCACCGAGGCGGTCGAGAGCGGACCGGGGATCCGGGCGCGTCTGACGCTTCACATCGTCGACCCCTACCGCTTCGTGGAGCGCTACGAGCTCGCCTTTCCGGGCGAGGAGTTACAGCCCTACGTCGAGATCCAGTGGACGCGGAAGCCGGTGGTCGACATCTGGAACTGATGTGGGTTGGTGTACAGGGTAGTTGTGCTCACGGCTTGGTTGATGAGTCGCCGAGTAAGAGCCGATTGCCCGGCCTCTTCATACCTCGCCGCGGGCTTCTCGGTAGGCCCGCTCCACGGTCCAGGCGACCATCTGGTCGAACATTTCGTTTCCCTGTTCCGAGTCGTCGACGAATCTATGACGAAACGCCTGGATCGACTCGGACTCCGCGGCGGTCTCCTGCATCGCCTCGAGGCCAACCTCCTCCTCTAGGGAACCGCGGACGTGATCGACGATCGCCTCCAGAAACTGCCTTGCCTGGACCAGATACGCCTTTCCGGTCAACACTTCGCCGTGCCCGATCACGATTTGCTCGATATCGAGCTGCTCCAGCGCACGCAGCGTCTGAATGTACTCCACGGGGTAGCTCGACCAGGTCCACAGGATCGGTTGAGTGAGCAGGTCACCCGCCACCAGGATCCTCTCCTCCGGCAAGTACACGACCACATCTCCGCGCGTGTGGCCCTTATGGAAATAGAGGACGTGGACGGGGCGCGTGGTGTGCAGGACCAGGCTGCGCTCGAAGGTCAGATTGGGCAGAACAAACTCGAATTCGTCGAGGTTCGCGAGGAAGAGCTCCTGACCCACGGCGAAGCGCTCGATCTGAACTCTCTGTTCCGGGGTGAGCGGATTCCCGTGCTCGTCCAACCCCGTTCGGAGGCGCTCCCGAGCCTCGGCTAGCGGGCTCTCCATGAAAGGACGAACGTCGGCCAGCTGCTGCCGTCCCAGGGTCGGGATGTCTTCACGCGTCATGTGATGTGAAATGAACTCCACGCCGTCCGGGAAGGCGTGATAGTAAGCCTGATTGCCAGCCTGGTGGTCGACATGCCAGTGCGTGTTGACGACGTAGCGTACTGGCTGGTCGGTGAGCCGCTCCACCTCCTCGAGCAGGGCGGACGCCGAAGCGGGGCTGCCGTGAGAGTCGACGATCAACACGCCTTCGGGATTGATGATGATTGCGGCGTTTGCGCCTTGGAACTTCGCTTCGACGGCATACACGCCTTCCGCCAGTTCCGTCAGAGCATGCGTTCCTTCGATGGTCTGCGCCGAAGCAGTCTGCTGAACGGCGAGGAGAACGAGCGGGACAACATGAAGGGGGGCCCTGGGCATGGATTCCTGACTCCGGCCTGGTCTCGCGACGCGCGGATGACTGTTTCGCCAACACCGGTGAGAGCGCGGATGTTAAACCTGTGGGTGTCAGCGGCACGCTCGCCGCCGCGAGGGAAGCTCTGTTGCCGGAGGACGAATGATCGACGCCAGCACCATCCCGAGGAGCTTTGCCGTAGCGCGCAAGCGGCCTGCCGTCCCGCCTGGGCGAATCCGGTCGGCAGGGCCGTCTCTCCTTCGTCGAGTGATTTCCTTCGCGCTGCTTGCGGTGGTGATCGTAGGCCGGCCGAGCCGGGCGGACTCCCGTTCCCTCCAGGCATCTCCCCAGCCGTCGCCGACGGATGGCTTGGCGCGGGACGCAGACGTTGACCGCCAATACTGGGAACGCTCGCCGACATGGTCGAGCACCGGCACGATCGCCTTCGTCAGCAATCGGGACGGCGCCGTCGACATCTACGCCGTCAATGGGGACGGCGCCGGTCTCACCAACCTCACGCGATCGCCGGAGCTCGACGTCGGCCCGGCGTGGGCACCCGATGGCTCCCGGATCGCGTTCCTCTCCGAACGAAGTGGCAGCCGCGAGCTGTGGGTCATGAACGCGGACGGATCGGAACCGACGGCGGTTACCTCCGGCGGAGACATTGTGCTCTCGAGGCCGTCGTGGTCACCCGACGGCCGTCACGTGGTCTTCGTCGCCGGGCCACACGAGAGCGCGGACCTGTGGACAATCGACGTCGCGACCCGGGCGATCACGAGGCTCACTGAGGACGCCGCGCTGAACGGATATCCTTCCTGGTCTCCCGACGGCACCCACATCCTGTTCACGTCGAACCGCGTCGACGGGAATCTCGACATCTATCGGATCCGCGTCGACGGGACCGATCTGGTCCGGATGACTCGAGACGCAGCGGAAGACGGCCAGCCACTCTGGTCCCCGGACGGATCGCGCATCGCGTTTTTCTCGAATCGTGGGGGCAACAGCGACATATACTTCATGGATGTCAACGGCGGCGGCAGCCTGAGGGTCACGCGGGATACCGCCTCTGACGTCTCACCTGCCTGGTCCCCCGACGGGACCCGGATCGTGTTCTCGTCCGATCGACAAGGGACTTCCCTCCTGTACGTCATGGCGGCCGCGGGTGGAGCCGCCGCGCCTCTCGTCGACCCACCGGTTAGCCGAGACAGGTAGCTATTTCGGCAACGTCACCTTGAAAACAGATGGCCGCCAACTGCTCCGGCGACTTGCCGATCAAGGGTTGCCTAATCAATATGACATTGTCATATTACTGCTTACTGCCGGTTCTCGGAGCAGATATGGATCAGGGTCTCGGTGATCTACAGCAGCTGGTTCTTCTCGCCACCGCTCGGCTGGGAGACAAGGCATTCGCGGGCGCCGTGCGCGACGAGATCGAACGGGTCGGCGGGCGTAGCGTGACTGTGAGTACGGTCTACGTGACGTTGACGCGGCTCGAGGAGCGCGGGCTGGTCACCTCTGCCAGAGCCAATGACAGCAGCGGTCGTGGCGGACGGCCGCGGCGCTACTTCACGCTCACTCCTATCGCCTGGAGGGCCCTCGATGTGTCCCGAAGGGCGTTGGAGAGTTTGTGGGCGGGATTGGAGCCGGCGTGATGCCCTGGCAGCCACCCGAGACCGAGCACGACGAAGTCGCCCCGCCCCGATTCGCTTCCGCCCTGATTCGACTTCTGGTTCCAGGCGAACGCGGCGAAGATTTCATCACGGAGTTGAACCTGGTCTATGAGAATCGCCGTGCACAGGGCGGGTTCCGCCTCTACACCGCCCGCCTCTGGTACTGGAGCCAAGCGCTCTCACTGAACACGCTCAAGCTGCGTTGGACGCAACGACGTATGGACGCGGCCGCGGAGGGGAAAGCACACCCGCGCGCCGGCCATCGTCGCCGTCGCTCGCCGGCCCCGAAGGAGACGGCGATACAGAACATCGTGGCGGATCTCCGGCACGCGATCAGCAGCCTGCGTAAGCGGCCCGCGTTCGTCGCTTCGGTCCTGCTCACCCTCGGGATCGGCATCGGGTCCGCCACCGCCGTCTTCGGTATCGCAAAGGCAGTGGTGTTTGACCCGCTTCCGTTCCCCGACTCCGACCGGCTCGTGAGCCTGAGGCACGAGATCGCCGCGACGGAGGAGCGGGCGGCTCAAGTGGCCGGTTTGAGCACGGGTTCCTACTTCGTGTATGGCCGGGACAGTCGGCTGCTCGAGGGGCTGGCAGTGTATGGCGTTGGCAGCGCGACGGTTGAGTTCGCAGACGGGTCCGAGACCGTCTCGGCAGCTCAAGTGTCACCAACGTTGTTCGAGACCCTGAGGGTCCGGCCCGACGTCGGACGGCCATTCACCGATTCCGACAGCGAGCCGAATGCGGCGCCGGTCGCCGTGCTCGGCCACGGTTTCTGGGCCAGCCGTTTCGGGGGGGACGTCGGCGTGATCGGCGGCAGCCTCACGATCGACGGGGTCGATACCCGGATCGTGGGTGTAATGCCGCCCGGTTTTTCCTTTCCAACCGATTCGACGGCGTTGTGGACGGCCCTGCCCCTGGACCCCTCGGAGGCGACGGCAGTCAACTTCTATTTGGGTGCGGTCGCTCGGCTCTCGACGGGAGCCTCACCTCGCCAAGCACAGGCCGAGGTGCGAACCCTATTCCCGCGGGTGTTCGAGGAATACCCGGGAGAGATTAGCTACGAAGAAGTCAGAAGTCTCGGCCTGGATGCGACGGTCAGGCAGCTCAAGGAGACCGTCATCGGTGATCTCAGTCGGTTCCTGTGGATTCTGGTGGTGCTCGTCGTCCTCATAGTCGTCGTGGTATGCACCAACGTCTTCGGCCTTGTCTTGGTGCAGGCCGAAAACGCGTCCCGAAACATGGCGATTCGTCGGGCTCTCGGCGCGCGCTTCGGCCGGCTAGCCCAGGGCTACATCGTGGAAAACATGGTCCTCGTTATCGCCGGGGGCGCGGTGGGCCTCCTGGTGGCTTACTACTTCGTGCGCACGGTCGTGGTTCTCAAGCCCGTGGAGCTCCCGCGCGTCGCAAATGCTGGACTCGACCTTCAGGTCGTCGCTTTCGCCGTAGCCGTCTCATTGGCGGTGGGTCTGGTAGTCGGCCTTTTACCCTTGTTGCGGCTTCGCAGGGCCGTGAGAGCATACGCACTCGGTCAGAGCTCCCGTTGGCCGGAGCCCGGCTGCGCGACCTCTCGCGCACGTAAGTTCCTGGTCGTCACCCAGCTGGCCATCGCGCTGGCCCTGTCCGTTTGCGCGGGGCTCATGATTCGGACCATCGGCCATCTCCGCTCGGCGGATCCGGGACTCGAGACCCTCAACTTGCTCTCCCTCGGTCTTACCTTGCCACCCAAGTACGCGTCCGGGGAGGAGATGATCGAGTTTCACGAGAGCATGCTGGATCGACTCCGAGCCCTGCCAGGCGTCGAGGCCGCCTCGGCCGGAGCTTCAACGTTTGGACTCCCGCTCCAGAGCGAGGTCAGGCCAAACCCCGTATGGGTCGAGAATTTTCCCACCCCACCGGGAGAGCTACCGAGGCTGCACTCCATACGCATCGTCATGGGGGACTACTTCCGCACCCTTGGGATTCCGTTACAGCTCGGGCGCCCGATCCGGGGCAGCGACCTTGAAGGAGGAACTGGTGCTGTTGTCGTGAGTCAAGCCTTCGCGGATCAGTACTGGAGCGGAGATAGTCCGATCGGAAAGAGAATCCAGCCGATCCCGGACGGACCGTGGTTTACGATCGTCGGCGTCGCCGGAAACGTGCTCGAGACCGGAGTGCGTGGCGCGCCGGAGTCGACGCTCTATATAGGCGCTCGCGGCGCCGAGGGATTCTTCTACACCTCTCCCGCGAGCATGAGGTATGCCATCCGAACGACGATCGACCCCGAGACGTTGGCCGAACAAGCACGCAACGTAATCCACGAGGCCGACGAGGAATTGGCGCCCGAGCGCGTCATCACGATGAAGGAAACGCTCGAGCACTCGATGGCCGGCACCGCTTTCGTGTCGAACCTTCTCATCGTCGCCGCGTTGGTGGCCGTCTTCCTGGCGCTCGTCGGCACGTACGGAGTCGTTGCGTTCGCCGTAGCACGGCGGACCCGAGAGATCGGCCTGAGGATGGCGGTAGGAGCAAACTCCCGGGCCATCGTCGGGCTGGTGATTCAGCAGTCTTCTGGTATGATCCTGTTGGGCATCGGAGTCGGAGTCGGCGTCGCCTTCGGCCTCGCGCGTGTTCTCGAGTCTCTCCTGTTCGGTGTCCGAGCCACAGACCCCGCAACCTACCTCGCGCTCGCCGTGGGCTTGGCCCTGGTGGCGGCTTTGGCCAGCTACGCCCCCGCTCGCCGTGCCGCGCGTGTCGATCCTGCCATCACCCTGCGTCACCCCTGACCGACAAAAGCTCCCGCCGCTGTTGCAGCGAGACCGCGCACGGTTCGGAATTCGGCAGAGTTTCTAAAGTCGCGAGAGGACTGCTTGTCGGTGGCTCGAACGGCTAGCGTGATCCGCCAGAACCCGTCGGGCCAATGCAGCATGACCTGCTCCGTACCGATTTGCTCGCCACGCATCGACTCGTTCCCCGTTCCGTCGACGCGGGATTCGTCGAGCTCGGGAAACACGACGAGGCCGTGGCTCGTGTTGTGCCACCAGAGCGCTTCCACCGGGATCAGAGTCCCGTCGTCGTCGAACACGATCGGACGGAGTTCGACGGTCTCCCCCACCTGGACCTCGATCGTCGCGTCCAAGGCGTAACGGGTCGTGTCGCCCTCACCACGTATGACGAGTATATGTCCGGAATCGGACGGCAGGGCCTGGGTTGCCACGACAGCGGCGAATGTGATGAGCGGAACGATCATTGGCCTCTCCCTGGTGAGGTCTGCCCGCTCACAAGCGCACGCCCTCCGGTCAATAGCGGCCAGCCACAGTGCCGAACTACGACAGCTGTCGTCGTTATTATATGACGCTCGTCGTGGTACAGCAAGGAGCTTGTCACAAGGCGGGACCTGACCTGGAGCTTCTACAGCGAGGAGACCGGGCGCGGGTAACGCTTCCAACCATCCTCGGGCGGATGCTGTCCTACCAATAACATTGCATTTGTCACTGAAATCGCCGGGCGCCCGTTCTCGGCAGGATAAGGCCGTACATGCCCCCACGTTCGGGCCTGACCGAACTCGAGCAGCTCGTGATGCTTTCCGTGATCCGGCTCGGCGACGACGCGTACGCCGCGGCCGTTCGACGTGATCTCGCCCAGGTGGCGGGTCGAAGGCTCTCCTCCGCCACGGTTCACGTCACGCTCGTCCGACTCGAACGAGAGGGTCTGCTCGATTCCCGGGAGTCCGACCCGGAGCCCGTCCGCGGGGGGCGGTCTCGCCGCTGTTTCCGGCTCACCTCGGAGGGGCGAAAGGCGCTGCACACCGCCCGTGAGGTAATGGACCGGATGTGGGCCCGCGTGCGCGGTCATCCGCAACTCCGAGAGGCGTGAGATGGGCGCGACGGCGGACCGGTCCGGGCCGACGGCTTCCGGGGCCGGTGCTCCCCCGAAGCTCGCCAGACGCGTGCTGGTCCGGTTGCTGGCGGACCGCCGCGGCGACGAGCTGGCCCGCGATCTCGACGAGGAGTACGCCGATCGAGTCCGGGCAACGGGCCGGCTTCGAGCGGGAATCTGGTACTGGCTCCAGGTCCTGCGGCCGTCTACGACGAACCTAGGTCGCGAGCTCCGCGAGGTGCGGACGTTTCGTCTCGGAAGCCACCGCGCCATCGGTGTGGGTCCGCTCACCTGGCTCGGGCCCTTCCGGCGAGACCTGCGGACGGCGCGCCGCCGGCTTATGCGCAGCCCGGGCTTCGCGGCGGGCACGCTTCTCACGCTCGGCCTGGCGATCGGCGCGACGGTCACCTTCTACAGCGTCGTCGAGAGTGTGGTCCTGCGGCCCCTTCCCTACCTCGCGCCGGATCGGTTGGTCACGCTCGGGCACGTCGCCCACGGGTCCATCAACACGACGCTCGGTCAGTCGTACGGCACCTACGTGCTCTACCGCGACGGCGCCCGTTCGCTGGACGGGATCGCGTTCTACCAGACGGCATCGGCGACGCTCACCGGCGATGCGGAGCCCCAGCGGGTCGAGATCGCCTCTGTCACGCACACGTTTTTCGACCTCCTCCGTGTGCGCCCGCTTCGAGGTCGGATCTTCCGGGCGGAGGAAGATCGAGCCGGGGGTCCGCAGGTCGTCCTCGTCAGTCAGCGTCTGTGGGAGGGGCGGTTCGCGGCCGATCCCCAGCTTGTCGGACGCACAGTCGGGATCAACGGTCTCCCGTGGGAAGTCATCGGCATCATGCCGGCCTCTTTCGAGCTGCCACTCCCCGAGACGGACGTGTGGTTTCCCCAGCAGGTCGACCTCGCGGCCGCAGGGTTCGGCGGTTTCTACCTGAGCGCGATCGGGCGGCTCGCCGGCGGCGTGCCGATCGAGGCGGCCGAGGCGGAGCTCCGGTCCCTCGCGGACCGGATGGGCGACAGGTACCCGGAAGCGGGCGAGCTCCTCTCGGACGTCGATCTCCGCGTCGTCGCCACGCCGCTCCACGAACACGTTCTCGGTGGGATCCAGCGGACTCTGTGGATCCTCCTCGGCGGCGTGGGGCTCGTGCTGCTCATCGCGTGCGCCAACGTCGCGAACCTGCTCCTCGTGCGTGGCGAGGCGCGCTCGCGCGAGCTGGCGCTCCGCCGGGCGCTCGGTGCGGGCCGCGGCCACCTCCTCGGCGACTCCCTCGCCGAGAGCGTGTGCCTGGCAGTCCTCGGCGGCGCTACCGGACTGCTGGTCGCCTGGCTTGGCCTCGCCGGGCTCGGGCACCTCGCGAGCGAGTACATCCCGCGCTTCAACCAGGTTTCCGTTCACGGTCCCGCCCTCATCGTCGTCACGGCGATTGCCTTCGCGAGCTGCGTCCTGTTCGGGGCCCTCCCGTCGGTACGCAGCGCTTCGGCATCGGTCGTGCTGACCGACGCCGGGCGCCGGAGCACCGCGGATCGGGGACGGACGCGGACCCGTCACGCCCTCGTCGTCACACAGATCGCGCTCGCCCTGGTTCTGCTGGTGGCAGCCGGGCTCCTCGGGCGCAGCTACCGCGAGCTTCAGAGGATCGATCCCGGCTTCGACGCCGCGGGCGTCCTCACTTTCGAGCTCCAGCTGCCCGGCGCCCGCTACCCCCAGCGCGCCGACGCGGCCGAAGCCATCGAGCGGCTGCGGCTGCACATCGAAGCTCTGCCAGGCGTGCAGTCGGCGGGGACGATCGCGTGCCTTCCGCTCCGCCCCTGCACCTGGGCGAATCGGAACCCGATCGCGCGCCAGGATGCACCGGTCTCGCCCGGCGAGCTGCCGCCCTCGGCGTGGGTGAACACCACGTCCCCGGGCTACTTCCGGGCGATGCGGATCCCGCTCTTGTCGGGCCGCGCGTTGGAGGCGGCGGACCACCGCGACTCGACGGGCGCGGTCGTCATCGACGAGGCGTTTGCGGAGCGGTTCTGGCCCGGCCAGGACCCGCTCGGTAAGCGCCTGTACCCGTCCCAGGTGGTGAACGAGGACAATTGGTACACGGTCGTAGGGGTCGTCGGGAGCGTTCGAACGCAGGACATCATGACCGAGCCGGAGGGGATGGTCTACCTGCCGCAGGTCGGGACGGACGGACAGCAGTGGTGGACGACCCACCAGACGACGATGGCGGTCCGAACGGACGGCGACCCAGTGGCGCTCGTCGGCAGGGTGCGCGCAGCCGTGGCGGAGATCGACCCCGATCTCGCCCTCGCGCGCGTGTCGCCGATGGCGGTCGTTCTGCACCGGGCGACCGCGCGTTCCGAACTCGCGATGCTGTTGCTCGGGCTAGCGGCCGTGATAGCACTTCTCCTCGGTCTGGTCGGCGTGTACGGGGTGATCGCCTATGTCGTGAGCCACCGACGCGGTGAGATCGGCGTGCGCATGGCGCTGGGAGCGACCGCCCGCGACGTCGGCCGGATGGTGCTCGGCCAAGCCTGCCGGCTCGGGGGCGTCGGGGTCGGGATCGGCCTGGCGGCGTCCTTCGCGCTGACCCGGCTCATGCGGGCGCTGCTGTTCGGAGTCGCTCCCATCGACCCACTCACCTTCAGCGCCGTGGTCGCATTCGTGATCCTGGTGACCCTTGGCGCCGCGTACATCCCGGCGCGTCGGGCGAGTCGGGTAGACCCGGCGAAGACGCTCCGAGCGGACTGAACTGTCCGAAGGTGGTGCGACGTCCGGCGGGCTCGCCCCGGCCGTTACAAATTTCTATTTTGGGGCGAGACTTTCCAAGGCAACGCCAAGGAGGAACCGATGCCGATGGTCCTGGTGTCCCCCGAGTTCACGCAGGAGCAGTATGAGGAGACCGTCCGGAAGTTGACAGGCGGCAAGAGCCAGCTGGAGTCTCGAGCCGACTGGCCCGTCGAAGGTTTGCTCGCGCACATAGCGGGACAGGGCGAGAGCACGTTCCGCGTCGTCGACGTCTGGGAGTCCGAGGAGGCTCTCAATCGCTTCGCCGAGATCATAGTCCCGATCCTGCGCGAGGTTGGCGTCGAGGGCGATCCGGAGGTGTACCCGACACTCACATACATTTCCGCCTGAAGCGTAGCGCCCGTCAGCGAATCGCTGGCGCGGCTCCTGCTCGACTGATCCGGACTGCCTCCGACGACGGAGAATCTAGACGGACCTGCGGCAGAGTCTGGCAGACCGCGAGCGATGCACACCCGCAGAGAAGGGCTTCCTCCAGGCTTCTCAACGCACGCTGTCGCAACTCGATGTCCCTGCGAACCTGTTGGATCTTGCGGTGAGCGAGCCGTTGCCACGCGACAGAAGATGCGGCCGCGCCGGTGACTGATGGCGAAAGGCCCCTGAGCTCCTTCAGGGTAAAACCCAACTCCTTCCCCCACCTGATGAGCCTCAGGCGCTCGATCACGTCGGCGCTGTACTGTCTCCGTCCGTTAAGTCGAGCCGGTTGGCCGAGGAGCCCGATCCGCTCGTAGTAGCGAATCGCGGAAGCGTTTACGCCGGCGCGTCTGCCGACTTCTCCGATCAACATCGCTCCTCCCTTGACTTGAACCTCGCTTCAACTTGTAGGGTGGTTTCGGCCAGCTGTCATGCCAACGTGAACCCCGAGGTGCGAATGCGGTTACAATTCAGGGAACTGCCTGCGCTGGCGCAGGGCGGTATCGCGGTGAGCTACCTGAGCGCGTGGGTGCTCATCGCCGAGTTCGTCATCGATCGCTACGGGCTGTCGCGCTACCTGCCATTCTACCGCACGGCAAACGTGTGTGTGTGGGACGGTGCGGTACTCGCCGGGATTCTCGTAATGCTGTTCGCCTTGAACCGACGGCAACCACCTGCATTCGACGCCTGACTTGGTCGGTTCATCAGCGGAGACCTGATCGATGCAGCCGCACACAGGTCTCGACTGATTCACTGCGGCCAATGCGGTCGCCATGGATTGCAATCGATCCCCGCTACGGCTCCCAGGATTCCTGCTCCTTCAGAAGAGCACGCAGGAGAAGGACGTCCTGCCGATCCTGGGGTCGATCGGCGGCTTGTTTCGAGCGCAGGATATCCTTAAGACTCGCCGCGAGGATCTCCGCACCGAACACCTTGAAGCGAACGGCCGATTGGCTGAGATCGTCGTAGCCGCCGGTGCCGGATGGCTTGAAGGCGATATCGAGGCGGCCCGCATCCGTGACCAGATTCCACATCTCGGCGCCGGCGAGTGTCCGGGCTGAGCAGTCGAACGCCAGACCCTCGGGCACACTGTCCGTGAACACCCGCGCATGGAGCTCACGCAACGCGGCCGCGAGTCGCTCGAGGTTCTCCTCATCGGGTGCGGGCGTAATGTCCGCGTCGGCCGTGAGTCGGGGAAACCCCTGCAGGCGGGCGGCGAGAGCGCCGATCAAGACATACCGGAGGTCGTGCTTGTAAAGGGTCCGGATCAGGAGCTCGGGATCGAGGGGCCGCGGCCTAGGCACGTCGTACACCCTCGATCAGCCGACTGACGTTGCGCACTTCGATCAGTCGCTGTTCCGGCGTCATGGCGAGGATGCGAGCCACGTCCTCCAGCATGTGCGTGTTCGGTCCCGGAGCCGGAATGAGGTCCGCATGCAGATCGTGGCCGGTCGCCTCTAGCAGGCGGGTCAGAGTCGCTACAGTGGGGCTCGTCTGCCCGCTCTCGATTCGCGCCACCACGGACTGTGAGGTCCCCGCTGCCCGGGCCAGAGCACGCTGCGTGAGGCCCGCGTCTGTACGAGCCTGCTGGAGCGCGATTGCCGGATTCAGTGGACTCATGCAGGTATGATAGCTTTTTAGCTATCAGCCGGCAAGCGACGGTCTCAGGTGGGGTATCAAACGTGGCGCCCCTCGTCGGCTTGTCACTCTGTTCCGAATCGCGGTGCGAAACGGCATTCTGCTGGTCAGCCGCCACCAAGACCTGCGGTCGGACGGCGTTCCTGTCGTGGCAATGGAGCAAAAATGTATGCCGGCCATCCAGGGCGATGTGGTCACTGTTTGCGTGACAGCCGATCGGGCCCTCCAGTTAGGAACTCATACCGATCAGTTGTTGGATCCTGATGAGGGCCGTGATCCATCCCCGCCCCGAGACAAATCCAGCGCCGCCCGCAGGCCCCCGGCCAGTTCCTCGGACGGTCCCGTGCCCCAGTAGTGCAGGAAGAAAACCTGAGGCTCTTCCAGGACCATGTGGTTGTGGACAGCCACCACTTCGATCCCGTGCTCCACCAGCGCCTCGATTACCGGCGCAACTTCGTCGGCCAGCATGACGAAGTCGCCGGCCACCGCGGCGCGCTCGGGTGACCCCTGCCAGGCAGCCCACGTGTTGAAGCCCATGTCGGTCGTGACTTCGACGCCGCCACTGGTCAGCCGGACCTCCGGACGACCGACTGTCACCTTGTAGACACCTCGATTCAGCGCGCCCGCATGTCCGAGGATGGCGGCGATCCGCGTTGTGTCCAGCGTATTCTCCACCTCGTCGGCCGGAGCAGCGGAGGGGTCGCCGCCGCGCAATGTGGCGACCGTCCGAAAAACGGCCTCGACATCGGCACGAAGGGCATCCCGGGGCCCGACGCCGCGGATATGCATGTACAAAATCCTGGGCGTTTCGCGGGCAAAGTGGTTGTGGAGGCCCGTAACCGTGAGCCCTCGATTCACAAGCTCTGGCTCGACCGAGCTGATCTCGTCTGCCTGCAATACGACGTCTCCCATCACCAGCATCTCGTCCGCGTCTCCAGTCGGCGCGAAGGCGGCCCAAGTGCCCATTCCCATCGGAGGGATGATCGAGAACCCATCGAGCGTCACATCGAGATCGTTTTGGGGCACGGTGAGCTTGAAGGGTTCCGGGCCCTGGGCCGGGCGGGCGCCGGTAGTTTCGCTCGTCGTGCCTTCGGCTACGGAGGCGGCGGAATCTCCCTTGGGGCTTTCACAAGCGGCGACCACGAGCCACAAGAGGGCAGCGACCCCGACACCGGTGGTGAGACATTTAATGACAGGTGCACGCTTTGGTCGAGCGCCGTTTGGATACGTGCGTTTCATGCTCGCCATCCTTCGCTGTCGGTGGGAGAGGATCGTCTCTCTCTTGACTTGAGTCGTTGATTCAACTTGTACAATGACCTAAGGAGCTCTCCCCGCAACCCAATCGAGCGGTTGTTCAGGTGCTCGAAGCTACCCGCAGAGGCAACGGCGGTCACACCCCCGGGTGTTGTCTTCTTGACCCTTGGACGCCCGGCGATTGCGCGGTGGCGCGGAGGGTGAAGGGCGGGACGTCCTTGATCACCACGGCAGGTCGGGCCAGCGGACACAAGACGTGAGTGTCGGGGAGACGAACCATGAAGCACCTGCGTACGCGCATGCGGCATCGACTCGGTACCCTCGCCAGCTTCCTCTGTGCTGGGAACCTGCTGCTGAACCCCATGGGGTGTCGGCCGCTCGCGGCCCAGGAGGCGCTCTGGGTCGGTCGCCTCGGTACCGACACGGTCGTCGTCGAGGGTACACGACAGGTCGGATCGCGGATAGAGGGAACGATCGTCAACGTCGCCGCGGGCCTGGTGGTCCAGCAATATCAGGTGGACCTCGACGCGAGTGGGAACGTGCGGTCACTTCGGACCTGGACCCTGCCCGACCTTTCCGCGCCAACGCCTCCTGAAGGACCTCCCTCGATCTCGGTCGAGATCGGCGACGACTCAATCCGCGTCACCCGCGCGGGCCGCGAGGGTCCCGAGGTTTCGACGATTCCGTCGATGCCCGGGGTCGTGCCCATCTTCGACCCGTTCTTCAACAACCCGATGGCACTCATGGATCTGGCGTTGCGAACGGCACGAAGCAGCGGTGATGACGTGTTGTCACTCTACTATGTGGGCTCGTCGGGTGTGGAAGAGCTTCCGATCGAGCAAACCGGCCGAGGTGAGCTGTTCTTTCCATACGTGCTGGCGCGGCAGTATCCCATGATGGCTGGCGCACGCTTGCACGCCGTGTTGGATGCCGACGGCCTGGTCCGGTTCGATGCGGGGGAAACGACATTCAAGATCGTGACCGATCGCGATCCGTGGATTGATCCGCTCGTGCTCGCGCGGCGATTCAAGGAGCGAGGGCTCGGGGCCGGCGGGGTCGGCGCTCTCTCGCCCACGACGAAGGCTTCGGGCCGTGTCGGTTCCGTCCAAGTCGAGATCGTCTATGGACGGCCGAGCCGTCGCGGTCGGCGGATCTTCCCGGACGTCGTACCGTTCGGCGAGGTGTGGAGAGCCGGTGCCAATGCGGCGACCGAGATCACCTTTACGGGGGACGTCGTTCTGGGGGGCCGGCCCGTGCCCGCCGGGAGTTACTCCGTGTGGGTCATTCCGGCCGAGCGGGCCGACACGCTCATCCTCAACAAGGCCACGCAGATCTGGGGCGTCATGTACGACCCGGGACAGGACTTCCTTCGTGTGCCGCTACATCGAGAACATGTGGAGGAGCCGATCGAGTCGCTGACCTACACCATCACGTCCGAGGGCGAAGTCGGCCGCGTCGAGCTGGGCTGGGATGACCGTCGCTTCGGCGTGAGCATCGAGCCGGCCGAAGATTCAAATCCGTAGAGCAACACACTTGTGACAGCTACGGTCAGGCGAAGCACCCGATTCGCCCTGCCCGGGACCGACACATGGCCGGTGGTTAGAGCTTCACCTGCACCTTGAGGGCCCTGCGCTCGTCCATCGCCGCGTATCCACCGGGCACGCCGTCCAGGTCGACCGTCATGTCGAAGATCGTCGAGGGGTCGAGCGTGCCCGCCAGGACGTCGTCCATCAACTCCGGCATGTAGGCGCGCACCGGAGCGGGGCCGCCGCGCAGAGTGCGATTGCCGAAGAAGAGCCCCATCACGTCGAGACCTTTCTCGACCACGCCATGCGGAACGCCCACGTACCCGATCGTACCGCCGGGCCGCGTCACCTGGATCGCGAGGTCCATCGACGAGGCCGCCCCGACGCATTCGAGGACATGCGCGGCGCCACCGTTCGTGATCTCCACAACTTCGCCCACTGCTTCCTCGCCACGGCTCGAGACGAGATCCGTCGCACCGAAGGCCCGCGCCTTCTCGAGCCGGTCCTCGTGGTGGCCCGTCGCGATGATGCGCTCTGCTCCCAGCCTTTTGGCGGCCAATACGGCGCAGAGGCCCACGGCTCCGTCACCGATGACGACACAGGTAACGCCTTCC
>CAZJXR010000024.1:23784-30035 GCA_964550085.1 uncultured Gemmatimonadota bacterium
TGACGCCAGCGCTCACGGCGGCGTGGTGGCCGGTGCCCATCACGTCGGTGAGTGGAAACAGCGCCTGCAACAGCTTCTCGTCATTCTCGGCGCGCTCCGGGATCCGCACGAGCGTGCCGTCCGCGTGCGGCGCGCGTACGGCTTCGCCCTGCGCTCCGTCGAGCTCGCGCGCCCAGAAGGCGCCGCGCTCGCAGGAGGTGTGGAGTCCCTTGCGGCAGAACTCGCATGTGCCGTCCGAGATGGCAAAAGGGGCCATGACGAGATCGCCGGGCTTCACCGTCCGGACCTCGCGGCCAATCGCGTCGACGACGCCCATCGGCTCGTGCCCGATTCGCCAACCCTGTTCGTATTCCGCCTGGCCGCGGTAGAACCACAGGTCCGATCCGCATATGGCCGTGTGCGTGATGCGGACGATCGCGTCGGTCGGATCCTGAATTCGCGGATCGGGGACCTCATCGATCCGAATGTCGCCGGGCGCGTGGAATACTGCTGCTCGCATTTAGGGTACCTCCTGGGTTGCAGTCACTTGTGCGTTGGAGAGCATGCTGCGCAATCAGTCGTCGTGCCCGCGTGGCACGACCCTGACGGTCGCGGAGCGGGCGCGAGCCATTTCACGACTCTTCCTTCGACAGCCTCCTGTATCGCGACGTGGCTCATCCTGTTGGCAGGGGTTGCGCCATGCCAGTGGTCCACGCCCGGTGGTGTCCAGGCACGCCACCGGGCCTGAACTCTATCATTGCTGCGAGGTATCTCATCGTCGTCGCTCCAATGGACTATGCGCGGACGAGGCGAGGTTGTAGTGGAAGGTGTCGAGCACGCCCGCGATAGTGAAGTACAGCTGCATGTACGTCTCGGTGGCGCGTGCCGCCACGATACCGGCGTCACATACTACAATTTGCCGTACTAACGCGATGTTTCGGATGTCCTCTGTTGTATTTGATGTGGGGTAAAACAGCAGCAGATCGCATGTTTTGGCCCCACTTTCTACCCCACCCTCCAACCCATCTGGCTCCGTCAGAGGCTCCGTTACTAAGCGCAGGACCCTTCGCGGTCCTCCCGTTCGCACCGGTTTTTGCTGAGGCCTATATTCTCGTCCACCCTTCCCAGACACGGGCGAGGCGCGCATGGCCGACCTGCTGGAGCGCCTGAAGTCAGCACTGAGAGATCACTACACGGTCGACCGCGAGATCGGTCGCGGTGGTATGGCCACGGTCTACCTGGCTCACGACCTGAAGCATGACCGCGACGTGGCCCTCAAAGTACTCCACGCAGAGGTCGCGTCATCGGTCGGCAGGGAGCGCTTCCTCCGCGAGATCCAGATCACCGCTCGTCTGAATCACCCCCATATCCTCACGCTCATCGATTCGGGGGAGGCCGGGGATATCCTCTACTACGTGCTCCCCTTCGTCGAGGGAGAGTCGTTGCGCGAGCGGCTCGATCGCGATGGGCGACTCGGCCCGGCCGAGACGGTAAACCTGATCGGCCAGATTGCGCAGGCCGTGGACTATGCGCACGACCAGGGTGTGCTGCACCGCGACATCAAGCCCGAGAACATCCTCCTCCACCGCGGCGCAGCAATGGTGAGCGATTTCGGCATCGCCGTCGGGCTGGCCGCGGCCCGGGATGATCGGCTGACCGAGACAGGCACTTCGATCGGAACGCCGTCGTACATGAGTCCCGAGCAGATCGAAGCGGAAGGCAAAGCCGACGCACGCAGTGACGTGTATGCGGTGGGTTGCCTGGCGTACGAGATGTTGGTCGGTGAGCCGCCCTTCACAGGTTCGAGCCAGACGATCCTCGCGAAGATCCTGACCTCGGAGCCGCCGGACGTTTCGGAGTGCCGCCATGACGTGCCCGCCGAGGTATGCCGCGCCATCGCCCGCGCTCACGCGCGCTCGCCGGACGCACGCTACGAGACAGTCGGCGAGTTCGCAGCGGCGCTGCGGGACGGAATGCGATCAGAAGGTCAGACGGCGAGGGCGAGGCGTTCGAGTACGCTAACGGCGATCCTCACCGTCGCCGCGCTGCTGATCATCGCGTTCTTCGGCTGGCGACTGCTGGCGGGTCGGAGCGCGACCGCGTCTGCAGCGGCCGCGCGCGCGGAGCTCGATCACGCCGTCGAGGAGCATGATTGGATTGCGGCCTGGCAACTGATCGACACCTTCGAGGGTCGATTGGCGGATTCGGTCGTAGAGAGTGTGCTGTCGGAGGCGACGCGGTTCGACACGATCGCCTCAGACCCTCCCGGAGCCACGGTCGCATGGCGCAGATTCGCGGCGCCGGACGAGGAGTGGGCGCCCCTCGGCGAGACGCCCCTCGAGACTCGCCTGCCAAACGCCACGATCGCTCTTCGGCTGGAGCTCGCCGGATACGAACCTCGGTTCGCCGCCTATGATCCGCAGAGGTGGGTCCGCCTGCCCCGCCTGCGAGGGTTTCCGTGGGTGCTGCAGCCCGCGGGTGGACCTGCCCACGACGTCGTGCATGTTCCCGCGCAGACGGTGAGTCCGAGGTACAACTCTGCCCCCCTCGACGCCCCCGACCGGGAGGTCGGAGACTTCCTCGTCGACAAGTACGAGGTCACCAACGCCCGGTACCAGGAGTTCGTGGATGCCGGTGGATACGCCAACTCCGACTATTGGGACCACCCGGTAGAGAAGGACGGCCGGATTCTCGGGTGGGATGAGGCGATGGCGTTAATGGTGGACCGCACCGGCCGCCCCGGACCCGCCACCTGGGAAGTCGGCGCCTACCCGGCGGGCACCGAGAACCAGCCCGTAACCGGCGTGAGCTGGTACGAAGCGATGGCGTATGCCCGGTGGGCGGGGCGCAGTCTCCCGACGCTCTATCACTGGTACGCCGCGGCAGCTCCATTGGCCAGCTGGGGCATCGTCCCCCACAGCAACATGAATGGCGCGGGCGTCGCCGACGTTGGTGCGTTCCAAGCGGTCGGTCTATATGGAACGTACGACATGCCGGGAAACGCCCGCGAGTGGGTGATCAACTCCCAGGAGGGCGGACGGATCACCCTCGGCGGGGGATGGGACGACGCTAACTTCTATTACCATCACGCGCATCCCGTGACACCGCTGGACCGCGGCGAGACGAACGGATTTCGGCTGATCACTCGACTGGGCGACACGACCGGCCAATCAGCGCTCGCTGCGAACATCCCGCGGCTGTATCGAGACTTCTCGACGGAGATCCCGGTCTCGGATGAGGTATTCGAGGTGTTCCGGTCTCTGTACGCTTACGATCACCCGCCCTTGAATCCGGAGCTCGAACGGGTGGATACGGTGCCGGTCGGGGTTCGGCATCGCATCAGCCTGGACACTGCCGACGGGGACGACCGGATCATCCTCTACCTCTTCGTCCCCCGGGATCCCGTTCTTCCGCTGCAGACTGTCTTTCTGTGGCCGGGATCAGGCGTGCTTCACTCCGGCGGTGTCGAGGAATTCGGCAGGAGGTCCGGCTTCGTGACGCCGCTGGTCCGGAGCGGACGAGCGGTTGCCCTCCCGGTGTTCCGGAGCATGTGGGAGCGCGAAGATGACTACGAGTACCGCGTCCAGGATCCGAGTAACGATCACCGGGACCACGTGATCAGCTGGAGGCAGGACATGGGCCGCATCCTCGACTATTTGGAGACGCGCCCGGACATCGACCCCGATGGCTTCTCGTATTTCGGCTTCAGCTGGGGCGGGCGCATGGGCGCGATCATGCTCGGGCTGGAGCCTCGTTTCCGGGCCGGCGTTCTGTTCGTGGCGGGGCTGAGCATGCAGCCGACGCAGGCCATGGTGGATCCGTTCAACTTCGCCTCTCGGGTCACCGTCCCCGTGATCATGCTGAACGGCCGGTATGACCCGATCTATCCGCTGGAGACGCAGTCGAAGCCACTCTTCGCGCTGCTCGGAAGCGAGGACAAGGTCCACTATATCGCCGAGGGCGGCCATAGCGTCCCGTACGTGGAACTTATCCGCGAGACCCTGATCTGGTTGGACGCGAAAGTGGGGCCGGTGGAGTAGTATCAACGACGCGCAAGGGTCCTCTAGGATTTGAACTTGTCCTCTGCTATCCGAGTTGATGTTTCTCTGACTCACGGTCGCTCATCCATTCGAGCTGTCACCCGGACTACTCCTGGATCTGTGCCACCGCCCATTGCTGAATGGTATCGATGTATTGTCCCACGTAGCCGGCGTTCCACAGCCCTGAAGCCGCGGTCATGCTGTGGCCAACGTTGGGAAGAACGACGAACTCGATGTTGGTCTTCCCTCCCGCCGTCCTCAACTGGCTCAGGTAGGCGACCGCCGCCCCCGTGGGCACGTTGATATCGTCCTCAGCGAAGAGGTACAGGATCGGCTTCTCCAACTGCTCGAGCCAGGGGCGGGGGTCGTAGTCGAGATCGATCGAGAGCCCGCGGTAGGTAGTTGCGTCGTAGGGACGGATTTGTCCTACAACATCGGCCCGTTCCCGGCCAAGGGCCTCGATCAGTGCCGTGCGTTCTCCTTCCAGGGCGGTCCGAGCCGGGCCCTCGGCCAACGTGGGATCGGCGGCCGCCGCGATATAGTAGGTCCACAACCGCTCGAAATACTGAAGGACGGCTCGGACCTCCGCATCCGGCATGCCTTCCGACCGGAAATCGTTGCCACCCTCGAAGAGCACGGTTTCGATCCATGAGAGGGGCGACGAGACCCTTCCGATCACGAACGCCACGTGAGAGCTCTTGACCGCAACCTCGGGGGCGAGCCATCCGCTCTGACTGTTGGCGAACACCCCGATCTTGTCCGAAAGGATATCGTCGCGTCCCGCGAGGAAATCGACGGCCGCCAACGCATCTGCGGTGAGATCATGAAAGGTGTAGTCCGTTCCACCGCCACTGTCGCCGGAACCACGCTTGTCGAAGAGCAAAACGGCAAAGCCGACTCTCCTGAGGGCTTGAGCCGTACTCCGAGCGGCGATCTCGGACCGGGTCTCGGGGCCCGAACCATGCAGGAGGACAACGGCCGGACTGCGGCCGGACCCGCCGGGCAACAGGAGTGTCCCGGCCAGGTCGACGCCGTCGTTGTGGATGGTGACCGACTCGGCGGGTGGCCAGAGGACGTAGTTCCTCCCCAGGATGAAGACCACCACGAGGAGGATCGCGGAGACGACTGCCGCGGCGATTCTCAGATATTTTCTCAGCATGGGAGCCTCGATGAGATCATGGTAAGCTCGGCCGCTGCGACCACGGGCACCATGACGGGCGCCGATCGGGCCAAGTGACCGGAACCGAAGCGGCGGAGACGACGCCTGCGTCGGATTCCGTAATACAGAGCCGCTTCGGCAAACGGCCTAGCGGCTATGGGAGGATCGGTACTGGAGACGGGATGACTGGTAGGGGTTCGGACCAGAAACGGAACCTCGGTTCGGCGCCCCACCCAGGAGGTTACCGGGCCGACTCGAACCGCGAGCGCTCCGGGACTACCGCAAGTTATTGTATGTGGTCGTCTCGAGCCTTGGGTCTCAAAAAACCACCCACACGAACGCCAAGCAGCTCCAAGGTAGGGCTATGACGCAGTTCGAGTTCCTCACCGTAATCATTTCGATCGTGCTCGCTTTCGGAATCTCTGACATCCTTTCGAGTTGGGGCGAGCAGATCCGGCTGCGCCGCAAGATCCGTCCTTACCGCCTGCACCTCGCTTGGACCGTGTTGCTGTTGGTTATCATGATTCAGGTCTGGTGGAGTCTATGGACTCTCCAAGATCGAGCGGAGTGGACGTTCCCGGCCTACCTGTTACTGATTGCCCCCTATCTCACCGTTGCGCTTATAGCGTACATGCTGACGCCTGCGCTGGCAGACGGGGAGATGGACATCAGGCGATACTACTACGAGAACTCACGGTGGTTCTTCCTGCTGGCGGCGGTCTACTTGACGACGTGGACGATCTTTGCAGTAACCGTTCTCGACCAGCCCCTCATCGATGTTAGCAGCATGATCCGCTTCGCGGGTCTCGTCCTAATGGTCGTCCTCGCCGGTTGGAGGAACGAGCACTTCCATATCGCGGCGGCTGTGCTTAGCTATCTACTCTTTATGGCGTGGGTAGGGATCAATACGTTCACGCTTTAGACAGACGCCTGCCCCAGCTGATCACCCTCGCGCCGCGTCGCTGAAGCGCACAACATGCCTCACACTTCAGGCACCGAAGCCGCACATCAGTTAGCATTCAGGTCATCGCCCGGTCCCGAACTCGGACAGATCGATCCCTGCCTGCTCCAGT
>CAZJXR010000025.1:0-10473 GCA_964550085.1 uncultured Gemmatimonadota bacterium
AGTCTGTGGCTCGACATCCCGGCCGAGGGTCGCGACCCGATCGCGGCACACTTCGCGACCTACTTGCCACCGCGCCTGGCGAGGTACCAGGAGCTCGATCGCTGGCGTCGCCTGTCGATCGTCGGTAAGGCGGCAAACGAAGCGCTCGCCCATCTGCCGTTCCAACCTCCGGCGTCGGAGCTTGAACCGCTGCAAGCGGCGCATGCGAGCGAGCCACCGCTGGCGACTCTGGTTCGCCGCGAACGGATCGAAGGTGTAGGCGCCGACCTGTACGTCACCGAGCTGGTGGAGTGGCGCGAAGCGCTCGGGTCCGCCCTCGAAGCGGTGGGCGGGGGCGTGGTATGTCGGGAGGCGTACGAAGCATGGCGGATCGAGCGCGGGATCCCGCACTTCGGGCGCGAGATCACGGCCGACGTGCTGCCGCAGGAAACGGGGCAGGAGGTGCGGGCGATCAGCTTCACCAAGGGCTGCTATACCGGTCAGGAAGTGGTGGCCCGCATCCACTACCGCGGTCACGTGAACCGGCACCTCCGCGGCCTGCGCTTCGCGGCCTCTGCTCCCGAGCAGGGAGCCGAGCTGTACGACGGAGACCGGAAGGTAGGCGTGGTGACATCAACCGCGTGGCATCCGGAGCTCGAATGGATCGGGCTCGGTTACGTGCGGCGCGAGATCGAGCCTTCGGCCGCGCTCGCCCTCGTTCCCGGCGGTGCGTCCGGGTGCCGCGTGCTGGCGCTCCCCGGCGTCCGCAGCTGAACCGCTCGTCTCCGGCCGGGCCGCCCCACCCCGTCCATTCGACTGACCCCACCGGGCCCTCGTGCGAGCCGCCGGCTTCCCCGCCCCCCGCCACAAAGTAAAGTGGTTTGGTAAAGTGACGGAGAACGTCGAGTCGGTCGTGGTTTCCGGGTTTGAAGTCTCCCCAGCGGCGCGGTATTTTAGCCGAATGGAGCCCCTCCCGGCCGACGACCTGCGGAAGCTTTACCGCTTCCTCTACCTCACCCGAGCCCTCGAGGAACGGTTCGAGCGGCTCTTCAAGCAGGGCAAGATCGTCGGCGGGCTCTACCGCAGTCTCGGGCAGGAAGCCACCGCGGTCGGGACGGCGTACGCCCTCGAGCCGGGCGACTGGCTGGCGCCGTCGATCCGGGACATGGGCGCCATGCTCGTCCGCGGCCTGGCCCCGCGCGAGATGCTGGTTCAGTACATGGCGCGCGACAGCCGGTTCACGGCAGGGAAAGACAACACCACCCACCTGACCGACCTCGAACTCGGCCTTCTCGGGCCGATCAGCCCGCTCGGAACGCAGCTCTGCGTGCTCAACGGCATCGCTCTCGCCTTCCGGATGCGAGGCGAGAAGCGGGTGTGTCTCACCTATCAGGGGGATGGGGCCAGCCGCACCGGCACCTCCCACGAGGGACTCAACCTGGCCGCCGCCGCCAACCTGGCGATCGTGGTGGTGCTCGAACACAACCGGTGGGCCTTCGGCACGCGCAGCGAGCGCGAGGCTGCGGTCCGCGACTGGGCGGATGTGGGGAGGGCATATGGACTTCCGACGCGCAGCATCGACGGGAACGACGTGCTCGAAGCGTATGCATCGGCAAAGGAGGCGGTGGCCCGAGCGCGGGCCGGCGAAGGGCCGACGCTGATCATCGCCGAGACGTACCGCATGCTGGGCCATGCCCAGCACGATGCCCAGAAGTATGTCCCGACCCGGGAGCTGGAGGAGTGGCGCGCCCGTGACCCGATCGATGGCTTCGAGCGCCGATTGCTCGACCTCGGTACGGTCGGCGAGGATCAGATTGCTGCCATCCGGGCAGCCGTGGACGCGGAGCTCGAGCTCGCCGTCGACGAGGCACTGGCCACTCCCCTGCCGGAGCCCGAGAGCGCCCTGACCGACGTGTACGAGACCGCCAGCGATCCACGCGAACCGCCGTGGACTCGACGAACGCCGATCGGCTACGAAGACGTGCCGCTCAAGGCCCTGTGAGGCACCTTAGCTGTAGCCGAGTGTTTCAGCGACCTGCGAGATGAAGACAGCGATCGAGAAGCCGACCGACGCGGACTCTGCGGCCCCCGCAACCACCCGGGAGACGTCCTACCTGGAAGCGATCCGGGAAGCGATGCTCGAGGAGATGCGGGCCGACGAAACCGTGTTCATCCTCGGGGAGGACATCGGCGTGTACGGAGGCGCATTCAAGATCACCGAGGGGTTCCTCGAGGAGTTCGGGCCCGAGCGGGTGATCGACACCCCGATCAGCGAGGCCGCGATCGTCGGAGCTGCCATCGGCGCGGCGCACATGGGCCTGAAGCCGATCGCCGAGATGCAGTTCATCGATTTCATTGCGCCCGCCTTCGACATGATCGTCAACTTCGCCGCCAAGTCGCGGTACCGAACCGGGATCGGCGCCGGGATCGTGATCCGTGGGCCATGCGGCGGTGGCGCGCACGCCGGGCCGTTCCATTCGCAGAACGTCGAGTCGTACTTCGCCAACGTGCCGGGGCTGAAAATGGTGGCACCGGCGACCGCGTACGATGCCAAGGGACTGTTGCGGTCGGCTATTCGCGATCCCGACCCGGTGCTCTTCTTCGAGCACAAGTTCCTGTACCGCCGGGTGAAAGAGCTGTTGCCGACGGATGAGGAGATCGTGGTCCCGATCGGCGCCGCACGCACCCACCGCGTCGGGACCGACCTCACCGTGGTCACGTACGGCGCCATGCTGTACCGGGCAGCGGAAGCCGCCGATCTGCTGTCCGGCGAGGGGATCGACGCCGAGATCATCGATTTGCGGTCGATTCGGCCGCTCGATATCGAGACGATCGTCGAGAGCATCAAGCGGACGGGACGGACGCTGATCGTGCACGAGGCCCCACGCTTCGGCGGATTCGCGGGCGAGGTGACAGCGCAGATCTGCGAAGAAGCATTCGAGTGGCTCGATGCCCCGATCCGGCGCGTGACCGCGCTCGACACCCCGGTTCCCTACTCGCCACCACTCGAGGACTACTATCTGCCGCAGACGGACGACATCGCCGCGGCGGCGCGCTGGCTCGTAGCCTACTGAGGCGACCGACGCAGACCGTCGTGCGACATAACAGTCGAGGGACGAGACATGGCCAAAGTTGAAGTGATCATGCCCCAGATGGGTGAGTCGATCGCCGAAGGCACGCTGACCAAGTGGCTGAAGAGCGTCGGGGACGAAGTGGAGCGAGACGAGGATCTGTTCGAAATCTCCACCGACAAGGTCGACGCCGACATACCATCGCCGGCGCGGGGCGTTCTGGCCGAGATCCTGGTGGAGGAAGGCGAGACGGTGGAGGTCAACACCGTCGTCGCCATGATCGATACGGCGGCGGAGGCCGCGGGCATCGCCGAAAAGTCGGCTGAAGAGAGGAAGGACAAGGAGGCGGCGGCCGAGACGGCCACACCCTCGGCGGCGGAGCCGGAGCGCTCGGAAGTCGCGGCTCCGGCGGCGACCGCGGAGCGGGAACGACCCAAGCCCACCACAGCCGATGAGCCGTCCCCGGCGCGCGCCGACGGTGCGCCCGCGACTCGCGAGGAACGGCTCCGCACGCGATCGACGCCGCTGGTCCGGAAGATCGCGGCCGAGCACGGCGTCGATATCGCTGCGCTCCAGGGCACGGGAATCGCCGGGCGCGTCACCCGCGATGACATCCTCGCCTTCATCGAGTCCGGGGAGGCGGCCCCGGGGGTCGCCGCCGCTCCGGCGGAAGCGCCAACCAGGCCTGCAGCGCCGGCAGCTCCCGGTGTGATGCGGGTGCCGATTCACGGTGCCACGCTGGACATCAAGATTCCGGCCGTGACCGTGCGCGAAGGCGACCGGGTCGAGGAGATGAGCCGCGTCCGGCTCCGCACCATGGAGCACATGCTGATGTCGAACCGGATATCGGCACACGTGACGTCGGTGTCCGAGATCGACTTCGAGCGGGTCGTCCAGCTACGGAAGCGGCTGAAGCCGAAGTTCGCCGACAAGGGGATCAAACTCACATACGGGCCCTTCATCATGAAGGCCGTAGTGGAGGGCCTGCTCGCGTATCCGATCCTCAACGCCTCGGTCGACGGGACACGGATCGTGTACCGCGGGAACGTCAATCTCGGGATCGCCGTCGCCGTGAACGACGGAAAAGAGTTGATCGTTCCGGTGCTGAAGGACGCCGATCAGCTGAGTCTGATGGGGCTGGCGGCCGGAGCGAACGAACTGGCCGAAAGAGCGCGCACGAAGACCCTCGATTTCGACGACATCCAGGGCGGCACGTTCACCATCACCAACGTGGGTGTGTTCGGCAACCTGTTCGGCACCCCGATCATCAACCAGCCGCAGGTGGCGATCCTGGGCACCGGCGTGATCGAGAAGCGTCCGGTCGTCGTATCGGACGACATGGGCAACGACGCACTCGGCATCAGGCACATGTCATACTTCGGGCTCAGCTACGACCACCGGGTGGTGGACGGCGCGATGGCTGCCTTTTTCTTGAACAAGGTCAAGGATGTCCTCGAGGGGTTCCCAGAGGACGTGGTGTAGACGGATTCAGCCACTTGGTATGGACACGCCGCCGTGACGCGGGCCAGCCACTCGCGGGCCGGCGCTGCGTTGGACGCTCGGCTCAGCCGGCAGTGAGCAGAGCGGGGATGTCGCGGATCGAATCGATTAGCAGATCGGGCGTTTCCTCGGGCGACACCTCCACGTGCTCCGCGACGCGGAACTTTCCCGTCCGAACCCGTACCGTGGTGAGGCCGGCGGCGTTTCCGCCTCGCACATCGCTCTCCGCATCGTCGCCGATCACCGCCAGCCCGCTCCGTGAAACGCCGAGCATGCCGGCCGCCATGTCGAAGAAGGCGGGTGACGGCTTCCCGACCAGGACCGCTTCGCGGCGGGTGGCGAACTCGAGCGCCGCCACGAACGGCCCTGCATCGAGACTCGGCCGGTCGTCCGGGATCCAGAACCGGTTCTTGTGGATGGCGACCAAGCGCGCGCCGGCGAGGACGCTCCGGAAGGCGCGATTGAGCGCTTCGAAGGTGAAGCCGTGGGCGAAATCGGCGAGCAGCACCGCGTCCGGCCCTTCCTCCACCACTTCGAAGGCGGCGAAGTCCTCGAGCGCGGCCTCCGGCACCAGCAGTTGAAGCAGTGCACAGCGGTTCTCCGACAGCCAACGCGCGGCGGCCACGTTGGCGGTAAGAATCTCCCCTTGCTCGACGCGCAGCCCCAGATTCCGCAGAGAACGCACGACGGCCCGGCGCGACATGCGGCTCGTGTTGGTGGTGAACAGGAACGGGATCCCGCGGCGCCTAAGCCATGCGGTCGTCTCGGCGGCTCCGGGGATGAGCTCGCCGGCTTCGTAAACCGTTCCGTCCAGGTCGATGAGCAGCGCTTCGAACCCGCTCGCGATCGACACTTGCCCTCAACCGCTCCGCGTGATTAGGTGATCCCCTTCGCACCGGCCATCGGAGCCATCGCCTCGCGATCCGCGGCCGCCGGTGAAGGAAACATAACGAACGGAGCGCGTTCCAACCGAGGGGGTCACCCTGCCCGACATCACACCGTTCAGAGCGATCCGATACACGCAGGAGGCCGGCGACCCGGCACTCCTGCTCGCACCGCCGTACGATGTCATCGACTCGACTCTGGCCGCCGAGCTCCGATCGCGCAGTCCGTACAACTGCGTGCGACTCGTGCTGCCCGAAGGCTCGGTTCCGGAGCGCTACCGTACAGCCGCGCAGCTGTTCGAGGATTGGCTGCGGGCTGAGATACTGTGCGAAGACGATTCCGCCGCCGTGTACGTCTACCGGCAGCGCTCCCGGCTCACCGGCGGGGCACGCTCCGCACGGTGGGCTCTGCTCGCGGCCCTCCGTCTGTCGCCCTTCGAAGCCGGCGAAGTGCTGCCACACGAGCGCACCCACCACGGACCTAAGGAGGATCGCCTTGCGCTGATGCGGGCCACGCGCGCGCAACTCTCCTCCGTCTTCCTCATCGCCAGAGACCGCGCGCGCGCCATGGGCGAGTTGTTTGCGAACGTCTCCACGGCCCCCCCGCTCCTGGGTGCGACGACGCCGGACGGCAACGAGCACCAGCTGTGGCGCATCGACGGTGCCCCGGCAGCCGCCCTGTGCCGGGCGGCCGGGGCGGATCCCCTTCTGATCGCCGACGGTCACCATCGCTACGAAACCGCGCTCGCGTTCGCGGGGGAAGCGCCGCAACTCGAGAGCGCCACCAGAGTGCTGGCGTCCATCGTGGCCGCGAACGATCCGGGGCTGGTAGTCCTTCCGACCCACCGGGCAATCGACGCCGTTCCTCCGACCGGCGGCTGGGTAGCTGCTCTCGCCGGGCTGTTCGAGATGAGCGAGCTGGCCGTGAACGGTCGGGCAGTCGCCGCGGCCGCGGAAGCGACTGCCGCCGCGGTGGCCGAGCGTCCCGGTCCGTTCATCGGGATGGTGGAGGCGCAAGGCGGCCGCGCCCACCTCCTCACACCGCGCCCCGAGGCGCTGGCGGCCAGCGACCTGTCCGCCGCCGAGCGACTGATATCGAGCGCCGTGCTCGACCGTCTCGCACTCGGCGCGGCGCTGGGCAGCGGCCCCGAGGAGTTGGCCGGGCGTGGTGTTCTTTCGTATCACCGAGAACCGGCCCACGCGGCCGCCGCGATCGGGGCGGCCGGGGTGGCCTTTCTGCTTCCCAGAGTGAGCGTCGAGGATGTGTGGCGGGCGGTCGAGCAGGGGGTGCGGTTGCCGCCGAAGTCGACCTACTTTGCCCCCAAGATGCCGACCGGCCTCGTGTTTCGCTCTCTCGTACCGGCGGCCGACCGGTGACGACTTCAGGCCGGTCTGCCGAATCCGTTCGAACTCTGCGGGTAGCGCACAGCCCCGACGCGGACGACGCGTTCATGTTCTATGCGCTGGCTCGCGGCCTCATCGACACCGGAGGGCTGCACTTCGTGCACGAGTTGCAGGATATCCAGACCCTGAATCAGCGTGCGATGCGGGGCGAGCTCGAAGTCAGCGCCGTGTCGATTCACGCCTATGCCTACATCGCGGACCGCTACCTGCTCCTTCCACACGGGGCGAGCATGGGCGAGGGATACGGACCATGCATCGTCACCCGGGAACGCGTGGCGCTCGCCGATCTGCGGCGGCTCACCATCGCGGTGCCGGGCGAGCTCACTTCGGCCTTTCTGGCCCTGCGCCTGTGGGAGCCTTCCGCCCGCACGGTGGTAGCACGCTTTGACGAGATCGAGGCAATGGTGGGCCGGGGCGACGTGCCGGCCGGGATCCTGATTCACGAGGGGCAGCTGACCTACTCGACGGCGGGACTGCAGCTGGCCCTGGACCTGGGCGAGTGGTGGCACGAGGAAACCGGCCTCCCGCTTCCGCTCGGGGGCAACGTCATCCGGCGCGACCTCGGCCGCGAGGTGATCGAACAGGCCTCGCGGCTGCTGGCCGAGAGCATTCGCTTCTCGCTCCAGCACCGGGAGGAGGCGATGGCTTACGCACGGGAGTTCGCGCCCGAGATGGATCCCGAATCGGCCGACCGATTCGTCTCCATGTACGTGAACGAACGCACCCTGGATTACGGCCTAGAGGGCAGGGAAGCGGTGCGTCTCTTCCTCGCCCGCGGCGCGGAGGCGGGACTGATCCCGGCTCTCTCCCGCGTCGAGTTCGCCGATTAGGCGGTCCGACGGCGAGGTGGGAGTGACACGGCAGCGGTGGTGTGCCCGGAAACGAATCGGGCCGGGGACCGAGGTTATCGCTCCGGGGGCGAGGGTGATCGGCCCTGCATTGATCCTGTGTGCCGTGTTGGCCGGCCTCCTCCCCATTCGGCTGGAGTCGCGCACGCCGCCTACTACCGCCGATCCCGAAGTCAAGCGCTTCATCGAATTGCTCAACGATTACCGGGTCTCCATCGGGTGCGAGGCACTCATCCTCGACATGCGCCTGACGGGGGTCGCCGAGGCGCACAGCGAGGACATGGCCCGGAGGCGCTTCTTCTCGCACACCAACCCGGACGGGGCATCGTACATCGACCGGATCCGACGCGCCGGGATTCCCTTCAGTTCAGCAGCCGAGAACATCGCCCAGACGGAGGAAGGGGCGCGGGGCGTCCTCGACCAGTGGCTCGCCAGCTCCGGACATCGCGCGAACATCCGCAACTGCGGCTTCACCCATCACGGCGTGGGGCGGCACGAGAATCGCTGGACCCACCTCTTCGTCCGGCAATCGTAGGTCCCACACCGGCGCCCCGGCGCTGCCGCCCGCCCTCGTCGCCCAGCATCGGCTGCGGCCGGCCTCCGAGAACCAGCTCCCGAGAGAACCCGGTCGATAGTCTTTGCGCCATTCGATTGTCGGGCTGACGCGGCGCACCGACGCCTGGTCGGTGCCATACCCTCTTGTCGCACATGGCGGTAGGCGTCTCGGCCCGCCAAAGTGGCACCGGCTTTGAAGCAACGGAAGCGGTCAACGGGAGGCAGCCGGGGAGGAGTGAGCATGGACCGCTTGGGAAGGTTGACCGCATCGGTCAGTGTTGCGCTGCTGGCCTGCGCCGGCGAGGCCGAGAACGCGACAGGACCGGGGCCCGGCCCGGAGCTCTCCGAGCCGACCGCCGACGTCTCCGAGTTCGTAAACCTGGTCAACGACCATCGCCGCTCGGTGGGATGCGGCGGACTCGCCTGGCATGAGGGTGCCTTCGACGTGGCTCAGGCGCACAGCATCGACATGGCGGCGCGCGACTACTTCAGTCACACCAACCCGGACGGCGAGTCGCCGTTCGATCGCCTGGCGGCCGCTGGCATCGACTACCGTGCGGCCGGCGAGAACATAGCCTTGACGTCGGCAGGGGCGGCCGGAGTCCTCGACCCTTGGCTCGGAAGCAGCGGCCACCGGGCAAACATCGAGCGCTGCGGCTACACACACCACGGGGTGGGGCTCCACCAAGGACGCTGGACCCACCTCTTCCTCGAGGATCCGTCCTGACCGCTCGGCGACCTGCTAGCGGAGCTCCAGCGTGTCGTCGAAAATGACGAAGGGACTGCCCACCGCGTTCCGGTGGGCAGCTTCCAGCAAGGCTCGCGACGAGTCGCTGCGACTCCGATCGAGCATGGTCTCGAAGAACTTCCGATAAAACTCATCCGGGAGCACGGTCACGGTCGCTCGAACGGCTGTTGCTCGAGGGTCAGCGACGTCCACCGTGATCAGCGTGCTGCTGTCGGCCGGGATACGGCGGTCGTCCAGCTCCACCCAACCCGTGCTTCGAAACTCGGCGATCCTGGCAATCGTCGATTCGACCGCGCTCTTCTCGACCATCCGGCCATCCGCATCCAGTAACCAGAGTCGGACTCGCACCTCGGGCGTCACGTAGGTCGGAAAGTGATGGCCGGTACCGCTGTTGGTAAGGCGAAGGCCGGCGCGACTGTCGTCAGGCTCGTGCGTCCACTCGATGGTAACCCCGCTGGCCACCATCTCCGGATCGTGAATGCCACGCCACAAATGACGGCGGTCGGGCATGTGGCAGCTCTGACATGTGACGCCGTCGCGCGGGTACCGGCTTTCGGACCATTCGGCGTACGTGTTCTCCAGCGGCTTTCCATTCGGGGCCGGGAATGACGCGTCATGCTGGTGGCACGCGGCGCAGAATCGCGAGTCCTCGAAGAAGCGCGCGCGTGCGGTGACGCCCTCGTGGACGGCCTGCGCGGGCGACGGATTCAGTGAGCCGTCGCGGCGCGGAGGCCCGTACCGGCGGTTGCCCCGCACGTGGCAGGCAGCGCACACCAGTCCCCGATCGCGAAGTTCCGCGTCGAAGTCGGGGTTGTCCACGAAGCCGCCGTTGACGCCAAGCAGCTGCTCGGCCTGCTCGGAGAGCGGCGCGTGACACACGGCACATGACTGCACAAAGGCGGGGTCGTCGTCCTCGACGTCGACCAACTGCCCCGACAGTCCGGGGGAGTAGGCGCTCGAGTGCAGGGTCGTTTGCCAGTCAGCGTACTGCCGCTGGTGGCACGTCCCGCAGGCTGCGGGGTGCAGCGAGGCCTCCAGCGAATCGAAGTGCTCGGGAGGAGCCCCCTGGGGCGGGATCGGTCGGCTCCAGTATGCGGCTTCGAAGTCCGCTTCCTCGTGAAAGATCCGAGACTCGGGAGCCGGGAGGGCCGCGTCGCGCACAGCGTGGGTCGGGCGGTCGCGCGAGGCGGCGTCGCCGGAACAGCCGGCGGTAACCACCCACAGCGCCAACAGCAATGATGGCCCGGCCGCATCGGACCGGGCCATCGATCCAGAGCGCGACGCCAACGCGCTTTCTCGACCCTTTACCTCAAGAAGGGGTGAGGACCGCGTCAGCCGCCACAGGGGTTCGCCGCGCACGGGTTGGCCGCGCACGGGTTGGCCGCGCACGGGTTGGCCGCACACGGGTTCGCCGCGCACGGGTTCGCCGCACACGGGTTCGCCGCACACGGATTGGCCGCGCACGGGTTGGCCGCGCACGGGTT
>CAZJXR010000025.1:10573-18629 GCA_964550085.1 uncultured Gemmatimonadota bacterium
CACACGGGTTCGCCGCACACGGATTGGCCGCGCACGGGTTGGCCGCGCACGGGTTCGCCGAACACGGATTGACCGCGCACGGGTTCGCCGCATCCGCCTGCTCCGAGCCGCTGCCGCCGCCACAGGCGGCGAACATCAGTAAGGCGGCGACCGGGGCGGCCCATAAGCCGCGCTTGGATCTCATCATGGTTCCTCCCGGGGGTGGGTCGTGAAACGGTACTTCTACGAGCCACGTCGAAAGAGGGGCCGCCCGACCGACCAGGCGGCCTCCCGACACCTCACCTGACCCATACAAACTGGACCTGGTGGCTACGAGTAGACAAGGAGGGGTCGGGGCTCACGACTCGCCGATCGCCACACCTCGTATCCCCTCCAGCACGCGCTGGCGCAGCCGCGCCGGCGCCGTCGCGTCGCCACCGCACCGTGCCACGCGCGCCGCCAGCGCGGGGTCGCGCTCGAAGAACGTTCGACACACGGCGCAGACCCGGAGGTGCCGGCGTGCCGCCTGCTCCTCCGCCGAGACCCTCCGAGGCCGGGGGCGCGGCCACAGGACGGCCTGCACTTCGTCACAGGTCAGCTTGCACATCTCGGTCCACCGGGGGTTCCGTCCGTCTAACGCGGTCGATGGGGGACCGGTTCCGCAGCCGCGGTGTGCGCCGGTAGCCCTCACCCGGCGTAGTCGTCCAGGTCCTCGACCTGCACGCCGGCGATGCGGCGAAGCGTCGAGCCGAGAGTCAGGTAGAGATCGGCACCCCGGTCGACCGCGGTGGATATCTGAATGGCGCGCTCGACCCGTCCGCCCAGCTGTGCCCGGGCGTTGGCTGCTTGCGCCGCGATCTCACTGGTCACCGGTACGATCTCAAGGTCGGTGCAACTGGCCAGCCCTTTGAGGGCGGTCTCGGCGAGCTGCGGTTGAGCGCGTCTGTACGGCTCCGCGAGTATCTGATACAGGCTTATGGCGGAAGTCTGCCCCGTCGTCTCTCCCGCATCCAGGCAGGCGAACAGCAACCGGGTCAGCTCCAGATACCGCTCGGTGCCCAGCAGATGGCAAGCCAGGACCGGCGCGTCGATGTGAACCCGCCGCGCGTTGGCCAGGCGCGCGCGCAGCCGCGCCGCGCCGTCCGTCGGCTCACTCACTCAGCAACTCGCCCCACAACACTTCGCCCGCCACCGGCGCCAGCACGCCCTCGAGCTCCACGGCCGCGTCGCGGATGGCGCGCTCCATTTCGATGATTCCGTCGGGCCGAATCCGCACCAGCAACCGGTCTCCCGGCTTGAGGTCGAGCGCGTCGCGGGCCTCGCGCGGGACAACGATCTGATTCTTGCTGCTCATCTTGGCCGAGGAACCCATGGCTGCGACCTTGCCCCAACCTTGGCGATACCGCTTTACGTTGGGCCGCCGGTCGAGCCGACCGGCCGCCCTCCGTCGCCCCCAGTATACGCTTTACGTATGTACTTTACAACCTGTCAGAGGATCCAGACGATGAAAGTCGCATAACCCAGAAGCAGCAGCGCCCCCTTCCATCGGTCGACGCGCCTGTAGGCCAGCGGAATCAGCACCACGCAGAAGACGAGGGCCGGCACCACCTGCTGGATCACCGTGCTCGGGGTCAGCTGCAGGTTCCCGACCAGAGCGGCCATCCCGAGGACGAAGCCCAGGTTGAAGACGTTGGAGCCCACTACGTTGCCGATCGCGATGTCGCCGAGTCCGCGGATCGCCGCCGCCAGAGTGCTCGCGAGCTCGGGGAGGGAAGTACCGACTGCCAGCATGGTGGCGCCGATCACCTCTTCCGGCACCTTGTACATGCGGGCGATATCCGTCGCGGCATCCACGAGGCCCTGACCGCCGATCAGCAGCGCGACGAGACCGACCAAGATGCGGATTGCGTTGACCGCGATCGAGCCCCGGTCGAGCGGCTCGCGCTCGAGGGCGGGAGTCTTAGCCCCGGCGTGGCCTTCCTCGATGCCCCACCGGAGCAGAAAGGCGAGATAGAGGGAGAATCCCGTGACCAGTACCAGGCCATCGAGGCGGCCGAGGGCGTTGTTGAAGGAAAGCGCCATGACGAGGGCGAGCACCGCGATCAGCAACGGGCTTTCTCGCTTCAACACACGCGGGTGCACATCGATCGGGCGCGCGATCGCCGCGATCCCGACGATAAGGCCGACGTTGGCGACCGTCGACCCCATCACGTTCCCGATCGCCAGGCCCGCCTGGCCGCGCCAGGCGGCGGTGACGCTGACGGCGAGCTCGGGCGCGGATGTTCCGAATGCCACGATGGTGAGGCCCACCACCAGCGGGCTGAGGCCGATCTTCTCCGCCAGTCGGGAGGCGCTCGTGACCAGCCAATCCGCACCGAGGGTGACGGCGACGAGGGAGACGGCGAACAGCAGCAGATCGAGGGCCACTGACGGTTATGCGATCGCGAGTTGTTGACGCCGATTACGTCCGCGGGTGGGACGGATGTGTCAAGCCTCCATCGATGCACTCGGGCGGCGTCGGACACGGAGTCCGGAGCGAGCGGCGAAAACTATAGCCTGCCGTCTGCGGCAGCGATACGCCTCTCGAGAGTGCCGGTGCTTTCCGATCCTTGGCGCGGCTCGTTGCTGATGTGAGGGAGAGGGCGATCGCGGTCGGGGCGAAGACCGGCTGTGGGGCGACCCGTCGGGTTGCGGGACCCCCCCGACCTGCTCAGGCCGGAGGGGAGACAGGGCATTGGGCCGCGGCAGCTCCGCTCAATGGGGCCACACCCAACGGCGCCGCAGCGTTCGGACCGGTACTAGGCCTTCTTGAGGGCGGGTGTGACCTGAAGGGTGTTTTCCTCGTCCCGCGACTCCGGCTTCTTGCTGGCGACCCCCATCTTCAGCTGTCCATCCACACGACCGCCCTCGTCGAGCTTGACTCTGCGGCTTTGGATATTCCCCTCGACCTGACAGCTGGCCTGTAGCTCCACCCGGCTCTCGGCCTTGATACTCCCCTCCACGCGTCCTGCGATGATTGCGTCCTGGGTCGAGATGTCCCCGTGCACCGTGCCGTTCTGACCCACCACGACGGACTTGGCCGCCTGCACCGAGCCTTCGACGCGACCCTCGACCCGGATCGTTCCGTCGCTCGTGCAATCACCGACCAGCTTCATTCCCGGCCCGATGATCGACACCACATCGGTTGTGTCGCGTCCGCCGAACTCCACCATCTTTTCCTTTGTCGCCATCGTGTGTTTCCTCCTCGGCACCTCTGCGTCAGAATCCGCTGATGAACACCGTCGGGTCTATCGCCTCCCCGTTCCGCCGCACCTCGAAGTGGAGGTGCGGTGCGCTCGACTGGCCGGTATTGCCGGACAGTGCCAGCACTTCATTCTGCTCGACCGAATCGCCTTCTGCCACGAAGAGCCACGAGTTGTGGCCGTACAGCGTGGTGATTCCCTGGCTGTGTGCGACTCGCACGAAGAGCCCGTACACGGGGTCATCGCCCGCCTCTTCGACAATGCCGCCGCCGGCCGCCCGGACATATGAACCACTCGGGAGGGCAATATCCACACCGCGGTGTTCGCCGAGAGCGCTCCCCGACTGGGGCTCGAAAGAACGAGAGACGAAGCCGCGACGCGCGACGGGCCACGATGCGGGAAGCAGTGTCGCCGAGTCATCGGTCGGCGCAATGCCTTTGTTGACCGAAGTCGTGGTTGCCGGCTCCGGCAGCCGGACCTCCCGTGCGGAACCAGTCACCTCTCCACCCACCAGCTGTCGTAGCTGAGCGTAGCTCGACTCCGCCTTGTCGAGGCGTTCGGCCAGATCCCGGATCCGCGCTGTCTGTGTCGCCGCCTCCGCCAGTCGTGCCTCGAGGGCTGCCACCCGGGCCCTCGCCTGGCGGCTCGCCCACCAGTGACCGGCGACGGCAGCGCCACCCGCCACGACGACGACCGCGGCGACCACCCCTGCCAGAAAGCGTGGGTCACGCACCCGGATGAAGTGGGTGCGCGACGCGCCGGGGCGGATGGCCATGATCGCCCAACCGTCCTGGCGATCCCTCACCACCAATCACACCTCCTCAAATAGCTCGGTGGCCTGATCGCCGCCCACCAGTCGCATAATGCGCTCGAAGTCGTCGGCGCTGTGGAACCGGATCCGGAGCTCGCCTCGCTGAGCGCCGCTCTGTTGGATCCGCACCTGGGTGCCGAGAAGTCGCTCCAGCAGCGTCTCCGCCCGCTGAAGCAATGGGTGCTGGCGCGAAGGCGTGGAGACCTTCCCGACCTGCGGCCCGCCCCCCCGGTTCTGCTCTCGCACCCGCCTCTCCGCTTCGCGGACGGACAGGCGCTTGCTGACGATCTCACGAGCGAAAGCGATCTGGGACGACTCTCCACCGACTCCCAGGATCGCGCGCGCGTGACCCGCCGTGATCTGCCCGGCAGCCAGCATCTCCTTGACCGCGTCGGGCAGCGCGAGCAAGCGAAGCGTATTCGCGATGGTGGAGCGCTCACGTCCCAGGCGATCGGCGATCTGCTGCTGCGTCAGCTTGAAGTCATCGATCAGCTGCTGAAAGCCGACGGCTTCCTCGATCGCCGACAGATCCTCGCGTTGCAGGTTCTCGACCAGCGCCAGAACGAGCATCTGCTCTTCGCTCATCTCGCGGACGATGACCGGCACGTGCTCCCAACCCAGCTCGCGGACCGCTCGGAAGCGCCGCTCTCCGGCAACCACATGCCACCCGGTTCCCGACGGCCGCACGACCAGCGGCTGAAGCAGACCATTCTCGCGAATCGACTCAACCAGTTCTCGCAGCGGCTTGGCCAGGATGGCCGAGCGTGGTTGATACGGGTTCGGTTCGATCCGTCCGACGGGGATCTGGGTGACCGGCCCGGCCAGCTGGTCTACCTCCTCGAGATACTCTCCGAGCAGCGCTCCCAACCCCTTTCCGAGCCGCGTATCGCCCTTAGCCAACTTTCCTCTTCCTGTTGTCGCGACTGATGATCTCCCTCGCCAGGCTCAGGTAGCCGCGCGCCCCGGTGGAGAGGACGTCGTACAGGGCGATCGGCTTGCCGAAGCTCGGCGCCTCGGCCAAACGTATGTTTCGCGGAATCATCGTCTCGAAGACCTTGGGTCCGAAGTACTCGCGCGCTTCGGAGACAACCTGTTTAGAGAGGTTCAGGCGGGAGTCGTACATGGTCAGCAACACACCCTCTATCTCTAAGTTTTGATTGAGCTTACGCTGAACGAGACGGACCGTGTTGAGCAGTTGACTGAGACCCTCCAGAGCATAGAACTCGCACTGGATCGGGATGAGCACCGTGTCGGCGGCGACCAGTGTATTCAGGGTCAACAGACCCAGAGAGGGAGGGGAGTCGATCAGTATGTACTCGTAGTCGCCGCGCACCGGTTCCAGCGCCCGCCGAAGGACGCGCTCCCGGTTCGCCCGTCCGATGAGCTCGACTTCGGCCCCCGCCAGATCGCGACTCGCGGGCACGACGTCGAGACACGAAAAGTGAACCTCATGTTGGGTGGCGCGTGCGATCGGTTGTTCGTCGATCAAGACCCCGTAAGCTGAAAGGTCGGCACCACCCTTTCGGATGCCGAAGCCGCTGGTCGCATTGCCTTGAGGATCACAGTCGATGACGAGTGTGCGCCGCTCGGCCACCGCGAGTGACGCGCCGAGGTTGATCGCCGTGGTGGTTTTGCCGACACCGCCCTTCTGGTTTGCGATCGATATGACTCTCGCCATCGATGTCCTGTGCTCGTTAAGCCCGTCCATCCCCCCAGCCCACGCGAGTACAGCGATGGAACCCGGTTTCGCGGCCGAAACGGACCTCGGGACCGATCGGAGCGCGGCACAACAGGTCTCAGCGGTGGGTTGATGCCAAATATCGGTGCTCCGATCGATGGATGCCAGTGGGAAGCGAACCCGAGCACCGAAGTTTCACGTGCAACAACTTCCTCTTTCGTCCCCCTTCCAGCGTGTGCGAACAGTGCGGTTGTCTCTGCCTCGAGGCGCCATCCTCGAATCAACCGCGAGCGTTCGACGACGGAGACTCTCGCGACGGCCCGGTTAACGCGCGCTCCTCAAACAGCAGCTCGGTCGACGAGCGCAATCGCCGCCCGCGCCCTATCTCTCCTCTGGTTGACCGTGCGTTGTTGACGGTCTGCCTCGTTGGCCAAATCGTCGGCCCACCCCTCGAGGCCCGGTCGAGTCCCGCCTGTGGAGCAATCCAAGCCGACATTCACCTTGAAGCGAAACAGAGCCGAGGGTCCAGGGGGTGCAGGTCGAAATTCGAAATCGGGCGAGGCAGGGGGGCGGCCGCCCGGGCAGGCAGGACGGCCTGACCCGAAGGAAGCCGTCGCGTTCCGACTTCGCCCGTTTCCGACTTCGGCGGGGAGCGTCGGAGAAGCGGCCCACCGCATCGCTCCTGGCCCGTCCGGTCTGTGCTCGTCCGCGTTCCTGGGAAAAGAAACCGCACATTCACGTGAAACAGATGAGATGCCAGAAAAGGGAGAATCGGCAAAAACACGGAAAAAGGATGGGCAGGCCGATGCCGCCGAGCGTTCGGCCCCGTCCGCGTCGCCTCAAGCCCGCCTGGCCCGGTCGGGGGCACGGCGGAAAGTCGAGCCGAACCCGACTTCGCGCCCGATGCTACTGGTGCTCAACAGTGCGAGTCGGTCAGCGCTCGGGTCCTCCCCGGCTCGAAACCGCTGACCGCCGCGGCGCGCCATGTTTCACGTGAAACAATGACCCCCTCGGGGTAGCTGACGCGTGGCGCCCGCGGCACGGCCGATCGGGAATGCCGCCGCGCGGGGATGGCGGGCAACGGGACGGTCGTTCTTCGGGGCGGGGTTTAGTGACGGGGAGGAGCCCCGGCGCGCTCCCGGCTCTTGCGGAGTTCTACCAGTAGGTTCTGCAGGTCCGCCGGCGACACGCCGGGTATCCGAGCCGCCCTGCCTAGCGTCTCCGGCCGCAGTCGGTCCAGCTTCTGCCGCGCCTCGAAGCTCAGCGATGTCATCGCCATGTACGCCGCATCGGCAGGAAGGGCAACCTCCTCTCGCTCCGCCAGGGTGGCAGCGCGGCTGCGCTCGCGCTCGATATAGCCGGCGTATTTCACCTCCATCTCCACAACGGCCAGGGCATCCGGGTCGATCCAACCTCCATCCATCTCCACGCGACTCTCGGCTCCCGCCAGGTGACCGAGACGGACCTCCGGTCTCCGCAACAGCCAGGAGAGCGGCTGCGCCTGGTCCAGAGGAGCAGTTCCGACTTCCTCCAAGTAGCCGTTGAGCACATTCGGCTCGGCTTGCCGAGTGTCGAGCCACTCTCGCGCCTGGGCGATCCCGTCCAGATGCTCCGCCAGCGCGCGGCGCTCCCCCTCCGTCAACAGACCGAGCCTTTCGGCCTCCGGACCCAGCCGTTGGAGGCAGTTGTCCTGCCGCAGCAGTAGACGAAACTCGGCCCGCGAGGTGAAGAGCCGATACGGCTCGTCCACCCCCCGGGTGACGAGGTCGTCGACAAGCACCCCGATAAAGGCCTGGTCCCGGCGCGGCACCCACGCTGCTGCCCCCTGTGCGGCTCGCGCTGCGTTGATCCCGGCGACGATTCCCTGTCCCGCCGCTTCCTCGTAGCCTGTGGTTCCGTTGATCTGGCCCGCGAGGTACAGCCCGGCGAGGGTGCGAAGCTCGAGAGACGCGTCGAGTTGATCAGGCGGGAAGTAATCGTACTCGATCGCGTACCCGGGCTGTGTCATGTGACACCGCTCGAGGCCCGGAACCAGACGCAACATCTGTCGCTGTACGTCCGGCGGAAGAGAGGTGGAGAGACCGTTCACGTACAGCTCATCCGTCTCCAGACCTTCGGGCTCGAGGAAGAGCTGATGTCCGGCGGCATCGGGGAACTTGACGATCTTGTCCTCTATCGACGGACAGTAGCGCGGTCCGCGCGACGTGATCGCCCCACCGTACATCGCTGAGTCGGCCAAGTGGTGTCGCACCACCTCCTTCACCGGCTCCCCGGCCGTACCGATCCAGCATGGGCGCTCGGAGATCATCGACCGAAGCTCCCAGTGCGAGAAGCCCCGTGTCGTCC
>CAZJXR010000025.1:18639-29833 GCA_964550085.1 uncultured Gemmatimonadota bacterium
GCCGGTCGAATCTCGAATAATCCACCGTCCGACCGTCGATCCTGGGCGGCGTGCCGGTCTTGAAGCGCTCCACGTGGAGACCTACCGCCTCGAGCTGCTCAGCGAGGGTCAATACCGCGGCGTCCCCTGCTCGACCGGCGGCGATCGAACGGTCCGTGCCGATCCGTATCGATCCTCTCAAGAATGTGCCGGCCGTCAGCACGACCGTGCGCGATCGGAACTCGCTTCCGTCCGCACACACGATTCCCTCCACGCGTCCCGACCTGAGCAGCAGCTGATGCACGGTCCCCTGGTAAAAAGTCAGACCCTCCTGCCGCTCGAGTATGCTCCGGACAGCGCGCGAATAGAGCCCCCGGTCGCACTGTGCGCGGGGGGCCCACACGGCTGGACCCTTCGAGCGATTCAGCATCCGGAAATGCAACATCGTCCGGTCCGTCGCCCGCCCCATTACACCGCCTAGCGCGTCCACCTCCCGCGCAACCGTCCCCTTCGCGACTCCTCCGATCGCCGGGTTACAGGACATCTGCGCCGTCCGAGCGAGGAACGACGTCACCAGCAGCGTGTTGGCGCCCAGGCGCGCGGCCGCGTTTGCCGCTTCGCAGCCGGCGTGCCCCGCACCCACAACGATCACGTCATAGTTCATGCGTCAGGCTTCCGCGCGTTGCCACCTCACTTCCCCCGTCTCCGTCCCCCCGGCCATCCGTGGGCGTCCGTTTCCCGGCACCCTTCTCCTCCGCGTCCTGATTGCGTAACCTTCACTCCACGAGCCCGCACGGCCCTGCCGGCGCTTTGTAAAATCACTTTACCAACTTTCGGTGTCTATTCGGTATCACCTGCCGGTCGTCTCGTTGCCATGACCGCCCCGCAGTCTCGCACACAGCAGGGGTTCCTCGTCTCGGGGCGGGTACAGGCAGTAGGGTTTCGGTGGTGGACGCGTCAACTCGCGCTACAGATTGGAGTTACGGGCACGGTCGAGAACCTCGACGACGGGCGCGTCGAGGTGCACGCCTGTGGTTCCCCCGACTGTCTCGACCGTTTTCGTCGCCGCCTTCGCCACGGCCCTCCCGGTGCCCTCGTCGACGACGTGGTCGAAATCCCCTCCACTCTCCCGCTTTCCACCACCGGTTTTCGCATTCTCACCTGAGCCACGAACCGGATCCCGGCACGGGCGGTAGTCCGCCCGCGATCGGCTGGCGGCACTTTCTCGATGAAACAGTGTAATGAATTCGCCCTCATGCCACTACGGAGAGTGCTGAAAGCGCCATGGTCGAGCTACCCGACGTCGAACGAATGATCGATGCCTTCGCGGGCTACGCGACCGGCAAGACCATCTCGGCCGTGATCATTGACGATCCCGATACGGTCGATATCGATCCCGATGACGCCACCTCGCGACTCGCCAATCAGGCGATCGAATCAGTGGAGCGGCATGGAAAGTACGTAGTGGTCCGCTTCCGCTCCGACTCCAGCCTCGTCTTTCACATGGGCGCGGAAGGGGAGATCTACCTCGACTCGCAGACCGCCCCACCCCGAGACGACTCGAAGATCCGCCTCCAGTTCGCGGCCGGACGCGAGTTGCGCTTCGCGGCCAGCGGCAACGGCGTCGTCAGTCTCGTCGAGGGCGATGACTTCAGCGGTCTCGGCAAGCTCGAGCGGCTCGGGATCGATCCCCTGAGCGACGATTTGACGCCGGAGGTGTTCGCCGAGCTCGCCGCAGCCCACCCGCGCAGCACCCTCAAGGGGCTGCTCATGAACCAGGAGGTCGTGGCCGGGATCGGCAACGAGTACGCCGATGAAATCTGCTTTCAGGCCGGACTCCGCCCCGATCTCAAGGTTGGCGAAATGACGGAGCCGCAGCTCTCGCGCGTTCATCGCTACCTGAAACGGGTCCTTCGAAGAGCCACACTGCACTGGCAGGCGGCACACGCCGATCCCGGCTGGCTCATCAACCACCGCGCGAAGGGCGAGTCCTGTCCCCGCTGCCAGAACCAGCTCAAGGCGATGAACATGCTCGGGCGTCGAACCTACGTGTGCCCACGCTGCCAGCGCGCCGCATAGCCCTCACTTTCCGATACAGAAAGAGCCGAAGACGACGTCCAGCACGTTCTCGGTGTCGACCGGGCCCACGATCGACTCGAGAGCCAACTGCGCCTCCTGCAGGTGAGTGGCGGAGATTTCCGCCGGTAACCCGCTTCGACGCGCGTCCGCAAATCGTTGCACGTCCCGCTCCGCCTCCTCGAGCGCTCTCGCCTGTCGGCGGCGCGTCACCAGCGGCAGCTGGCCCGACCTGCGCTGGCCACGGTAGACGCACTCCAGCATTCTCCGCCGGAGCTCGGGCAGTCCTGACCCGGTGAGCGCCGACACAATGAGCTCGCCCGGTCCGCTGGAAGGGGTTCCCGCTCCATCACCTTTGGTGTGTACCCGCAGTACCTGGCGGGCCTGCTGCGGTCGGGGCGGCTCGTTGCCGTCCTCGGCTCCCGAGGCCATACCGACTTTCGACCAGCGGCGCAGAAACTGCTCCTCTTCGCAGCCGAGCGACCGGCCCGCCTCCGAGCAGAACAGCACCAAGTCCGCGCGTTCCAGATACGCCGCGGCTACTTCGATGCCCATCTCCTCGATCGGCTCCGCGGCCTCCCGATACCCCGCCGTGTCCACCAACCGAAACGGGTAGCCTTCGATCGACACTGTCGCCTCGATGGCGTCCCGCGTCGTTCCCGGCACGTCGGTGACGATCGCCCGCCGCTCGCCCAACAGCGCATTGAAAAGACTCGACTTGCCGACGTTGGGGCGGCCGGCGATCACCGTCAGCGCTCCGTCCCGCAACAGCTCTCCCTCCGGCGCGTGGGCCAGAAGGCCGGCGATCTCCGACCGGAGAGCGCTCACGGCGCGGTCCACGCGCTCCTCGGGAACGGGACCCTCATCTTCCTCGGGAAAATCAATCGAATACGCGATCATCGCCTGTAAACCGAGCAGGCTGCGCCGCAAGCTCTCGACGCGGCGCGACAGCCCTCCCTCGAGCTGAAACAGCGCCGCCCGCTGCAGCGCCACGGACCGAGCATCTATGAGGTCGAGGGTGGCTTCCGCCTGAACGAGGTCCAGCTGGCCGTTCAGATACGCGCGCCGCGTGAACTCTCCGGGTTCGGCGAGCCGCGCGCCGGCGGCCAGGACAGCGTCGAGCACCAGCTGCGGCGTGAGCTCCCCACCGTGACACCCGATTTCGAGCAGGTCCTCGCCGGTGTAGGAAGCCGGCGCTACGAACAGGGTGACCAGCGCTCTGTCGACCGTACCGCCGCTCGTCGGGTCGCGGATCACGCGCACGCTGCTTCGTCGCTCCTTGAGCCCGAGCAGACCGAGCCCCTCTGCCACCTCGGTCACACCCGGACCGCTCACCCGGATCACCGCGATCGCTCCCCTGCCGGGTGGCGTCGAGAGAGCGGCGATCGTGTCGTTGCGCATTTCGCCGGCGCGCCTACTCACGCTGTCGGCGAGCCTTCGGGCTCGACCCGGTGGCGCCGCTGCCGGCGACGCCGAGGCGTCCACCAAGGAACCTCTCCCGCTGTCCACCAGATCGCCGGGATTCTAGGCAGCCTGCGGAGGCACGGGCTGTGCCTGACGCCGCTCTCTGGCGATCAGCAACTGCTGCGGCAGAGAGGCGAAGTTCATGCTCGCGTAGTAGAGGTTCAGCCCCGAAGGGAAGTTCAGAAACAGCAGCGTGAAAACCACCGGCATCGCATACGCCATGATCTTCATCTGGCTCGTCTGCTGCATGCCGCGCTGGCCGATCCAGCTCAGCAGAAACATCGACAGTCCCATGAGAATCGGAACGATGTAGAGGGGGTCGGCAAGAGACAGATCCGGCAACCACAGGAAGGGCACCCCCCGAAACTCGATCGTATTCTGAAACACGAAGAAGAGGGTTATCAGAATCGGAAAGGGGAGCAGCATCGGAAGGCACCCACCCAGCGGATTGATGTTGTGCTCCTTGTACAGCCGCATCATCTCCTGTTGCAGCTTCTGCGGGTCCTCCTTGTACTTCGCCTGCAACTCCTTCATCTGAGGCTGTACCCGCATCTGCGCCATCTGCGCACGCATGGACTTCTGATACAGCGGAAACAGCACCACCCGCATCAGAACACCGAAGATGATCAGCACCCATCCGTACGCCAGGTTAAAGGTGGTGTGAAACCAGGTAAGGACCGTCATGATCAGGCCCACCAGCGGTTTGATGAGCGGTCGCATCCACCGCCAGCCGTAGGGGTTCACGTTCTGCAGCTCCTGGCCGATGCTCGCCAGTCGACCGAAGTCCTGCGGTCCGGCGTAGACACGGAACGCGAAGCCTGCGGCGCCGGCCGGCACCGGCATTGTCGCCTCCATCTGACCAGCGTGCTCTTCGCCTATGCCGGTCACCAGCAGCCCTCCGAACCCGGGCTGCTCATCCGGCGCGATGTAGGCGATGAGAAAGTACTTGTTCTTCACCGCCACCCAGTTGAACGGGCCTCCTTCCGCCGCCCGCGTCACACCTGGCGCCAGGTCCTCGAGCTTGTGGCTCGTGATGCCGCCGTTTCGGCTGTTGACCACGTACGCCAGCTGACCGTAGTCCTCGCGCGTGTTCGCCTCGTTGCTGCGCAAACCGTTGCCGAGGGAGGTCAGTATCGTGTAGCCGCGCTCGACTGGCGCACTGAAACCGCCCCGGACGCTCACCTGATAGGTGGACACATCGAAGCCGTAGGTGAGAATCAATTCGAGGCGGCTGTTGGGAAACGCGTACCGCACCGTAAGGGAATCGCGGGGATTCGCTTCGCTCAGAACGATCTCTCGCTGCGGGGTGCTGAACTCGCTCTCGCGGAGGTCGATCGTGTCCGCCCCGATCGCGATCTCGTACCCGAGCAGCCGGTCGCCGCCGCGCACCAGCTCTACCGGGCGGTCCTCGGGTCCGTTCGGCGAATAGTCCACGTAATGGATCATCTCGGCGCTCAACAGCGACGCCCCGATCGTGCTGAACCTCAACGTGTACAGCGGCGATCGCACAACGATCGTGTCCTCGCGCACCGCAGCCGCCGGCTCACCCGGTTCGGGGCCGAGCGCGGTGTCCGGACGGGCAATGCCCGCCGGCAGCGTGTCCGCCGGTCGTGGCGGCCCAGCGGGCGTAGGCGCCTCCTCCGCACCCGGCGCTGTGTCGGGAACCACGGTCTCTTGCTGCGTTTGCGGCGGCGCCGGAGGGAAGAGGATGTTGGTTAGGAGGATGACTCCCAGCGTCAGGATGACCGCGAGAATCAGTCGCTTTTCCATCTAGCGACTGGCCGGATGGCCGCGCCCGAGCCCCTCGCCAGACGCGATCGGCGGAACGGGATCGTACCCTTGACCGGCAAGCGGGTGACAGCGCAGGATCCTCCGAACCGCCAGCGCCCCGCCCCGGAGCAAACCGAACCGTTCCACGGCCGTTGCAGCGTACGCCGAGCAGGTAGGCGTGTAGCGACATGTCGCAGGCAGCAGGGGGGAGATCCCTGCCTGATACAGCCGGATCAGGCCGATCACGATTCGCCGCATTCAACCTCCTTCAGCCGGGGAGCCAAAAGCGCCCTCAGTTGATCACCACTCAGATCGTACGCCGCGGGGTACGCCCGTACCAGCAGATCGATGGGCTGTCTCGACTGCCACTGCGGAGCGAGCCACTCGCGGCGCAGGATCTCGCGAATCTGTCGCGCGAGTCGGTTCCGTTCCGCACTCGTGCGGCCGTGCTTCGGAACGATCACTCCCATCCGAGGGCGGTCGAAGGCGTTCTCGAGAGAATAGACGACGAGGGGCCCAGCACGTCGCTGCCGGCCGTGCCGGAGGAGGTTCTTCAGGTCCTGCGCCTTGCGGATCCGCGCGTGGCGCGGAAAGCGCTCATCGGCTGCCACTCGCTGGGCGCCCTCACCGGGATATGGCGCCGCGCGAGCGCCTGGCCCAGGACGCTACCGTCCCCGCCGCTTGCGGAACACCTCGTCACTGACGGTGAGACGCTTCCGCCCCTTCCTGCGCCGTCGAGCCAGGGTCTTGCGGCCACCCTTGGTCTTCATGCGGGCACGGAAGCCGTGGTCCCGCACGCGCTTCTTGTTGCTCGGCTTTCTATACGTCGGTTGCATCTACTTCACGCCCCGTTCGGTTCTCCGGGTGACAGAATCGGGTCCGCCGAAAGCCTGCCACTATAGAAATCGCACCCCGCACTGTCAAATGCACTCTGGCGATTCCTACTTTCGTTGACAGTGTGGAAAACGCCGTCTACTATGAGCGCCCCCCGGCTGCTGCCAGACCCAACGACCAGCAACGCATGGAACGGACGGCCACCGAGCTCTGGGCATCCATACAAGAGGCCGCACGCGAGGTGCTGCCGGAGCAGAGCTTCCGAACCTGGCTTTCGCCGACCGAGGCCGTCGCGCTTTCCGACGATGGCCTGCTGGTCGGCGCTCCGACGAAGTTCGCCGTCGAATGGATCGAAGACAAATACGGTGCGCTCCTGGTGGAACTCGCCGAGCGTGAGCTGGGGCGTCCAATTCAGCTCCGCTTCGAACACCGTGGCGCGCCGGACCCGATCGACTTTCCAAGCATCGACGACGATACCCACGAGCGGAGGGACCCGGCCAGCCACGCGCCCGTACCCCCGTCGCCCCCCCCGGCCGCGGGGCTCAACACCCGGTATACGTTCGACCGATACGTCATCGGCGCCAACAACCAGCTGGCGGCCGCCGCCTGCCAGCGGGTGGCCGATGCGCCCGCCGCGGCCTACAACCCTCTCTTCATCTATGGCGACACAGGGCTCGGCAAGACGCACCTCATGCACGCCATCGGACACGCCATTCTCAGTCGATCACCTGAGCGAAGCGTGGCCTACATACCCTCGGAGCAGTTTACGAACGAGATGATCGCCGCGATCCAGAGCGGGCGGACACCGGAATTCCGGCAGCGCTACCGCAGGATCGACGTCCTGCTGGTGGATGACGTTCACTTCCTTGGTAACAAGGAAGGCACCCAGGAGGAGTTCTTCCACACCTTCAACTCCCTCTACGACGCACACAAGCAGATCGTTATCACCAGCGACCGTCCGCCTCCCGAGATACCGGGACTTCAGGAGCGTCTCGTGTCCCGGTTCGAGTGGGGACTCGTCACAGACATCAAGCCGCCTGACTTCGAGACCCGGGTGGCCATCCTGCAGAAGAAGGCCGACGAGGATCATCTGCTCATCGACGAGGAGGTCATGACCTACATTGCGCGCAACCGCAAGACGTCGGTTCGTCAGCTCGAGGGCGCGGTGATAAAGCTGCTCGCCTACAGCTCCCTTACCCGCCGCGAGATCAACATCGATCTCGCTCGAGAAGCTCTTGGGCCTGGAATCGACGGGGATGATTCCCCTGGGAGTCGAGTCACAGCCGAGGAGATCAGGGCGCGAACCGCGGAGGCGTGGGGCACCAGCGTCGACGCTCTTATATCGAAAAGGCGCACGAAGACACTCACCGTTCCGCGACAGGTCGCGATGTACCTCATCAAGACTTTGCTCGACTTGCCCTACACCGAGATCGGTTATCTCTTCGGCGGACGCGATCATTCGACCGTCATTCACTCCGTCAACAAAGTTGAAGCAGAGATGGCATCCGACGCCGAGTTTCGAGACCGAGTATCTCACCTGCGAGATGAACTCGCGCACGGAGGTTGAAAGATCTCCGTCCTATGTTTGACCCGGTGTTGAATTGGGGATGATCCGAACCACCGTGTTGATCCGATGGTGACAAGGGACTGGATGTCCGCGGTTTCGAGCTACCTTTTCCACCTCCGACCTGCGGAGTTTCAGCCACCGCACGGACACGCCAATCGACCTGCTTGCGGGGCGTTGTACACGTTTCGACACTACCTACTACGACTACTGTTGTTTTCTATCAAATAGTCCAGTAACTACCGACACCGGGGAAACTCGCGCGAACGCACCGCGAAAGGAGCTACATGAAGCTCTCGATCACAAGGGAAAGCCTGTCGCAGGGACTGGCGGCAGTGGCGGCCACGGTTCCGGCCAAGACGACGCTTCCCGTGCTATCCAATATCCTGCTTCGCGCGACCGGCGAGCGGCTTGAGTTGAGTGGAACGGACCTCGACATCTCGGTTTCGGCGAGCTTGGCGGCGGAGGTCACCGAAGAGGGAGCACTGACGGTTCCGGCCAAGAAGCTGTCGGAGATCGCCCGCGAACTGGTGGACGCTCCGGTACACCTGACGGCCGATGGTGACCAGGTCAGGCTCGAGTGTGGCAACAGTCGCTTCCGGCTGTTCGGGTTGCCGGAGTCCGAATTCCCGGCCTTTCCGGAAGTGGATTTCGGCAGCAGTTGGAAGATGAGAGCGCGCGACGTGCAGACTCTGATCTCGCACACGGCGTTTGCCGCCTCGACCGAGGAGAGTCGTCCGATACTCAACGGCGTGTTGTGGCAGCTTCGCCGGGAGACGACCCTCATGGTAGCAACGAACGGCCACCGACTCGCGCGCATGAGTTGCCCACTGGCCGAGGTGAACGCGCCTGAGGCCGAGCTGATCGTTCCGCCGAAGGCACTCGCGCAAGTAGAGCGGTTGTTTTCGGCCGAGGACGAACTCGAGGTTGCTCGTTCGGAGAACCACCTCGCCTTCCGGTCGACTCAACGGTCCGTCTACACGCGGCTGATCGAGGGACCTTACCCCAACTACGAGCAAGTCATCCCGAGAGACAACGACAAGACGGCTGTCACCGACCGGGTCGAACTGCAGGGTGCGATGCGGCGCATGGCCGTGGTGGCCAGCGATCAGACCCATCGCGTCCGCTTGGCGTTTTCCGATCAGTCCCTTCGCCTCAGCGTGCAAACGCCGGATCTGGGAGAGGCGGAGGACGAGGTGAAAGTTTCGTTCGACGGCGAGCCTCTCGAGATCGGCTTCAACGCAAACTACCTTCTTGAGGTACTCCGGTACCTGCCTGGCGACGAGGTGAGGATTACCCTGAAGGCGCCGGAACGGGCGGCGACCTTCGAACCGGTGGGAGACGAAGTCGACTATCTGTGCCTCGTCATGCCGCTCCGCCTGCTGGACTGAGTCGTGCCGAAGTGCGGCCACTGCGGGTACGAACTGGACGTCCCCACCCCGTCGTGCCCTCTGTGCGGCGGACCGATCGCGAGAACCACGCACGGGGTTGAGGGTGGAAAGCTCATCGCGTGGGAAGACCCGGTCACCTCCTTTCCCGTCAACCTGTTCGCCAGTTGGCGATCGGTCCTGCTGGCGCCGGCACAATTCTTTCGTGGAGTACCGTTCGACAACCCTCTCGCCCGACCGATTCTCTTTTTTCTCATCGCTACTCTCATATTCGCCGTCCTCTGGCTCGCCGCGTCAGTTGGCCTGGAGTTCCTGTTCGGTCCGAGTGCCGACTGGGCGGAGCTGAGCGACATCTTCGCCGAGGCGGGGCTCGAAGTGATGCCCGACCCGCACCTCTTCACTCTCCTGTCGTTCTTCAGCATTCCGTTCATGGCCCTGTTGGCGCTGCTGTGGAACACGCTGGTCATCCACCTGCTCGCGCTTCTTCTGGCGCCCGAACGAGGTCCGATCGGCGCCACGTTGCGCGTACTCTGCTACGCGTCTGCTCCGATGTTTCTGGCGGCTGTCCCGATCATGGGTGGCTTCGTGGCGGTGGTGTGGGGGGCGGTTCTGGCCGTGTTCGGCGTGCGGGTCGCGCACAACACGAGCACGGGCCGTGCGATCGCCATCGTGATCACCGGACCGCTCCTGCTGGCGCTCGTTTTCTTCACCCTGTTTCTGTTGCTCGTGTGGATGGCATGGGGAGTGCTCGAGTCCGTGCCGGCCCGCGGGCTCACCGGCACGTGAGTGGAGGCAAGGAGCGCTGGGATGAACCACCCTCGCCGGGGGTCGTCGAGCGCATCCACCAGGAGGAGTTCGCGAGGGGGCACATCGCTCCCGGCGACCCGCCAACGGTCCCTCGGATTGCGGCCACGGTCGTTCTCGCGCGCCCGGCTCGACGGGGATTCGACGTGCTGCTTCTTCGACGTCCGGCCACTTCGAGCTTCGCCGCCGGCGCGTTCGTGTTCCCGGGCGGCGTCGTCGACGCAGAAGACGAGGCGCCGGCCGTCGGCGACCGCCTTTCGATCCAGCGCGCGGAACTGCGGGCACCCCTGGTAGCGGGGATCCGGGAGCTGTTCGAGGAAACTGGCATCCTGTTGGCCGACGCGGTGCCGACCGCGGAGGTGCTGGAGCACGCCAGGCAACGGCTGCTCCGTGGCGAGTCGGACTTCGAGCGCTTCGTCCTCGACCACGATCTGTCGTTCCGGGAGGCGAGGATCGCGTACATGGCGCGCTGGATCACGCCGGCCCGACTCGTCCGACGTTACGACGCCCGCTTCTTTCTGGCAGTGCACCCGGGCGGGAACCCGCAGCTCGGCTCGGAACATGAGAGCTTCACCTGGCTCACGCCGGCCGGGGCAATCGATCGGTTCGAGTCGGGCCGGCTGCCGATGTTGTTTCCGACTCGAATGACGCTGGAGCGTCTCGCCGCGTATCGCAGTCTCCGGGCCGCCTTCGCCGCATATCGGGCGGCCGAGGTACAAACGGTGGTCCCGAAGCTGTGGGTGCACGAAGGAGGGGTGACCCCGGTGTTACCCGGTGACCCGCGGTACGACGACCTCGACTAGCAGGCCGCTAACACCCCTCGGCGGGCCGCGCGCCGACCACCGCTTGGGCGGCAGTGCCCTCTTGTCGAGCGGAGACAAGGAGTGAGGAGGAAGACGATGCAGGTCCACCTTCGACCACGAGCGACGCAGTATCCGCCGACAACCCCCCCCGGCAAATCTTAGGCGGCGCGACGACGGCGATGGGGGTGCGCATCCACGCGCTTGCGCCCGGGCTGCGTATGGCGCTCGCTGCGAACCCGGGCCCTCTCACTCTGGACGGCAGCCGCAGCTACCTCGTCGGCCGGTCGCGCGCGGTTATCGTAGATCCGGGGCCGTCGGGCAGCGAGCAGCAGCGGATTCTTTCCGAGCTCGGGGGCGAGCGAAGCATCGAGTGCGTTCTGCTGACCCACGCCCACGCCGATCACTCCGGGGCGGCAGGCGCTCTCGCGGAGCGCGTGCAATGTCCAGTGGCGGCTTCGGCGCGCACCCTGGAGCGGCTGAGGCTCGACGGCCGTCCCATTGCCGACGGGGAC
>CAZJXR010000026.1:0-13901 GCA_964550085.1 uncultured Gemmatimonadota bacterium
ATGTTCGAGTCGCGCATGTTCTTCGTCGACAAGCTCATCAACATGGGGGCGCGCATCGTCCTCTGCGATCCGCACCGCGCGGTGGTCGTCGGTCCCTCGCGCCTCCAGGGATCCGTGCTGGAGAGTCCGGACATTCGGGCCGGCATGGCCATGGTGATCGCGGCGCTGGCGGCCCACGGCGAGAGCGTGATCCACAACATCCGTCAGGTCGAGCGCGGCTATCAGCGGATCGATGAACGGCTGCGGGCGCTCGGCGCCGTGATTGAACGCGCCGACCGGTGAGCGGCGGCCGTCGTCCGACCGCGCCGGCCGTCGGTGTCATCCCGACCGAGGCCAGCGAGGTGCGGCGCCCGGGTTCCCCCTACGACATCTTTCTGCACTCCGGCTGGGCGGATCACGATCGGGCAATGGTGGTCGGAATCACCGCCGCCGGGCCGGAAGCGGACTTCGGGCTGGCGCGGGCCTCCTCCGCGTGGGCGACCAGCGAGCGGTATGAGCGGCTCGCCGCACAGCTCGGGTTCGAGAGCGTCGTGGTGGCTCGGCAGGCCCACGGATCGCGGGTCCTGTCCGTCGACCCGGCTCCCGATGGCGGGGTGTGGATTGCGGGGGCAGCCGACGGACTGGCGTGCCGCCGCAGCGGGGTTCTGCTCTGCGTTACCGCCGCCGATTGCGTTCCCGTGTACCTGTCCGACCCGGTGAGCGGTGGCATGGCGCTGTTGCACGCGGGCTGGAGGGGTACGGCGGAGGGGATCATGGAGGCGGGGCTGGATCATCTGGCCTCACGCTACGGCAGCCGCCCCGAGTCGGTAGGCATCCACCTCGGACCCGCCATCTGCGGGCGCTGCTACGAGGTGGGGGAGGAGGTGCTACGGGCTCTGGCACCGGAGAGCGAGGACCGGACCGAGCCCGTCGCCGGCGGTGGAGGCGCGACACACTTCGTGGATCTCCGCGCCGAGCTGGCCGTTCGGGCCCGGATGCGCGGCGTGCTGGTCGATCACCTGACTCGATCGCCCTGGTGTACCCGCTGCTCGCCGGATCAATTCCATTCGCACCGGGGTATGGGAGGCTCTGTGGGGCGAATGGCCGCCTTCATCGGACGACGCGTACCCCGGGGCTGAACCGCACCCGTCGTCGTCCAAACGACCGGGAAGCCCCGTGTAGATGGGGCAGACGTGGCCTCGGCAGTTGCCGGTTGAGGCCATTTCGGCTATCTTGTAAGGTCGTGCAAAACGGTGCGGCGGCGGTTCCGCGCCGTGCGAGAGTATCTGAAGTGGGGAATCTTCTCGGGGCCCCACTTTTTTGTTGGTGCTATGCGGAGCGGGCGAGGCCGATGCGTGCGAAGCTGGAGTGGGAGATCGAGCGCCTCGTCGAGCGTCTGGGGTTCGAGCTGGTCGCGCTGGAGCGCGGCGGCGCGGCGCGCCGGCCGTTGTTGCGGCTGAGGATCGATCGCCCGGACGGGGAGCCCGGCCGTTCCTCGGTAACGGCCGAGGATTGCGCTTCGGTGAGTCGCGCGCTGCACGAACGGTTCGTGGGCGGTCCGCACGGGCTCGAGAACACGATCCTCGAGGTGTCGTCGCCCGGGGTCGAGCGACCGCTGGTTCGGCCGCGAGACTTCGCCCGTTTCGCGGGACGCGCGGTGGTCGTGCGCGGCTACCGCCCGCTGGTCGGCAACAGCCGTCAGGTCGAGGGAGTTTTGCTCGGTCTGGCCGGCGACGACGGCATCGCGATCGAGGTGGGTGGAGAGAGAGTGGAGCTCGGGCTGGAGTCGATCGCCCGGGCGACGCTGGCGTACCGGTGGGAGGACGACCTGCGGGCGTCGGTTTCGCGGTCGGAAGGACAGGAACGGGAGACGGAATGACAGAGCAGATCCCGGTAGTCGAGGCGTTTCGCATCATGCTGGCGAACAAGTCCCTCTCGGAGGAAGAGCTGCACGAGCTCATCCGGGATGGAATCGGGGCGGCACTGGCGCGGCGATTCGGCGGACTCGTCGAGGCGGAGATCGAGATCCTCGATAGCGGGGATATCCGCACCGTGGTGCTGAAAGAAGTTGTGGAAACGGTGGAGGACCCGGCACGACAGATCAGCCTCGAGGAGGCACGGTGGGACGATCCGGACTTCCAGATCGGCGATCTCATGGAGATCCCCGTTTCGTTCGAGGAGTTCGGGCGCAACGCGGTCATGGCCGCCAAGCAGCGGATCATCCAGCGGGTGAGGGAAGGCGAGAGGGACAAGATCCGGGAGGAGTTCTCGGACATGGTCGGCGAGTTGGTGTCCGGCGAGGTGCAGTCGATCGAGCACGGAAAGGTCGTCGTCCTCTTGAACCGGGCGCGAGAGGCTGAGGCGATCATCCCGTGGCGCGAGCAGAATCCGCGCGAGCGGTTCCGTCAGGGAGAGCCGATTCGCGCCGTGCTCAAGAAGCTGGAGGAGACGCCGCGCGGTCCGCGGCTCATCCTGTCGCGCGCGGATCCCCAGTTCGTGGCGGCCCTGTTCGCGCTCGAAGTGCCGGAGATCTACCAGGGGATCGTCGAGATCAAGGAGATCGTCCGTGAGGCCGGCGGACGCACGAAGGTGGCCGTCGCGTCGCGCGATGAGTCGGTCGATCCGGTCGGCGCCTGCGTCGGACTCAAGGGTTCGCGGGTGCAGGCCGTCGTGTCCGAGCTCAGCGGCGAGCGGATCGACATCGTGCCATGGCATCCGGATCCGGAGGTGTTCGCCCGGCGCGCACTCGCCCCGGCCAAGGTCGCCAAGGTGGTATCCGACCCGGAGCGCCACGTCATCACGGCGATTGTCGACGAGGACCAGCTCTCGCTCGCGATCGGGAAGAACGGGCAGAACGTGCGGCTCGCGTCGCAGCTCATCGGCTGGCAGATGGACCTTTACTCGAGTCGCGATTGGATGGAGCGCGGCGCCGAGACGGCTCTCTTCGGGCGGAGCGAAGAGTACGAGATGGCGGACTTCCCGCTATCGGAGCTGAGCGAGATCGCACCCGCGACCCTCGCCGCGCTCGAGGCGGCGGGCATCGCCAGCTTTTTTGACGTCCTCGACATGGAACGGGAAGACTTCCTCAACCTGCCGGGTATCGGACCCGAAGAGGCGGACCACCTGGTGGCCCTCATCGATGAGCTGACCGTAGTGGAGGACAACGCGGCAGGTACGGCACCGGGGCAGGCCAGCGCTGCGGAATCGGACGTGCCGTCACAGCCGCCGGCCGCGGCGGCAGACGCAGGAGCCGAGGCCGAGACCGAACCGGAAGCCGCCGGCCCGCAGGGGCCGGACGCGCTCGCAGCCGGTGACGGGGAAGAGGGCGAGGCCGCCGAGCTCGAGCCGCTCGAGACCAAGGCGGCGGAAACGGAAGGGGGAGAGGAGGAAGAGGCGAAGTCGAAGGCGGTGGCGGGAGAGTGAGCGTGGCGGCGGTGAAGCACGGCGGCGACCGCGATGCGCTCCGGCTCCTCGGGCTTGCGCGCCGTGCCGGGCGGCTCGTGCTCGGGAGCCGAGCCGTACGGGGCGCGGCACGTACGGGATCGCTGGCGGCCGTGCTGTTGGCGCGGGACGCTTCGGCCCGCGCACGGGACAGGATCGGCCCGCTGCTCGAAGCGCGCGGCATCAGTATGGTTCACTGCGCGGATCGCGCTTCGCTCGGCGATGCGGTGGGCCACAGCCCGTTGACGGTGGTCGGAATTACCGACCCGGCCGTCGCTCATGCGATCGTCGCGCGATTGGAAACACCCAGGAGGTAGGCGTTGGGGAAGTACCGAGTGTATGAGGTAGCGGAGGAGCTGGGGATCGAGACCAAACAGCTCATCCTCATGCTGCGCGAGATGGACGTGCCGGTCCGCAGTCACATGTCGACGGTGGACGACGGCGCGGTAGCCCGATTGCATGCGCGTCTCGAGCGCGAGCGCCGCCAGGCGAGCAGCGGGAGCGCCGACGAGTCTCGAGCCGCTCCTGCCCGGCGGCGCAGACGCCGACGAGTCGCCGCACCGAAGCCGGTCGAGCCGGAGGTCGCCGAGGAAGTCACCGGGGTGGAGGCGGAGGAGCCGGTCGAGATCGAGATCGCCGCCGCCGAGCCCGATGAAGTTCCCGCCATCGCCGCAGAGGCGGCGCCGGACGAGACGCCGGAGGTGGCATGGCCGGCAGAGACCGAGCAGGCGGCCGCCCCACAGGAAGAGGTGACCGTCGTCGAGCCCGCAGCGGAGGTGCTCGAGGCCGTCCCGGAGGAGGCGGTGGCCGAGGAGCCGGGGCCGGTGACCGAGGTGACGGCCGAGAAAGCGACCCCGAAGCGTCGTCCGCGCCCCGTTCGACGGGACCTGCCCGCTCCGGCCGCGCCCGCCGCGCCAGCCGCATCGGCCGGTCCCGGAGGCACGGTCCGCATCCAGGCTGAAGGCTATACGGTGGACGGACGCCGCAAGTCCCGCCGCGACAAGCGCAAGCAGCGGCGCGTCGACCAGGGTGCCGTCAAGGAGAACGTCAAGAAGACGCTGGCGGCGCTCGGCGGAGGGACGGGCAAGAAGCGACGGCGCGACAGCGGTCCTTCGCGCCAGGAGGTCGAGCGCGAGCGGCTCGAGCAGGAACGCGAAGTGGAGAAGACGCGGGTACGCGTCAACGAGTTCCTGACCGTAGCCGAGCTCGCCGATCTCATCGACAGCAGCGCGCAGCAGATCATCACCTCGGCGTTCAAGAACCTCGGGCTCATGGTGACCATCAACCAGCGCCTCGACTTCGATCAGATCGAATTGATCTGCGAGGAGTTCGGGTTCGAAGCTGTTCGCGAGCAGGCGTACGAAGCGGACATCGTCGAGCTCGAAGTCGAGGAGGTGACCGAGGCCGACCTGCAGCCTCGCGCTCCGGTAGTCACCGTGATGGGACATGTCGACCACGGAAAGACGTCGCTGCTCGACTACGTTCGGAAGACGAACGTGATCGCGGGCGAGTCGGGCAGCATCACCCAGCATATCGGCGCCTACCACGTCGAGCTCGGCGACAGTCGCTCGGTGACCTTCCTCGACACCCCGGGCCACGAGGCGTTCACCGCCATGCGCGCCCGCGGAGCGGAACTCACCGATGTGGTGATCCTGGTGGTGGCCGCGGATGACGCGGTGATGCCCCAGACCGTCGAGGCGATCAGCCACGCCAAGAACGCGGGCGTGCCGATCGTCGTCGCGATCAACAAGATCGACTTGCCGTCGGCACAGGTGATGAAGGTGAAACGGGACCTCCTGTCTCACGACGTGATTCTGGAGGACTTTGGCGGCCAGGTGCTGTCGGCGGAGGTGTCGGCAAAGACGGGACAGGGGATCGATGATCTGCTCGAGAAGGTGCTGTTGCAGGCCGAGCTGCTCGAGCTGCGCGCAGCTCCTGAAGGTCATGCGCGTGGGATCGTGATCGAGGCGGAGCTGGATCGCGGAATGGGCCCCGTGGCCACGGTCCTCGTTCAGACCGGAACGCTCAACGTGGGGGACGACTTTATCTGCGGACTGTTCGGAGGCCGCGTGCGCGCTCTGCTCGATGAGCGCGGTAACGCCGTGGAGAGCGCCGGACCCGCGGTGCCTGTCCGCGTGCTCGGCCTGGAGGGCGTTCCGCAAGCGGGCGATTCGCTGGTGGAACTGTCGGCGGAGCGGGCGCGGGAGATTGCCACTCGGCGGCAGCAGCTCGAACGCGAGAAGGAGATCCGACGCCGGTCGAAGGGAATGCGGCTCGAGGACGTCTTCGACGAGATCTCGGCAGGTCGGTCGGTCCTCAATCTGGTGATCAAGGGTGACACGGACGGATCGATGCAGGCGCTGTCGGACTCGCTCGAACAGCTCAGCACGAACGAGGTGGCGGTCAAGGTGATCCACCGTGGCGTCGGCGCCATTACCGAATCGGATGTGCTTCTGGCGGCCACCGGCCGTGCCGCCATCATCGGCTTTCACGTACGCCCGAATGTGGAGGCGCGCACGACAGCAGAGCGGGATGGCGTCGACGTGCGCACCTACTCGGTCATTTACGAGGCGGTCGAAGACGTGAGATTGGCGCTCGAGGGAATGCTGACGCCGGAGGAGCGGGAGGTCATCGTCGGCACCGCGGAGGTGCGCCAGCTGTTCCGCATCCCGAAGGTGGGGACGGTCGGCGGTTGCTACGTCAGCGATGGAACGATCAAGCGCAACCTGCCGGTCCGCATTCTGCGGGACCACGTGCAGATCTACGAAGGCGAGATCGACAGCCTCAAGCGCTTCAAGGACGATGTGCGCGAGGTGGCTGAGGGCTACGAGTGCGGCATTTCGATCGTCGGCTACAACGATCTCAAAGTCGGAGACCTGATCGAGGCGTACCGCGTCGAAGAGATCGCCCGCACGCTGGCCGAGAGCGGCGCGTCCTAGCAGGTCGCACGCGCCCCGCTGGCCCGCTCCCGCCCGAGCGCGCGTGCAAACGGTTGGCGCGAATCGCCTGCACGGCTGATTATGGCCGCCGTCGTCGGAATGGTCCGCTGGGTGCTCCACCTGCCTGACTGCCAGTCGCTGAAAGCCAAGCGGAAGGTCGTGCTCGGCTTGCGCGATCGACTCCAGTCGCGGTACCGCGTGTCCGCGGCCGAAACGGACTTCCAGGACAAATGGCAGAAGGCCGAGCTGTGTGCGGTCGTGGTGACCTCGGATCGATCGGTGGCACATCGACTGGTCGCCCGCCTCGACAGGCAGGTGGATTCGGAGATCAGGGCACAGGTCATCGAGCGTGAGGTCATCTGGTTCTGACCGGCCGCCGCTTCGTGGCCTGTTGATGAACGGGGGACATATGTCAAAGAACTCACTGCCCGCGAAAGGGAGCCGTTCGATCCGGATTCGGCGCATCAACGAGCTGTTGCGCGAGGAGCTGGCGCGGCTCGTTCTCGTCGAGCTCAAGGACCCGCGCGTGACATCGGTGACCGTCACCGGGGTGGAGACCACCCCCGACCTGATGCACGCCACCGTGTACGTGCGCACGCTGGGCGATGCGACCACCGTGCAGGAAGCGATCGCCGGGCTCGAGAGCGCCAGCCCCTTCATCCGACGCGTGCTTGGACGAGAGCTCAGGCTGCGGCGGATTCCCGAGCTGCGCTTTCGGGCGGATACGACCATCGAGCACGCGCAGCGGATCGAGACTCTCCTCGACGAGGCGCTGGGGTCGCGGGACGCCGATGAGCCAACCACAGACTGAGGCTCGACTGGCCGGTCTGCTGCTCGTCGACAAGGAAGGCGGCCTCACGTCGCACGACGTCGTCCAACGGGCGCGCCGGGCGCTGGCCACACGCAGGGTGGGGCACACGGGGACTCTGGACCCGTTCGCGACCGGACTCCTGCTCCTTGCCGTCGGACCCGTCACCCGGGTGGTCGAGTACTTCCACGCGCTTCCGAAGAGCTACGAAGCGACCATCACCCTGGGCGTGCGCACCGACACGCACGACCCCACCGGCGTCGTGACATCGCGTTCCGACGAATGGCGTGCCCTGCGCCGTGAAGACGTGGTGGCCGCCGTCCGGGCCCACACCGGCCGGCTTGCGCAGCGTCCGCCGGCGTTCTCCGCCAAGAAGGTGGATGGCCAGCGTGCGTATCGCGCTGCCCGGCGGGGAGAGCGTCTTCCGCTGACCCCGGCGCCGGTACACGTCCGGGCGCTCGATCTCGTGCAGTGCGACCTGCCGACCGTGCGGCTGGTGGCGCGAGTCTCGACCGGTACGTACGTGCGAGCCCTGGCCCGCGACATCGGCGATGCCCTCGGTTGCGGTGCATATCTGGCACGCCTGCGCCGCACGGCGATCGGTCCGTTCGAGGTGACGAAGGCCCTTCCCGCCGCGCGACTCGCTCCCGGCTTGGCCCTCTCGGAGCCGTGCTGGCTTCGCCCGCGGAGCGCCTTGGAATGGCTGGAGCGGCGCGAGCTCGACGAGGCGGAGGCGGAGCGGGTGCGGCGCGGGCGGCACGTTGCCCGGGGCGAGATCGTGCCTCCCGCGTGGGTTGAGGGCGCGTCCCCCATCGCCCCGCTTTCAGGCCGGACCCTTTCGCTCCCGGTGGTGCTCGTCCGTGAAGGAGAGGTACTCGCGCTCGCCGAGCTGCGCCGCGACGCGCTACAACCTCGCAAGGTCTTCGATGCCGTCTGAGTTTCGCTCGTATGCGGACAGCGGGCTACCGCCGAACGTGTCCGGTACGGTGCTAACGGTCGGAACGTTCGACGGAGTTCACCTCGGGCATCGTGCGGTGCTGGAGGAGATCGGGCGGCGGGCGCGGGCGCGCGGTTTGCGCAGCGTGCTGATCACCTTCGATCGCCACCCCCTCACCGTTGTCCGCCCGGAGGCCGCGCCCGCCCTGCTCACCACTCCGGATGAGAAGAAGGCGATTCTGGCTCAGACGGCGCTCGACTACGTCGCCTTCCTGCCCTTCACCCGAACGCTCTCCCGCTACCAGCCGGAGGAGTTCGTGCGCATGGTGCTGGTCGACCGATTTCGGGTCGAGGAGCTGGTCATCGGGCACGACCATGGCTTCGGGCGGGGTCGGGCGGGCGATATCGAGATGCTCGGCCGTCTCGGATCCGAACTCGACTTCGACGTCGATGTGGTCGCCCCCGTCGGGGGTGGCGACGGGGCGATCTCCTCGAGCCGGCTCCGGAGCCTCATCGCCGGGGGTGCGGTGGAAGAGGCAGCGCGTGGACTGGGCCGCGCATACTCTTTTCGCGGTCCCGTCGTGCATGGTATGGGACGTGGTCGTGAGTTGGGTTTTCCTACCGCCAACATCCGACCCCCGGGGGGGCGAAAGCTTCTCCCGGCGTCGGGCATCTACGCCGTGCGCGCCTCGTTGCGGACAGAGATTCTGAACGGACTCCTGCATCTGGGGCCACGCCCGACCTTCGTCGGCTCACCGCCCTCGGTCGAGCTCTATCTGCTCGATTTCGATCGCGACATCTACGGCGAGTCAGTCCGCATCGAGTTTCTCGCCCGGCTGCGGGACGTGCTCCCGTTTCGGTCCGCGGAAGAGCTGGTGCGGCAGATGAGGGAGGATCGGGACCGGGCGCTCGAATTCTTCGGCGCTCACGCGGGCGCGCCGCAGTCCCCGTGAGCCACTGGGCGGTAGTGGGTCACTAAAGTGACCCACTACCCCACTGGGCGAGCCGACTTTACAGTCCGTCATGAGCCGACTACTTTGTGTCGCTTGCCGTCGGCCGGCGCAGCGCCGGCCAAATCCGGAGAGGGAGGTCGATGAGCATCTCTGCTGCCGACAAGCAGTCAACCATAGAGAAATTCAATCGGGGTCCGAACGACCAGGGAAGCGCCTCGGTCCAGATCGCGCTTCTCACCAGTCGCATCGAAGAGCTGACCGAGCACTTCCGGAATCACCCGAAGGACCACCACAGCCGCCGCGGCCTGCTCAAAATGGTCGGCCGTCGTCGTCGGCTGCTCGAGTTCCTGAAGCGCACGGATCTCGATCGTTACCGCTGGGTCATCGAACAGCTGGGTCTCCGCCATTAGTCCGACCGCGGAGACATGTGTCATACGGGCCGCCGGACGCGCGTGGCAGATTGCGTCGGCGGCCCTTTTGTTGACCCCCTCGCCGCCCTCGGGTCCCTGGGCGAGACCGAAGAATCGATGGTAGAGAAGAGACAAGAGTAAAGCACGGCGCCGCGTCTTCGGCGCAGAAATCGCAACGGAACGAAGAGACATGTCACATCGAGTAGAGAGAGAATTCGCCGGTCGGCGACTGGTGCTGGAGACGGGTCGCATGGCCCGTCAGGCCGACGGCGCAGTGCTGGTTCAATACGGTGAGACCGCCGTGCTGGTGACGGCGGTAGCGGAGAGAAAGCGACGAGATCTGCCCTTTTTTCCGCTGACGGTGGAATATCGCGAGAAAAGCTACGCCGCCGGCAAGTTCCCGGGGGGCTTCATCAAGCGGGAGTCACGGCCGGGCGACAAGGAGACGGTGGCGGCGCGCCAGATCGATCGGCCTATTCGCCCCCTGTTTCCGGACAGCTACCGTAACGAAACGCAGGTCGCCGCTTTCATCATTTCAGCCGACCAGGAAAACGACGCCGACGTCCTCGGAATGCTCGGCGCATCGGCCGCGCTGCTCGTGTCGCCCATCCCCTGGTCCGGCCCGATCGCCGGCGTGCGGGTCGGGCGGGTCGACGGCGACTGGGTGCTCAATCCCACCTTCCAGCAGCTCGAGACTTCGGACGTCGACATCGTGGTGGCCGGATCCCAGGACTCGATCGTAATGGTCGAGGGAGCAGCGGCCGAGATCTCGGAGGACGAGTTTCTGGCCGCCATCGAGACCGCGCACCGCGCCATCCGGGAGCTCATCGCACTCCAGCACGAGCTGGTGAGCGCGATCGGAGGCCCACCGCAGAAGTTCGAGTGGGAGGCGCCGGAGGTGCCCGATGCGCTTCGCGACGAAGTGAGGAACCGGGGCAGCCAGCAGGTGGCCGAGGCGCTCGCCCTGCCCAACAAGGAAGAGCGCAACCAGGCGCTGGCTTCGATCCGTGAATCTCTGGTTGCCGAGCTCGAGCAGGATTTTCCCGAGAGCGCGGATGAGATCGCCTCCATGGTGCGCGAGCTCGAGAAGAAGACGATGCGTCGCCAGATCCTCGAAGCCGGTGAGCGCGTGGATGGGCGCAAGCTGGACGAGATCCGACCGATCTCCTGCGAAGTGGGCTTGCTGCCGCGTACCCACGGGTCCGCGCTGTTCACGCGCGGACAGACGCAGGCGCTGTGCGTCAGCACGCTCGGCACGGTGCGGGATGAGCAACGAATCGACTCGATCGATGTGCGGGAAGAGACCAGCAAGTCGTTCATGCTTCACTACAACTTCCCTCCGTTCTCGGTCGGCGAGGTGCGTCCCTTCCGGGGTCCTGGACGACGCGAGATCGGGCACGGGATGCTGGCCGAGCGTGCGTTGCAGCCCCTGCTCCCCCCGTACGAGGAGTTTCCGTACACGATCCGCGTTGTGTCGGACATCCTCGAGTCCAACGGCTCGAGCTCCATGGCCACCGTGTGCGGGGGTTCGCTGTGCCTGATGGACGCGGGCGTCCCGCTCCGAAAGCCGGTGGCGGGCATCGCCATGGGATTGATCAAGGAGGGAGATCGAATCGCGGTCCTCACCGACATTCTCGGGATCGAGGATGCGCTCGGAGACATGGATTTCAAGGTGGCCGGCACCGCGGATGGCGTCACCGCCATCCAGATGGACATCAAGATCTCGGGTCTGCCGCTACCGACGATGCGGGAAGCACTGGAGCGCGCCCGCCAGGCCCGGTTGCACGTGCTGGAACACATGAACCAGACTCTCGCGGCCCCGCGCACGGAGATGTCCCCCTTCGCCCCGCGCATCATTTCGATTCAGATCAACCCGGAGAAGATCGGAGAGGTGATCGGGCCGAAGGGAAAGACGATCCGCAGCATTCAGGACGAGACGGGCGCGGAGATCAACATCGAGGATACCGGCGTGGTGACGATATCCTCCGTGTCGGGCGACGGTGGCGAGCGGGCGCGCCGGATGATCGAGGCAATCGCCCAGGACCCCGAGGTCGGGCGAATCTATGAAGGCGTGGTCAAGAACACGACCAGCTTCGGGGCCTTCGTGGAGATCATCCCCGGCGTGGAAGGACTGTGTCACATCTCCGAGCTCGAGGAGGGTCGGACCGAGCGCACCGAGGACGTCGTCAACAAAGGCGACGTGATCAAGGTGAAGCTGCTGGCGATCGACGATCGGGGCCGGCTGAAGCTGTCGCGGCGGGCGGTCTTGAACGGCGACTGACGTCACCGCCCCGCACCTTCCACGGATCGGCGATGCCTGCCGAACCGGCTCACGGCAGGCCGGAGAGCAACCGGGCACATCCGCGCCGCGAGGCGCCGGAAGCCGCGCCGGAAGCCGCGCCGGACCGTATCGACGAGCGGCTCGACGAGCACGTCGTTCGCTCTCGACTGCCGGCCGGTCCACTCGTCCTCTCCGAGCGGGTCGACAGCGTGCGGTCGGTCGCCGTCGGCGTGTGGATCCGTCACGGTGCGGCCTGCGACTCCCCCGAGCACGCGGGAGTGTCGCATTTTCTCGAGCATGCCGTGTTCAAGGGCACGAGCCGCCGGTCCGCCTTCGATCTGGCAGCCGAGATCGAGCGGCTCGGCGGATCGCTCGACGCGTACACCACGCACGAGTTCACGGCCTTCCTGACCCGGGTGCCCGACCTGCATCTCGAGCCGGCGCTGGATGTGCTCGTCGACCTCGTTTTCCATCCGACTCTCCGGGAACAGGATGTGGCGCTCGAACGGAACGTCATCCTCGACGAAATCGCCGGCGTGGAGGACGCTCCAGAGCAGCTGGTGTTCGACCTCCATGCCCCCTTCCTGTACGGCGGCCATCCCTACGGCGCGCCGATTCTCGGTACTCGCGACACCGTGTCCGCGCTCGGAGCCGACGAGCTGCGGCGTCTGCATGCGGCCAGCTACCGCCCGCAGAACTGCGTAGTCGCCGCCTGCGGGCGGCTCGACCAACTTGAGCTCGCGGATCGGCTGGCGGAGATTCTTCCGCGCGCGGAGCCGGCGGCGCCCTCGACCGTGGAGTCGACCCCCGCGACCGAGATCGGCCACCGGGTCGTGAAGCGGTCGGGAGGGCGACAGACCCACATCGTCGCGGGGTGCCTGACCGTCCCTTACGCCCACCCTCTCCGGTATGCGATCATTCTGGCCGAGACGGCGCTCGGTGCCGGTATGAGCTCGCGGCTGTTCCAGAAAGTGCGGGAGGAGCTCGGCCTGGCGTACTCGGTTTACAGCTTCACCGGGTTTCACCACTATGCCGGACATGCGGGGGCATACCTGGGCACGCTGCCAGACACATCGGAGGAAGCGCTCGACGTGCTGCTCGGCGAGCTGCGGCGATTCGCCGAGCAGGGCCTGTCCACCGATGAGATCGAGGACGCAAAACAGCAGCTGAAGGGGCAGCTGATGGTCTCGCTCGAGGCCCCCACCGCGCGCATGCAGCGGCTGGCGGCGCTGGGGCTGTACGGCAGGCCGTACCGCACGCTGGATCAGCTGTCCAAGCGAATCGACCGGGTGACGGCGGGCGACGTGATGGCCGCCTGCCAGCTGTTTCACCCGGACCGTTTGGCGGTGCTCGAACTGTCCCCGGCCTAAAAGCGGGTCGCTGAGGGGCCTTCGGCGGCCTGCTGGAGACCGGACCACTGAGCAGGAGGGCGACTCCGATGGTTGTGGGCGTTCCGAGGGAGATCAAGCCGAACGAGAACCGGATCGCGCTGGTCCCGGCAGGGGCGGAAGCGCTGGGCCGTGCGGGCCACGATGTGCTGGTCGAGGTCGGCGCCGGAGAGGGCAGTGGCTTCGTGGACGCGGCCTACGAGGCGGCGGGGGCCGAGATCATCACCCGTGCCGATGCGCTCTGGGAGCGGGCGGAGATGATCATCAAGGTCAAGGAGCCGATCGAGCCCGAGTACGCGCGGATGCGGGAAGGTCAGGTGGTGTTCACCTACTTTCACTTCGCCGCCGACGAGATGCTCACCCGCACGGTGCTGGAGCGGAAGGCGATCGCCATCGCGTACGAAACGGTGCAGCTGTCGACCGGCGAGCTTCCGCTGCTCACCCCGATGTCCGAGGTGGCGGGTCGGATGGCCGTGCAGGAGGGGGCCAAGTACCTGGAGAAGTTCTACGGCGGCTCGGGAGTTCTGCTCGGAGGAGTGCCCGGAGTGCTTCCGGCCGAGGTAGTGATCCTTGGTGGTGGCGTGGTGGGCTCGAACGCGGCCATCATCGCAGCCGGATTCGGCGCCCACGTTACCATTCTGGACGTGAGCCTGAATCGGTTGCGCTTTCTGGCCGAGATCATGCCCGCCAACGTCGACACGCTGTACTCGAACCGCCACACGATCGTGGAACAGGTGGCCCGCGCCGACCTCCTCATCGGCGCCGT
>CAZJXR010000026.1:13911-28933 GCA_964550085.1 uncultured Gemmatimonadota bacterium
CCCGAAGCTGGTGCGTCGCGAGGACCTGGCGGTCATGAAGAAAGGGTCGGTGATCGTCGACGTGGCGGTCGATCAGGGCGGTTGCGTCGAGACTGCCCGGCCGACTACCCACGCCGATCCCACGTACGAGGTCGACGGCGTGGTCCACTACATGGTGGCCAACATGCCGGGCGCGGTGCCGCGCACGTCTACCCTGGCGCTTACCAACGCGACCTTTCCGTACGCGCTGGAGCTGGCGGATCGCGGCTGGCGGGACGCGGTGGCACGGCGCCCCGAACTGGCCCCGGGGGTGAACGCGGTGGCCGGGGCGTGCACCTACGAGGCCGTTGCGGAAGCCTTCGAGCTGCCGTTCACGCCATTGTCGGAGGTCCTGTAACGCGTGACCGCATCGGGAGATCGGTCGTCTTTCCTAGCGTGAGCCCAGCGCCTACATTGCCGGGTCCGTTCTTGCAGTGGGTGCGACTTCCCAGTCGCGGGCGGTGGGAAGAGAGCCGAGTCATTCGGTGTCCTTGAACCGATCTCAGCCTTGATTCGCGATCTGTTTCGAAAAGGCAGCCTGCTGCCGATCAATGACATCGGTGTCGATCTCGGCACCGCGAACACCCTGGTCTACGTCAAGGGTGAAGGGATCGTGCTCAACGAGCCCTCCGTCGTCGCGGTCGAGAAGAGCTCCGGTCGCATCAAGGGCATCGGGCTCGAGGCCAAACGCATGCTGGGCCGGACTCCGAGCGGGATCGAAGCGGTTCGTCCGCTGAAGGACGGTGTCATCGCCGACGTCGATGTGACCGAGATCATGCTCCGGTACTTCCTGAAGACGGTCACCGCCAACCGTTTCTTCAAGCTCAGACCGCGGGTCGTGGTCGGCGTGCCCTCCGGCATCACCGAGCTCGAGCGGCGAGCGGTGCGTTCGAGCGCGCACGCCGCCGGCGCCAAGGAGGTGTACATGATCCCGGAACCGATGGCGGCGGCGGTGGGTGTCGGCCTTCCGGTCGAGACGCCGACGGGAAACATGGTGATCGATGTCGGCGGTGGCACGACCGAGATCGCCGTCATCGCCCTCTCCGGCTCCGTCGCCGACACCTCGATTCGGGTGGCTGGCGACGAGCTCGATGCAGCGATCGTTTCCTTCCTGCGGAAGAACTACAACCTGCTGATCGGCGAGCGCACCGCGGAGGCGATCAAGATCCAGATCGGATCCGCTTACCCGGTGGACGAGGAACGCGAGATGATGGTGAAGGGAAGAGATCTGGTGTCGGGGATCCCGAAGACCGTGCGCGTCCACTCGGCGGAGATTCGCGAGTGCATGCAGGAGCCGATTCAGCAGATCGTGGGCGCCATGCGCCGGGCGCTGGAGATCACACCGCCGGAGTTGGCCTCCGACATCGTCGACCGCGGAATCGTGATGACGGGTGGCGGATCGCTGATCCGGGGCCTCGACGTCCTTCTGCGCGAAGAGACGGGACTCCCGATCCACGTCGATGAGGAGCCCCTGACGTGTGTCGTGCGGGGAACGGGTCGGGTGCTGGATGATCTGGAGCGCTACCGGAGCGTTCTCACCACGTAGCGATTGGCGTGCGCTACCGAGCCGCGGGACGACCGGAGCACAACCGACGCGACCTCATCACCGTCATCGGTCTGCTGGCGGTGGCCGGCTTTCTGACCTCTCTCAACCTCGATCAACAGCTTGTCGTCGTCCGGAGCGTGCGCGGGACCGTCCTCGTTCCGGTGCTCGGCTTGCACGGTGTGTTCGCTGAGCGCAGCCGGCTGCGAGAGCGCCTCCACGCGCTTCAGGCCGAACGGGATGTGTTGGCCCGCGAGCTGGCCGCCGCCCGCGTGTCGGCGACCGAGAACGCCGGCCTGCGCGCCCTGCTGGCTACCGGCGCCCGGCCGGTGGGCGAATTCGTGACCGCCACCCTGGTGCCAGGTCAACCGCGGATCGGCCAATCACACTCTTTCGTGCTCCTGGCCGGCAGGAAGCGGGGCGTCGAAGCGCCCACGGCGGTCATAACGGGGAGCGGGCTGGTGGGCGTGGTTCGGTCGACGGCGGAGACCAGCTCGGTCGGCGACTTCTGGACGCATCCCGACTTCCGCGTCAGCGTGCGCACGGAGGACGGCCGCAGCACCGGAATCGTGCGAGCGTTTCCGGCCGATTCGGACCAGCCCGCCATGATGCTCGAGGGCGCGCCCTACCAGACGGAGATTCTGCAGGGAACGCTGCTGGTTACGACCGGGCTGTTCGGAATCTACCCCCCGGGCATCCCGGTCGGCCGGGTGCAGGCCGTCTCCGGAGTGGAGTCCGGCTGGCAAAAGAGTTACCTGGTCGAACCCATCGTGCGGCCCGAGCAGGTGGACGTGGCCCTCGTGTGGTCGAGAGCAGCGCTCTCGCCTAATGAATGAGCGAGGGAATGCGGTATACATACGGCGTGCTGGCCGCCGTTATGCTGGGAGTGCACTTTCTCGCTCGCCCTCTTCTCGAGGGCCTCGTCGTGACTCCCGATCTGCTGAGCGGGGGGATTCTGGTGGCGGGGCTCACAGCGCGCGCCGGCACGTCGGCCATCCTCGGCTTCCTCGCCGGACTTCTCGAGGCGGCCCTCAGCATGGGAGGGTTGGGGCGACTGACCTTCGTGTACACTCTGCTCGGGTACGGAAGCGCGCGATCGCGCGACCTCATATTCGCCGATCTCGAGTACTTTCTGTTCGCCTACCTGTCGGTGGGAACGTGGCTCACGCAGGTCGTCCTCGCCCTCTTGGCCGGGTCGACCTTGAGTTGGAGTTTTGTCTTCGTGATGGCGCCGATCAATGCCCTGCTTACGGCGCTCGTCGGCGAGATCGGCGCCCGGGTCGGGGTGGCGCTCGGAGGGTAGAGAGGCTCGTGAGGCGGTTGACATGCTGAGAGATGCGGCGGCCGGCGGCGTCCGGTGGAAGCGAGCCAGGGGAGCGACACTCATTCTGCTGTGCGCCCTCGTTCTGCTTCTCGGTGCGTTTTTCCGACTCCAGGTACTGCGCAGCAGCGTGTACGCGCTGCGCTCCGAGGACAATCGACTGCGCGCCATCCCCATTCCGGCCCCTCGGGGCACGATCTATGACCGACAGGGCCGCATCGTGGCCGAGAACGTGCCGGGCTTCTCCATCTCCCTGCTCCCCAGCAAGCCCGACACGATCCGGGCCACCCTCGACCGCATGGCGCCCTTCCTCGATCTGTCGGAGGAGCGCCGTCAGGCCCTGCTGGCCAAGTACGATCGCCTGCCGAACCGGCCCCTGACCGTGCTCGACGATGCGACCTTCGCGCAGGTCTCCGCGATCGAAGAGCGCAGACCGCAGTTTCGCCGCGCCGTGATCGAGATGTTGCCGCGACGGAGGTATCCGGCAGCCGACGCCATCGCGCACGTGATCGGCTATGTGAGCGAGATCAGCGAGTCGGAGCTCGCCCAGCCGCGGTTCGAGGCGTACGACGCCGGCCGCATCGTCGGAAAGGCCGGCCTCGAACGGTACTACGAGGAGCGCTTGGGGGGTGTGCCCGGCATCCGGTACGTGGAAGTGGACGCCAAGGGCTCGATCGTGAGCGAGACCGGCCCGCGGCCCAGCGTTCTGCCCCAGCCGGGCGAGGATCTGACGCTCGGACTCGATCTCGAGCTCCAGCAGCTGGCAGACTCGCTCTTCCCACCGGACATGCGGGGGGCGGCCTTCGCCATGGATCCGAAGACCGGCGAAGTACTGCTCCTGTACAGTCACCCGACGTTCGACCCGAACGCCTTCATCGGCGGGATCGACGCCACCCTGTGGCATGCGCTGCGGGACGATCCGACCAAGCCGCTGCTCGACCGGGTGACCGCGGCCTCTTACTCGCCGGGTTCGACCTGGAAGCTGATCATGTCGACGATCGCCATGCGGCGGGGTGTGGTTGCGATCGATACGCACATGCCGAACTCCTGTTTCGGCGCCATTCAATATGGAACCCGCGTGTTCCGCTGCTGGCGGCGCGACGGACACGGAGATCTCGACCTGGCGGGGGCCATTCAACAGAGCTGCAACGTGTACTTCTACCAGCTCGGCCTCAAAGTCGGGCTCGACCCGGTGCTCGAGCTCGGCGGCGGATACGGCTTCGCGTCTCCCACCGGGATCGATCTGCCGGGCGAAGTACGGGGTACGCTGCCCCCGAACCGGGAGTGGTACGACAAGCGGTACGGCCCGCGCGGCTGGACCGAGTCGGTCGTCCTGAACCTGTCGATCGGCCAGGGAGAGGTGCAGCAGTCGCTTCCCACCATGGCCATGTTCTACACCGCCCTGGCCACCGGGGAGTCGCCGATCGTGCCCCACCTGTTGCGGAGCGAGGTACTGGAGGAGCGACGGGTCGAGTGGTCGCTCGAGCTGCCCGACGCGCGTCGGCAGGAGCTGGTGGCGGCACTGACGCGCGTGGTGAACGAGCCCCGTGGAACGGCATATCCGTACCGGTCGCGGGGCCGCTGGCTCGTCGCCGGCAAGACGGGAACGGCCCAGAACCCGCACGGGGAGCCGCATTCGTGGTTCGTGGGCTTCGCTCCGGCTCACGACCCCGACATCGTGATCGCCGCCATCGTCGAGCACGGGCATCCCGACAACACCGTCTCGCTCGCCGTGCCGTACGCCATTCGTCTCGTCCAACACTACCTCGACTCGAAGTATCCGCTGCCTGCCGGGATCGATGAGCCGCCGATCGCCGCCCCGGGGTCGGAAGGAGTGGAAGTAGCGGCGCCGGTCGAGACGGCGGCGCTCGCACCCGCGCCGCGTCTCGCCCGTCCCCTCGGAGAGCGCTCCCGGCCATGAACGAGTGGGGCGATCGATTCCGCGGCGTCGGCGACTGGAGGTTGGTCGGAGTGGCCGTGCTGCTCACTCTCTTCGGCATCGCCATGATCTACTCCGCCGGTCGCGTCGACGTGCCATCGACGGTGACCGGTCTGTGGCGGAAGCAGCTGCTGTGGTTCGCCGCCAGTCTCGTCGCTTTCGCGGTCGTCAATCGGGTTCCGCTGCGCTGGCTGGAGTGGGCGGCACCGTGGATCTATTCCGTGTCGCTGTGTCTGCTGGTGATCGTGCTCATCGTCGGCACGGGTCCGAACACGCGGAGCTGGCTCCGGGTCGGCGCCTTTAACCTTCAACCGTCGGAGCTGGCGAAGCTGGCGACGATCCTCATGGTGTCGCGGACCCTCACCTCGCTCGACCGGCCGATCGAGCGGATGTCGCAGCTCATCAAGCCGGTACTGTTCGTCCTCGTTCCGTTCGGGCTCGTGATGCTCCAGCCGGACCTGGGCAGCGCCCTCGTGTTCGCCGTCATCCTGGTCGCTGCCCTGTTCTGGGCCGGCGTGTCGCTGGGGGCCATCCTCATGCTGGTCAGCCCGGTGGCCAGCCTGATGCTCGGCTTCTCGCCGCGCGTGTGGGGGTTGTGGTTCATCGCCATGGTGGTGTTTCTGTATTTCCACCGTCCCTACATCGTCGAAACCGTGGCCGTCCTGGCCGCCAACATAGCGGCCGGCGCCTTGACGCAGCCGCTGTGGAGCAGTCTGGCCGGCTATCAGCAGAAACGGCTGCTCGTGTTCCTCAATCCCGGCATCGACCCGCAGGGCGCGGGCTGGCATCTGATCCAGTCGCAGGTGGCGATCGGGTCGGGCGGCTGGCTGGGGCAGGGCTTCGCGGCCGGTCCGCAGAAGCGACTCGCGTTCCTGCCGGAGCAGCACACCGATTTCATCTTCTCGGTGGTTGGCGAGGAGCTCGGGTTTCTCGGTGTCACTCTGTTTCTCGCCCTCTTCGGCTGGTTTCTGTGGAGGCTCATTCAAGTGGCCAAGCTGGCGCCCGGCAGCTTCGGGAGCTCGATCGTGTTCTGTCTGTTCTCGGCCTGGTTTGCCCACCTGTTCATCAACGTGGGCATGACGGTCGGCATCATGCCGATCACCGGGCTCCCGCTTCCCTTTCTGAGTTACGGCGGGAGCTTTCTGCTCAGCGTCTACATCGGTTTGGCCATCGTGGCCCGGGTGGCCGCCGAGCGGTAACCCCGGCGCCAGACTCCCGGTTATTCACGCGCGTATGGGGCGGGCGTATATTCCATCCATGTCCTGGTTCCGAAAGCCCAAACAGAAGCTGGTGTCGCAGAAGCGAGAGGTGGCGGCCGACGTTTGGGAAAAGTGCGACAACTGCAGCGAGATTCTATACCGTCGCCGGCTCGAGGAAAATCTCCACGTCTGTCCGGAATGCGGCCACCACTTTCGCATCCCGGCACCCGTCTATCTCGACCTGCTGCTCGACGACGGCTTCCACGAGGAGTACGACACCAGCCTCGGCTCGATCGACCCGCTGGAGTTCATCGACTCGAAGCCGTATCCCGACCGGATCAGAGAAGCCGAGGCGTCGGTTGGTCGGGGGGACGCCATCCGCACCGGCGCCGGAACGCTCGACGAGAGAGACGTGCACGTGGGCGTAATGGACTTCCGTTTCATCGGTGGGTCGATGGGGTCGGTGGTGGGCGAGAAGATCCGGCGAGTGGCCGAACGGAGCGTGGAACGCCGGCTGCCGCTGATCATCGTGTCCGCATCGGGCGGCGCGCGCATGCAGGAGGGGATCTTCTCGCTCATGCAGATGGCGAAGACGGCGGCCGCGCTCGAGCGGTTGGCGCAGGCACGAGTGCCGTACCTGAGCGTGCTGACCAATCCGACCACCGGCGGGGTGACCGCCAGCTACGCCATGCTGGGGGATATGATCGTGGCGGAGCCCGGAGCGCTGATCGGATTCGCCGGCCCGCGAGTGATCCGCGAGACGATCCGCCAAGAGCTGCCCGACGGCTTCCAGCGCTCCGAGTTCCTCCAGGAGCACGGCATGGTGGATGTGATCGCCCCGCGCGGCGAGCTCAAAGACACGCTCGCCCGCCTCCTCCGGCACGTCGCCTGAAGACCGCCCCTCATCCTCCGCGTCCCGAGTCGATGTCCCACCTCCCGCTTGCCTATCAGGAGGGACCCGAGGTCGACAAGCTCCTCCGGCTCCGACCCACATCCCGGATCCGCTGGGGGCTCGGTCGCATCCGGCGGATTCTCGACGGGTTGGGTTCCCCGCACGAATCGTTTCGGACCCTCCACGTGGGTGGGACGAACTGCAAGGGATCGGTATCCGCCATGGCCGCGTCCATCCTCGCGCGATCGGGGTGCCGCACGGGGCTGTACACGTCGCCGCATCTGATCGAGTTTCGCGAGCGAGTTCGCCTCGATGGGGTGCCGATTCCCCGCCCGCTGGTGGAGGAGTGCGCGGCCGAGATCGCCCCCCTGGCCGAGCGTGAGAGGGCTTCCTTCTTCGAGGCCACCACGGCGCTCGCCTTCCTTGCCCTCGCCCGGGCGGGTGCCGAGGTGGTGGTCACCGAGGTGGGGCTCGGCGGACGACTGGATGCGACGAACGTCGTGCAACCCGACGCCTGCGCCATCACGAACGTGGCGTACGATCACGCGCAGTACCTCGGCAACAACCTGCCCGATATCGCGCGCGAGAAGGCGGGTATCATAAAGAGCGGGACGCCTGCGGTGGTGGGGACGCTTCCGGAACGGCTCCTGGAGCTGTTTTCCGAGCGCGCCGAAGCGGTCGGGGCGCCCCTGTACGTGCTCGGGCGCGACGCGGCGATCGAGGACGTGCAGGTCGGTGACGAGCTGACCCGCTTCACCTACCGCTCCTCCCGCCATCCCGCTGGACTCCGGCTACGCACTCCACTCCTCGGAGCCCACCAGGCCACCAACGCGAGCGTCGCGCTGCTGATGCTGGAGCAGGGCCACCCTCCCCTCGATACGGCCGTCATCGAAGCGGGCTTGGCCGAGGTGGATTGGCCGGGGCGCTTCCAGCTGTACCGGCGCGGCGCGACCCAGTGGGTATTCGACGTGGCCCACAATGCGGCCGGAGCGCAGGCCCTGGCGGCGACCTTGCACGAGATCGCGCTTCCGCGGCCGCTCGTTCTGCTGGCCGCCATCCTGGGCGACAAGCCATGGCGCGAGATGCTCGATCCGTTGCTGAGTGCGGCCACCGGGGCGATCTTCTCGGTCGCGCCTTCATCCCCGGTCGACCGGCGCTGGGACCCGGCAGCCGCGCGCGACGCGGTTCGCGGGCACCGCGTCGATGTCGAGCCGGATTTCGAACTCGCACTGGCGCGAGCGTCGGAGATGTGGCATGGTGGAACGGTGGTCGTGGCCGGCTCCTGTTATACCGTCGGTGACGCGTTGCTGCGGGTTGGGGGTCGGGCCGCGGCGCCATCGGATGCGTCGAATGTGTGGTTGCAGGCGGGGTGAGCGTCGCCTGCAGCCTCGAAGCAAGAGAAGAGGAGACAATGCGATACGATCCCCGTCTCGTTCAGCCGATGCGTGAGGAGCTGACCCGACTCGGCATTCAGGAGATGCTGACGCCGCAGACCGTGGACGAGCTCCTCGGCCGACCCGAGGGCACCGCCCTGGTAGTGGTGAACTCGGTGTGCGGCTGCGCGGCGCGCAACGCACGACCGGCCGTGGCGCTGGCGCTCGACCACGATCCGCTGCCCGACCGTCTGACCACGGTGTTCGCGGGGATGGAGCTCGACGCCACCGATCGGGCGCGGGCCTACTTCACCGGCTACCGGCCGTCGTCACCCCAGATCGCGCTCCTCAAGGATGGGGAGGTGGTGTTCATGCTGGAGCGACACCAGATCGAAGGTCGCGACGCGACCTCGATCGCGAGAGATCTCACGGACGCCTTCGACCGGTTCTGCGCGGTGCCGGCCTGAGGCAAGAGGGTCGAGCAGGTCGCAGCGACCTGCTACGAGACAGCAGCGGCGCGATCGAGTGATGCGGTGAGAGGCGGCTTTCTTGCCGCCTCTCCGACGCGTCGGGTAGATTGCCCGCCCATGGAGATCGCCGGCCTTCCCGGCTTCCGGGATTCCTTCCCAAGCGACTTCGCCCTGCGGGCGTACATCTTCGCCACCTGGCGTCGAGTGGCGGCCCGGTACGGGTTCGTGGAGTACGATGGGCCGCCTCTCGAGCCGCTCGAGCTGTACACTCGAAAGTCCGGCGATGAGATCGTCGATCAGTTGTACCAGTTCGTCGACAAGGGGGGACGGTCCGTTGCCTTGCGGCCCGAGATGACGCCGACTCTGGCGCGCATGGTCGCTGCCCGTGGGGCCGCCCTTCCCAAGCCGATCAAGTGGTTCTCGATTCCCCAGCTGTTCCGATACGAGAGGCCTCAGCGGGGACGGCTGCGGGAGCACTTTCAGCTTAACCTCGATATCGTCGGCGAGCCGGGCGTGGTGGCGGATGTGGAACTGGTATCGGCCGCCATCGATGTCCTCAGGTCGTTCGGGCTCGGCGCCGACGACTTCGTGACCCGCGTCTCGGACCGCCGGCTGATGGCCGCCCTGCTGGCCGAGCACGGAGTGCCGGAAGATCGGCTCACCGCTGCGTTCGCGATTCTCGACCGCGCAGATGGACGGGAGCGCGAATGGGTGCGTGCCCGACTGACCGAGCTGGGAGCGCAGGGCGAGGCCGCCGCGCGTATCCTGGAGTTCCGGGGTGCGAGCCTCGACCAGATGTGTGAACGGCTCGCAGACCGTCCCTCGATCCGTACGGCGGCTGAGCCGTTGCAGGCGTTCTTCGCTCTGATGGACACGCTCGATCTGAGCGAGTTCGTCGTGTTCGATGCGGGACTCGTCCGCGGACTCGCCTACTACACGGGCATCGTGTTCGAGCTGTGGGATCGGGTGGGGGAGTTGCGGGCGATCTGCGGCGGTGGTCGCTACGACGATCTGCTCGCCTCCCTCGGGGGCCCGGACGTCCCGGCGACCGGTTTCGGCATGGGCGACGTGGTGCTGACAGAGCTGCTGCAAGCGCGGAAGCTCGTCCCCGAGCCCGGAGGGGCGATCGACGACTACGTGGCCTACGTGGGCGACGAGCTGCGCTCGCTGGCGTTGCGCACCACGCGGGCACTCCGAGAACGAGGACGGCGGGCGACCTTCGACTACGGCGGGCGCGGGCTCGGACGGCAGCTCAAGGCGGCCGACCAGGCGGGGGCGGAACGAGCGATCGTGCTCGGTCCGGACGAGGTCGAGCAGGGGGCGGCGCGCGTGCGGGTCATGGCGAGCGGGGAGGAGCGGATGGTGGCTCTCGACTCGCTGCTGAGCGGAGAAGACATCGGTATCGACGTTGGGTGAAGATCGTCGTTTGACGCCGCAGTCGGAGGACTTCGCCGCCTGGTACAACGAGGTGGTGCTCCAGGCCGAGCTGGCGGACTACACGCCGGTCCGCGGCTGTATGGTCATCCGACCGTACGGCTTTCGCATCTGGGAGCTGATGCAGCGCGCCCTGGACGACATGTTCAAGGCGACGGGTCACCAGAACGCCTCGTTCCCGCTCTTCCTGCCCAAGTCGGCCCTCGACCGTGAGGCGGCCCACGTCGAAGGCTTTGCGCCCCAGACGGCGCTGGTGACGCACGGTGGCGGCCAGGAGCTGGAGGAGCCGCTGGTCGTGCGCCCAACCTCCGAGGCGATCATCTGGCCGATCGTGGCCAATTGGATCCAGTCGTATCGCGACCTGCCGGTGCTGCTCAACCAGTGGGGCAACGTGGTGCGGTGGGAGCTGCGCACGCGGCCGTTCCTGCGCACGACCGAGTTCCTGTGGCAGGAGGGACACACGGCGCACGCTACCGCCGAGGAAGCGCGCCAGGAGACGCTCCGCATGCTGGGCGTGTATCGGGAATTCATGCACGACTGGATGGCGATGCCGGTCATCACCGGGCGCAAGACGGAAAGCGAGCGCTTCGCCGGCGCCGAGGACACGTACGCGCTGGAAGCGCTGATGAAGGACAACAAAGCGCTGCAGGCCGGAACGAGTCACTACCTCGGTCAGAACTTCGCGCGCGCCTTCGGGGTCACCTTCCAGACCGAGCAGGGCGCGCACGAGTTCGTGTACAACACCTCGTGGGGAGTGTCGACCCGGATGGTCGGCGGTCTGATCATGACCCACGGCGATGACGACGGTCTCGTCCTGCCGCCGCGGCTGGCTCCGCACCAGGTCGTCATCGTACCGATCTGGAAGGACGACGCCCAGAGGGCGACGGTGGCGGCGGCCTGCGAGGGGTTGCGCTCTGAACTGGGCGAGGCCGTCCGCGTGCACATCGACGCAAGAGAAACGCTCAATCCGGGTGCCAAGTACTACGAGTGGGAGCGGCGCGGCGCGCCGTTGCGCGTCGAAGTGGGTCCGCGCGACGTAGAGCGCGGCGAGGTGATCGTGGTGCATCGCTTCACCCCGCCTGCGGCCACCCGCAAGCAGTCCGTGCAGAGGAGTGAGGCAGCCGCGGTCATTCCACGACTGCTGACCGATATCCAGGTGGCCATGCTTGCCGCGGCGACTGAACGCAGGGAGGCGAACACGGTGCGCGGGGTGACCGATCTCGAATCGTTCCGGGACCGCATCGCCGACGTGGGCGGCTTCGTGTTCACCGGCTGGTGCGGGTCGGGGCGGTGCGAGGAGTGGGTCAAGGAGGAGACGCGGGCCTCCATCCGAGTGATTCCTGACGAGCAGTTCCGGTCCGAATCGCCGCCGCCGACCTGCATCGCGTGCGGCGAGAGGGCGATCGAGGAGGTAGTATGGGCGAGAGCGTATTAGACCAGGCGGTCTCGACCCGGCCGCGGGATGCCGAAGGGACGCGGCCGGCGGGTGGCGAGGCCAGACCGGCGGGTGGTGTGACGGAGAGTGCGGAGCGCGCAACCGTGTCCGATCGGATCCTCATCCTCGACTACGGTGGACAGTACACGCAGCTGATCGCGCGACGGGTACGCGAGGATCGAGTGTACTGCGAGATCCATCCGCCGACCCGTTCGCTAGACTGGATTCGCGACTGGCGTCCCGCGGGCATCATCCTGTCCGGCGGTCCGGCGAGCGTGTACGACCAGGGGGTTCCGACCGGCGACCCCGCGCTGCTCGAGCTCGGAATCCCCATCCTCGGCATCTGCTACGGAATGCAGCTGATCGGTCAGCATGCCGGCGGCGGCGTGGCGCGCGCCGACCGCCGCGAGTACGGCCGGGTGGAGGTGGAAATCCTGGTCGGTGACGGGCTGTTCCACGGCTTCGAGCCCGGGGAACGGACTCCGGTGTGGATGAGCCATGGCGATCAGCTGAAGACGCTGCCACCGGGCTTCGAGCTGCTGGCGCGCTCGGAGAGCTGTCCGGTGGCCGCTTTCCGGGACCCGACGCGTCGCCTGTACGGGGTTCAGTTTCACCCCGAGGTGGCCCACACGCCGAGGGGCGAGGAGATGCTGGAAAACTTCGTCCTCGAGGTCGCCGACTGTCGCGCCGATTGGACACCCGGCAGCATCGTGGCCCACCAGGTGGAGGACATCCGGCGCCGCGTCGGTGCCGGGACGGTGATCTGCGGCCTCTCCGGCGGGGTGGACTCCAGCGTGGCGGCGGCGCTCGTTCACCGGGCCGTCGGCGACCGCCTGCGCTGTATTTTCGTGGATACCGGCCTGCTGCGCCGGGGCGAGCGGGAATCGGTCGAGCGCGTGTTCCGGGAGCACCTCGGCTTTCACCTCGAGATCGTCGATGCGTCGGCGACCTTTCTCGCCCAGCTCGCCGGGGTGACCGATCCCGAGCGGAAGCGGGTGCGGATCGGGCACACCTTCATCGATGTGTTCGAAGAGGCGGCGAGCCGACACGGGGATGCCCGTTTTCTGGTGCAGGGAACGCTGTATCCGGATGTGATCGAGTCGGTGTCGGTAACTGGCCCCTCCGCCACCATCAAGTCGCACCACAACGTCGGCGGCCTGCGGCCGGACCTGCCGTTCGAGCTGATCGAGCCACTGCGCGAGTTGTTCAAGGACGAGGTGCGACAGGTGGGGCGCGAGCTGGGACTACCGGAGGAGATGATCAGCCGGCACCCGTTTCCGGGTCCCGGCCTCGCGGTGCGAATCCTGGGCGAGGTGACCGAGGAGCGTTTGGAAATGCTGCGTCACGCCGACACGATCTACCTGGAGGAGATTCGCGCCGCGCAGCTGTACGACGACATCTGGCAGGCGTTCGCCGTCTTCCTGCCCGTGCGCACGGTGGGCGTGATGGGCGACAGTCGCACCTACGACAATGCGATCGCACTGCGCGCGGTCACCAGTCGCGACGGGATGACCGCGGACTGGTTCCCGTTTCCGCACGATGTCCTCGGCCGCATCTCGAATCGAATCATGAACGAGGTGCGAGGTGTGAACCGGGTGGTGTACGACGTGTCCTCGAAGCCGCCGGCCACCATCGAGTGGGAGTAGGGTGGCCGAGCTACGGGAGGTGGTCGAGTTTCTGGACGAGTTTCTCGACATCGAGGGCGTTCCGGACTACCCCGGCGCGTTCAACGGATTGCAGGTTGCCAGTCGTTCCCCGGTTGACCGAATCGCGGCGGCCACGGACGCCTGCCAGGCGACGATCCGGATGGCCGCCGATGCGGACGCGCAGCTCCTGCTTGTGCATCACGGGCTGTTCTGGACCGATCCGGTCCCGCTCACCGGACGCGCATACCGTCGCGTCCGAGCTCTGTTCGACGCTGATATGGCGCTGTACAGCGCGCACCTGCCGCTCGACGTTCACGACCAGGTGGGCAACAATGTGCTGCTGGCCGCCGAGCTCGATCTGGAGGTCGAGGGGCGATTCGGTTCCCACCGGGAGATCGACGGTATCGGCGTGTGGGTGGCGGCCGATCTGGCTCTGCAGGAGCTGGTCGCTCGAGTCGCGAGGGCGTGCGACACTGCGCCGCACGTCATAGCCGCGGGCCCGGCGCACGTGCGCAGGGTCGGGATCGTGTCCGGCGGCGCGGGGGATCTGATCACGCAGGCGGGGCGCGAGGGATTGGACACGCTGATCACCGGCGAGGGCTCGCACCACACCTTCCACGAAGCGACGGAACTCGGAGTCAATTTGATCTACGCGGGTCACTACGCAACGGAGACGTTCGGGGTGAAGGCGCTGGCCCGTCGCACCGCCTCCGAGTTCGACCTCGAGTGGTGCTTCGTCGATCACCCCACCGGCTTGTAGCGGTCGGCCAGCACGTGTACGCGGCGAAGCCGCAAGCTTCCGTTGCGGTCAGAATACAGAGATCTTGAGCTGCTTGAGGTACTTGTCGGGCTGCTCCCTTACGTCCCTGGTGAGGAGAGTGATTTCCTCGCTGGCGGCCTGCAGGTTCTCGAGCGTTGCCGTCATCTGATCGTACAAACGCTCGTCGTTCACCAGCCGGCCGAGCGATCCCTCTCCCTCGTCGATCTTGCGCGAGATGGACGCAAGCGACGCAACGCTGGAGTCGAGTCGGACGCTCAGGGCGTTGAAGTTGGCGAGCAGCGAGTCGAGATTGGCGACCGAGCGGTCGAGCTCCGGACCGTCCGTGGCCCCGGCCAGGGACGCCGACACGCGCTCCAGATTGCCTACCAGCGCCTGGAGGTTGGCACGCTCGCTCTCGACCAGCGTCTGCAGCTCGGTCATGGTCCGGGACAGGGCCCGCGCACTCTGCTGCAGATCCGTGACTGTGGCGGCGCTCAACAACTCGCTCGCCTGTTCGAGCACCACCGTGACCTGCCCCCCGATCGAATCGGCCAGCTCGGTGAGTCCCGGAGCGGCGCCGATGACGATCGTGTCACCGGGCGTGAGGGGAATCGAAGAGGTGCCCGGGAGCAGCTCGACGACGGTGGCGCCGAGCGGGGGCGATGCGAATCGGCCGCGTGTGTCCGAGGGCAGAATTCCGCTGTAGTCCACTTCGAGGCGGACCACGACCCGGTTGCCCGCCAGCGTCACGCCGGTCACCTTGCCGACGTCGACTCCGTACAGGGTCACCGGGTCGCCGTCGTTGACTCCTCCCGACGCCGAAGCCACACCGACGAGGCGGATCACGTCGCCGCCGAAACGGGCGCCGCTGATCCAGGCGACGCCGAGCACCAGCGCCACGAGCGAGGCGAGCACCAGGATGCCGACCTGGATCTCCGCCTTCCGATCCCGTCGTAGTCCCGGATCCCTCACGCTACCCCCGCCGCCACTCC
>CAZJXR010000027.1:0-28754 GCA_964550085.1 uncultured Gemmatimonadota bacterium
GCGGTGCTGATCACTCTGATTTACCTCGCCGTTCAGATCAGGCAGAACACAGCTGCCGTCGCGACATCCACCTACGAGAGTGTCATGACCGGGTTCAATGATATCAACGTCGTTGTCGCAAGCCATCCTGAGCTTGCTTCCGTGCTGGATCGCGGGTGTCAGAACCCGAGCTCGCTGAATGGGAAGGCGTGGTTCAGTTCAATTTTTTGCTGCGTTGCTACGCGAATCAGTGGTGGAAACTCTTCAAGCTGCACGAGAGGGGCAGTCTGCCAGTCGCCGAATGGAGAGTCTTTGCTCGAGAAGCAGCGCAGTTCTTCGACCAACCCGGTTGCAAGCCGTTCCGAGCTCAGAACGCTCTATTCGCGGATCTCTATACGGAGCTGGATAAGTACAGGGGCGCCGGGATCTCGGACTTCGGCTTCGGCAGTCAGAAATCGGCAAGCTTAGGCTTGGCAAACCAGTAGTTAGAGAGCCTTCGTGCTCTGCCTCAGAAGCTACCCGGGCTGCGCTACATTGACGCCTCCTGCCACTGATCGAGTCGATCCGAGAACAACGTTAGGAATTTGTTGATTGGATAGCCTTCCAGCGTTTTGGGCCGAGCTCAAGCGCCGCCGGGTGGTCCGGGTCGCGGTGGTCTACATGGTCACGGCTGCCGGCGTCGGCGGGGCGGCCGATGCGTTCCTCCCCGGTCTGGGCGCGCCCGACTGGATCCTGCGGGTCGTGCTCGCGCTGCTCGTCCTGGGTCTGCCCGTGGCCGTTGGGCTGGCCTGGGCCTTCGACGTCACCCCCAAAGGAGTCCAGCGAGCAGACCCCGAAGGCCTCCGGGGCGCGGACACTGGGGTGAAGGCTCCGGCGAAGCCAGCGCGTTCCGCGGTCAGCTTCGACCAGAGCAGGTTGGCCGTCCTTCCGTTCGAGAACCTCAGCGTCGAGCCTGATAACGAGTTCTTCGCCATGGGTCTCATCGACGACCTGGTCGTGCATCTCGCGCAGATCGATTCACTTCAGATCGCCGCGCGCCCTTCCCTCAACGCATCCGCGCTCAGGGATCTGGAGATCGGGGAGATTGCGCGGTCGTTCGAGGTGGGGTCGGTGCTTCGAGGCAGCGTGCGGAGGGCGGGTGGCCGGGTCCGGGTGGTCGCCCACCTCATCGACGCCGGGTCGAATGAACACCTTTGGAGTGAGACCTACGACCGCGAGCTCGAGGACATCTTCGCGGTTCAGAGCGATATCGCGCGCCAGATCGCGGGCGTTCTGGGCGCGCAGCTCGGGTCGGATGAAGTCGCGTACCTGGATCGAATTCCCACCAGGAACATGGAGGCCTACGACCTGTTTCTTCGCGCCCGGCAAGACCTGTGGCAGGAAGGAGCGGCCGACATCGCGCGCGGGACGGCCCGACTAGAACGGGCGATCGAGCTGGATCCCTCGTTTGCGGCGGCGCACGCAGCCATCGGACTGGCGCACGTCATCGCACCGTACTTCACGGGCGCGCCCGGGAGGGTGGCCTTCCCCGAGGGCCGAAGGGCGGCGGAGTGCGCGCTGGCTATCGATGAGCGGCAGTCGCTGGCCTGGATCGTCGAGGCTGTGGTCAAGTACCTCTACGACTGGGACTGGCCCGGCGCGGAACGGGACCTCGATACGGCCCGCGAGCTCGACCCGGACGTGCCCGAGCAGCATTTGTTCCGCGGTCACTACTACGGTCTGATGCGGCGCTTCGCCGAGTCCCTGGCCGTGTACGAGGCAGTGCGAGGCGTGGATCAGCTCGGTCTTCAGCGGATGCACGCCCTGATCCTCGTGTTGGCGGGTCGACCGGCGGAAGCCCTCCCGATCCTCGATGAGCTCTTACGCACCCATCCCACCGTGTTCGAGCATCACGGAGTCCTCGCGGCCGCGCACTCGAGCCTCGGGCGGCACGACGAGGCGGCCGCGTCGTACGCCACGGCCGCCCGCTTGGCGGACGACTATCCCTTCTATCTGGCCATGCAGGCGGTCGAGCTGCAAAAGGCAGGAAGGTCTCCCGACGCCGAGTCGGTGAAGAGCCAAACTCGGGATGCCCTGACTAGCATCCCGAGCCACGAGGCCCGCGCCGTCCTGGCGATCGCCGACAGTAATCTCAACCTGGCTGCTGCGGAGGCTGAGGCAGCGGCCGAGGCCCGCTCCCCGGTCGTGCTCTGGCTCAGGAGCTATCCGGGGTGCGAGCCGCTCCGGGATCATCCTCGATTCGTGGACCTGGTGCATCGCATCTGGCCTCAGGAGACAGGTTAGCCGTGACCCAGGTCAATCGTGAATGGCCGCCGGGCAAATCGGCTCCGGAACGGGATTTCCACCCTGTTGCTGACCTGAAGGGGTGGCTGGGCGAGATCGATGTCTACCTCTTCGACCAGCTCCTCAAAGGTCGCTTTAGGCCCGGGATGAGCGTCCTGGACGCCGGCTGCGGGGACGGCCGCAACATCGTCTACCTGCTGCGAAGTGGAGTGGACGTTTACGCGGTGGACGAGTCGCCGGGGGCGATCGCGGCCGGCCGCAGGCTTGCCGCCGAGCTGGCCCCGCACCTTCCGGCCTCCAACTTCCGCTGCGAGCGAGTCGGGGCGATGTCGTTCGACGACGGTGCCTTCGACGCGGTTCTCGCCATCGCAGTGCTTCATTTCGCGACGGACGAGGCGCACTTCGACCAGATGCTGACCGATCTCTGGCGCGTACTGAAGCCACGGGGGCTCTTCTTCGCGCGGCTTGCGTCGAACATCGGGATCGAAGACCGGGTCGAGTTGTTGGAAGGTCGGAGATACCGCCTTCCCGACGACAGCGTTCGCTTCCTGGTCGACGAGGCCATGCTCCTCGACCGGACGCAGCGGATCGGCGGCGAGCTCATCGAGCCGATCAAGACGGTTAACGTGCAGAACCAGCGCTGCATGACCAACTGGTGCGCCCGGAAACGGTGACCGCGGGTGTCAGTGTCATGGATGCAGGTTTTCCTCACACGCGGCCGTTTCGTAAATCCCGGGTGGCGGAGAACGGGGGTGCTGGCGCCCGGACCCGTCAATAACTAAGCTGTAGTTATTGTGACCCACGGCAGTCACTCTTACAGCGCCATGAAAGCCCACCACATCGGTGAGTTCGAACAGCTCATCCTGCTCGCCCTGCTGCGTCTCGAGAGCGACGCCTACGGGGTGACCATCCGCCGGGAGATCCACCGGCGGACCGGACGCGACGTCGCGCAGGGCGCCGTGTACACGGTGCTGAACCGCCTCGCCGACAAGGGGCTGGTTCGGTCGCGGATCGCTGAAACCGCACCGGCGCGGGGCGGGCGACGCCGCAAGTACTACCAACTCTCGCCGGCCGGCGCGCGGGCGCTGCACCGCTCGTTGGCCGACGTGGGCGCGATGGCGACCGGGGTCATGCCGGAGCTGAACGAGCTGGTGGAGGGGCTGTCATGAGCGCCGCGAGGTGGGACGGGCCGGGTCGCGCCAAGGAGGGGCAAGTGGGCGGCACCGTGCGGTTGTCTCGCCGGCTGTTCGCGGCGCTGGTACCGGGCGACGGCGTCGAGTTCGTGCTCGGCGACCTGGACGAGGAAGCGGCCGCCCGGGTGGATTCCGGCGAGTCGATCCGCTCGGTGCAGCGCTGGTACCTGCGACAGCTCGTGTGGTCGGCCGGATCGCTGTGGGTAGAGCGCATCGCGCGTCGTCGCGAGAACCGTAACCGGGCCCGCGGCTACCCGGTCCGCTCCATTCTGATCGACGCGACGCGCAACGTAAGGCGAGCGCCCGGCCGAGCCGTGGCGGTGATCGCCATCATGGCGCTCGGGGTGGGCGCCAACGCGACCATGTTCGGCGCCCTCGACCGGCTCTTCCTCCAGCCGCCCGCGCACATCGAGTCGCCCGACCAGGTCAAGCGCCTGTTCGTCCACATCCGCCGCATCAACGCGCCCGGATTTGCGACGCAGGAGGCGCATCCGTACCCGGACTTCGCCGACTGGCAGGGCGTGGAGGCGTTCGCGTCGAGCGCGGCGTACTCCTCGTACGAGTTGACCGAAGGCAGCGGCTCCGCGGCCGAGCGGATTCCCGTCGTCCTCGCAACCGCCGGATTGTTCCCCCTGCTGGGCGTCGAGCCGGTTCTCGGGCGCTTCTACTCCGAACGGGAGGACCGATTCGGCGCCGAGCCGGTGGCGGTGCTCGGCCACCACTACTGGCAACGCAAGTACAGCGGCGACCCGGAGATCATCGGGCGGGGCATCCACGTCGGCGAACAGCGGTACACGGTGATCGGGGTGGCGCCGCCCGGATTCACCGGAGTCGACCTCACCCGGGTCGACGTTTGGCTCCCCCTGCACCCGGCCGGGATGGTGGAGGAAGGGGGCACTGAGTGGCGGGACAGCCGGGGGTGGTATTGGATCTACGTAGTGGCACGGCTTGCGCCCGGCGTCTCCCCACAGGCGGCCGAAGGGGCAGCCACCCTGGCGCACCGGAACGGTCGCGCCGAAACGCCCGACTACGTGGAGCGCGACCCGACGGTGGAACTGGGGTCGCTGATGCTCGCCCGCACCGGTCAGGCTTCGCGGGAAGCGCGGGTGATCCCGTGGCTGATGGGCGTCGCGCTCATGGTGTTGCTGCTCGCCTGCGCCAACGTCGCCAACCTCCTGCTCGGCGGCGCCCTGCGGGCCGGGCGGACCACGGCCGTGCGTCGCGCTCTCGGCGCGAGCCGGGCACGGCTCGTCGCGGTCACCGTGGCCGAGGCGGTCATGCTGACCCTCATCGGTGGCGTCGCGGCGGTCTTCGTCTCCGAGTGGGCCGGCGATCTATTTCGTGCCGCCGTCTTCCCGGGGGTGGGGTGGGAAGGTGGCGCGGGGCCGCTCCGGATCATCGCCTTCAGCGGCGCGCTGGCCCTGCTGGCGGGTCTCGTCACCGGGATCGTGCCGGCGCTTCGAGGCAGCCGGATCGGACCGGCGGCGATGCTTCGCGGCGGCGGCCGCGGCATGACCCGCTCGCGCTCGCGCCTCCGATCGGCTCTGCTGGTCGTGCAGACCGCGATCTCCGTCGTGTTGTTGATCGGGACGGGTCTGTTCGTGCTCAGCCTCCGGTCCGCGCGGCACCTGGACCTGGGATTCGACCAGGAGGGAGTGCTGCTGGTTTCGCTGGAGCCGGAAGGGGGCTACCCGGGCGGCGAGCCGATGACGGAGCTGTACCGGGAGGCGCGTCGGCAGCTCGAGGAAATGCCCGGTGCGACCGTAACGGCGATCTCCACCACCTTGCCGTTTCGGAACTCCCGGGGCATCGGGGATGAGTTGCGGGTCCCGGGCCTCGACAGCCTGCCCACCACCCGCTCGGGTGGGGCGTACATCTACACGGTGACGGGCGGCTTCTTCGAGGCATCGGGCCTGGAGATCGTGCGCGGACGCGCGCTGACCGACGCGGATGACTCGCCCACCGCTCCGCGCGTGGCGGTGGTGAACGAGACGATGGCCCGGCTGGTGTGGCCCGACGGCGACGCTCTCGGGAGCTGCATGCTGATTCGCGACGCTCCTTGCGCCACCGTGGTCGGGATCGTCGAAGACAGCCGTCGGTTCGAGCTCGAAGAGGACGAGAGCATGATCTATTACCTGCCGCTTGCCCACGCGCCCTACCCGTGGCCACCGAGCCGACTCTTGATCCGTAGCGAGGCGCCCCGTTCTCTTGCCGCCGGAGTACAGCGGCGGCTGAGCGCCGGCATGAATGGCGTTCGCCTGGTGACGACCACGCCTTTCCGCGACGTGATCGATCCGGCGTATCGCTCGTGGCAGCTCGGCGCCACGCTGTTCGCCGCGTTCGGCGTTCTGGCGCTCATCGTCGCCTCCCTCGGCCTCTACAGCCTCCTCGCCTTCGAGGTCACGGAGCGAAGGCCGGAGATGGGCCTCCGCTCAGCGCTGGGTGCGACGCCGGGCCGCATCGTTCGAGCGGTGATCGGGAACGGCGTGCGCCTGTCGTCGGTCGGGATCGCGCTCGGGCTGGCGGTCGGGATCATTGCCGCCTCGCGGGCCGAGACCCTCCTGTTCGGCGTGTCCGCCCGCGAGCCCGCGGTGCTGGCGACGACGATCGTCGCCATGCTCATCGTGTCGGCGGCCGCCTGCGGCCTCCCGGCGTGGCGGGCGGCGCGGGTCGACCCGAACGAGACCCTGCGCGCCGACTAGCGCCCGCACCGCCCCGTAGCTGGGCGCAGGCCGGGGTTCTCGAGACGGATGGAAGGACGACGGGAGTCATTGACACCGGTTCGTCCCCGATTACAATGGACGCGGGTTTTCACCGCGCGACCCGGTCTTACCACCCCATGGCGACGCTCTCTCGCAACGCCGCGTGCTCGGAGTAACGCCAGTCAGACGCGGTTGGATGCTACCGGTTCGATGCCGGGAGGAACGAGCAGACCGTGTCCATCGAGGGATTCGTCTACCGGGAGGCCTCGTCCCCGGCGCAGCTCGATTCATGACGCGCCGCATGCGGCCGACGCGCTGGAAGAGGGGAACGGAGCAATGAAACGCGCCTTGCTCGCCGTGCGACGGATCGCGCCGGCGTGGATGATTCTCGCGCTCGCGGCCTGTGGGGGTAGCGGGGAGATGGAAGGCCGGGGCGACGAAGCCGACGACACGAAGCTGTGGGGCACCTCCTGGCGCCTCGAGGATCTCGGCGGGACCGGCGTGATCGACATCGCCCGGGCGACGCTCGAGTTCCCGGAGCCCGGAAGGATGGCCGGCAACGGCTCCTGCAACCGCTTCTTCGGCGCGGTCGAGCTGCGCGCGGACTCCATCGCGTTCGGGCCGCTGGCCACGACCCGGATGGCCTGCGACGATGCGGTGAACGACCAGGAGACGAAGTACATCAAAGCTTTGAGCTCTGCGCAGCGCTATGAGATTCAGGACTCCTTCCTTCTCATCTACTCGGCGGAGCTCGAGCAGCCCCTGAAGTTCGTCCGGGCGGACGAGCCCGAAGAGGCCCAGGAAACGGAGGAGTGAAGGAGCGGGTCACGTGAGCCGCTCACCCGCGCTTCCGTCCACCACCTCGCAGGGGTCAGAGTCCGTCGTCTGGCGGCGGTCGCGAGCCGTCGTCTGGCAGGGATGGCGATGCGTCGTCGCGGCGACGCTGGCTTCCGCGATCACATTCGGTTCGGCGTGCGGCGGCACCGACCGCGACTCGGCGGTCGAACTCTCATCGGCCGAGGCTCCCGACACTCCTTCCTCCGAGGCGCCCGACACTGGTACCACGGACCTGCTCGAAGCTCCCCCTGAAGGAGAGACCGGGCCGTCGGGCGACGCGGCGCTTCCGGACCTCACCGGGATCTGGACGGTCGTCGCACATCACATGCCCGGTACCGCGGCTCTGACCGAGGCGGAGGCGACGGCGTGGCACGGTCGGACACTTCGGCTGGAAGAGCGGGAGGCGATCTCCCCGGGCAATCGCTGTGAGGCGCCGGCATACGCGACCCGGTCCGCGCCGACCGACAGCCTGTTGGGCATCGGGTTCAACCTCGCGCCAGGGAGCCTCGCGCCGCTGGCCACGACAGATGTCGTCACCCTCCTGGTCGTGTCGTGCAACGGCACCTGGTGGACCGCGATGGGTGGCCTCCTCATCGGGCTCGACCCGGATCGGGCGCTGGCGCCGTGGGACGGAGTCTTTTTCGAGCTGGTGCGCGACCGGGACGCCGAGGAGGTCGATTTCCGTGCCGTGGGGCAGGAGCCCGGCTGGGTGCTCGAGATCACCGAGGGCGAGTCGATCCACTTCACCTATGCATACGGGGAGAGGGAGGCCTACGCGCCCGTGCCACGGCCCGAGATCGATCCGGCGACGGGCACCGTTGTATATCACGCGGTAACCGAAGCGCACGATCTCGGAGTCACGATCGAGCGGACCCCGTGTGTCGATGTCATGAGCGGGGCCGCGCACGAGACGACTGTGACGGTGACGCTGAACGGAGAGACCTACCGCGGCTGCGGCGGACGGCTGTAGAGCCCGGGACTGATTGGCGGTCCGTTCGGCGTGACGACTCTCTTTCCACCGGACCCTGACCATCGGGAACCACCCCGACCCTCCGGGCGTTCAGGGTTCGAACGTCCCATGACGAGAGGTTCAACATGAATAGGAAGCGCGTTCTGACGCTGGCCGCCGTGCTGGCCGTACCGGTGTTGATCGTGGCCTGGTGGCTCGGCTCGCCCTTGTTTCTCGATCGCACGGTGGACGAGACCTTGCCGCTCTCCGCCACCGCCGCCGTTCCGTCCGAGATGAGGAAGGCCGAGGTCGAGGCGATCATGCAAGAGGCGGCCGCGACCGACGACGCGCCGTTGAGGGAGGCGATGCCGGTGGTCGTCCCGGAGGCCTCATCCCCCGAGGCGGTCAAGCGCGGCGAGTTTCGCGACGCGGATGACTTCCACACGGGCAGCGGTACGGCCACCATCTACCGATTGGACGACGGGTCGTATCTCCTCCGACTCGAGGACTTTCGGGTGACCAACGGGCCGGACCTTCGGGTGCTTCTGTCGAGCGCGCCCGATGTGGAGAGTCGCGAGCAGTTACACGACGCCGGCTACATCGAGCTCGCCAAGCTGAAGGGGAACGTGGGGAATCAGAACTACGAGATCACGGAAGACACCGATGTCGCGAGTATGGGGAGCGTCATCATCTACTGCAAGCCGTTTCAGGTGCTGTTCAGCGTCGCGCCGCTATTGGACGTCGAGACCTCGGCGGCGGCGCCTGACAGCGCAGGATGATTCCGGGTAGAGTGGCTCGCCGCGTTTGCAACCGGAGCGGACCGGGAGCCGTCGCGCATTACGGGCCGTCGCGGGTCGACCCGGTCCACCGCCCGACGTAATCGTCCACGCGCAGCTTGCGGCGGGTGTTGGTGCTCGACATGTAGCGAATCTTGCCAAACACGTCACGCTCGGGTCCCCAAGCGCGGTCGTAGCGGCCGAGCACCCAGAAGATGCCGCTGTAGGAGTTCGGATCCCGCCCGTCGGTCGCATACTTGTTGTTCAGCTCGATCATGACCTCGAGGGCCGCCCGAGGGCTGGCGGTCCAATGTAGGATCTTCTTGCCCCACAACATACGCATGTAGTTGTGGATGCGGCCCTCGATGCGCAGCTGGTTCTGGGCCGCGTTCCAGAGCTCGTCGTGGGTCTCGGCGTGCTCGAACTCGTCCAGCGAATACAGGTGCGGCCGCGGGTCGGTGGCGTGCTCTTCGAGCGTCGCGCGCGCCCATTCGGGTAACGACTCGTAATGGTCATAGTCACTCCGGTGGATGCAGAAGTTGAAGCCCAGTTCGCGCCAGGTCACGAGTTGGTCGAGGAAGGACTCGGCCGCCGCGCTCATCCCCCACCAGTCCGAGCGCTTGCCGCTAACAGGGCCGGATAGCTGTTCTGGTGACCATCTCTCCCGGGCGGCGACCGCGTTCAGCACCTCGTGCGTAGAGATGTGTCCGAAGTGCAGGTATGGCGAGAGGCCGCTACCGGCACCATGGTCGGGGTGGTTGCGGTCTTCCCCGTAGCGCGCCAGTCGCTCGTCGACAAAGCGTTTCAGCGCGCGTCGGCCTGCACGAGTTCCGCCCCGGTAGCTCACCGTCGGAACCGAATGGTCGATCGGGAGGGTGGCGAGAGTCGCGGCGTCACCGTCGAGCAGTGCGGCCTCGGCCGGCGGCCAGCGGTCGGCGATGCCTTCGGGAAGGACCGCGCAGCGCCGCAGCTCGCCCAGGCGCGGGTCGGGGCACGGAGTTTCGGAAAGATGCGGCGCCAGCTCGCGCTGCAGGAACCGACGGAAGTCGAAGGCGCGGGCGAACACTTTGTTGGCGGTGCGGAGCGGCAGCAGGCCGTTCGAGTCGATCGCCTCGAGCCGCACGGCGAGTTTGCTCGCTGCCGCCGCGATCATGCGGGACAGGAAAAAGGCCGGGTAGTCGTCGGTCACAACGGCGCACGCCGTGCCCGCCAACTTTTCGAGCAATCCCCGCCCGGCGCCCGCTCGAGGTTCGACATAGGGATAATACAGGACCCCAGTGCCGTCGAACGCCCGCGCGTTGTCGGCCATGCCGTCGATCGCGAAGCGATGAAGGCGATCGCTCGCCCAGCGGTATCCCGCCCGCACCGCTTCGAGGACGATTAGCGGCTTGTCGAGCTCGCGAGCCAACGCGACGGCGCGATCGAGGGCGAAGTTGTAGTGCAGGCGGCGCGCGGCGATCATCCAGTAGAGGACGAAGCTGCCGTCGGAGCGCAGGTCTCCGCGGTTCAGGTCTCGACAACGGGTTTCGGGAAGCCGGCCGGTGGCGTTCGCCATGCGGCCGTCACCCGCGGCTGTGGAGTGTCGCCTCCCTGGCAACGCCTCCCGACCGGCAGTCACTCGCGATACGGGCGATGTTGGCCAGCATGCCCGCGAAAACCTTCCGGTGCACCGGATACAGCAGGTACCAGTAGGCGAGGCCGACGAGGCCGACCGGATCGAAGAGGGCCGTCTGTCGGATCGTGGCGCCGTCGTCGCGCGGCTGGACCTCGAACTCGAGCCAGGCGCGTCCGGGAAGCTTCATCTCGGCCGCCAGCCGCAGCAGTCGGTTCGGCTGGTAGGCCTCGACGCGCCAGAAGTCGAGTGCGTCCCCGACGTGCAACTCGACCGGTGATGGCCGGCCGCGACGCATGCCGACGCCGCCGACGAGTAGATCGAGGAAGCCGCGCAGCCGCCACAGCCAGTCGTAGGCGAACCACCCGGTCTCGCCGCCGATCCGGCGGATCGGCGCGAAAGCATCCTCAGGGCTGACGTCCACTTGCTGCATGCGCGAGTCGACGAGGCGGTTTCGAAACCGCACCCCGGCCCAATTGCCGCCTTCGCTTCCGGACGAGAAGGCGTCGTACCAGCGACTCTCGGCCATCTCGCGCTCTTCGTTGCGGATGGCCGCCGCGATCGCCTCGCGCATCCCCCGCGGGCGTATCGGAAACAGCGCGAGAGCCCGGGAATCCCGGACGACGGTCGGGTGCTTGATCGACTCGATCAGCTTGCGGCCCACGCGTGCGTAGAGCGGCGTGACCAGCCCCAGCCACAAGCTCGAAAGGCGGGGCGTCAGGAGAGGGACCGGAATCATGATCCGTCGCAGTCCGCGCTGGCGCGCGTACTCGCGCATCAGGTCTCCGTACGACACCCGGTCGGCTCCGCCGATCTCGACAATGCGGCTTTCCTCGAGCGGAATGTCCAGAGCCGCAACCAGGTAGTCGAGCAGGTCGTCAACCGCGATCGGCTGCGCCTCGACCTCGACCCAGCGTGGCGTGATCATGACGGGCAGTCGTTCGACGAGGGCCCGGACGAGCTCGAACGAAAGGCTCCCCGATCCCAGCACGATGGACGCGCGGAGCTCGAGCACCGGAACGCCCGACTCGCGCAGCACGCGGCCGACCTCGTGCCGGCTCCTCAGGTGCGAGGACAGGTCCTCGCCGTGGCCGAGCCCCCCCAGGTAAACGATTCTCCGCAGCCCGGCCCTTCTGGCTGCTTCGCCAAAGTGGTGCGCCCCGGCCCGGTCCCGCTCCTCGAAGTCGTGGCCCGAGCCCATGGAGTGGACCAGGTAATAGGCCGCCTCCACACCCACCAGCGCGGGCCCGAGCGTATCGGGCCGGAGCACGTCACCCTCTACTACCTCGGTAGCCGGTCGGACCCGTGTCGCGAGGGCCATCCGCCGTCGCGCCAGGCACCGCACGTCGCGACCTTGTTCTTCCAGCCGGCGCCAGAGCCGCCCTCCCACATATCCGGTAGCACCCGTAACCAAGATCAGATCGCTCTTCTCCTCAACCCGTTCCGTAGACAGGGACCGCAGCCCCGTGGAGGTCACGGGCGGCTGGCGAGGCCAGGAAAACGATGACCTCGGCCAGCGACTCCGGCTTCACCCACCGGCTCGTATCCGCATCGGGCAGGGCTTCCCGGTTCTGCGGGGTGTCGAGTGTGCCGGGGATAACGCAGTTGACGTTGATCCCGTGCTTCTTCAGTTCCGCGGCCATGCTCTCGGTCAGGCGGATGACCGCGCTCTTCGATGCGCTGTAGGCCGCGGCTCCGGCCCTGCCCTTGAGTCCTGCCCTGGCGGCAACATTGATGATCCGGCCGCCTCCTCCTTCGAGCAGGTGCGGAACGACGGCGCGGCTGACCACGAACACCGAGCGGGCGTTCAGATTCAGCATCAACTCCCAGGTGTCGAGCGAGGTCTCGTGGACCGGCGTTCCTGCCCTGTAGCCGCCGACGGCGTTGACGAGCGTATCGATGCGACCGAAGCGGTCGATGGCCCGCCCGGTCATGGCGGCCACAGAGCGCTCGTCCGTGACGTCGACGCCGGGGAGGAGCAGATGGTGGTTCCCGGACAGGTCGGGGAAGCTGTCCACGATGCGGTCGGCAGCGCGGTCGCTGAGCACCAGGCGCGCCCCGGCCGCGGCGAAAGCGCGGGCCACCGCGGATCCGAGATTACCCACGGATCCGGTGACGAGGACGACCTGTTCTGATACGTCGCTCATGGGCTCCGCGCCTCCACGGAGCGGAGGAACGCGGTGACCGCCTCGTTGAATCGCGCTTCCTGATCGACGTGAAGCATATGAGCCGCGTCCTCCACTACGACGAGCTGCGCGCCCGGCACCAGGGCCTGGTATTCGGCCATCGTCTCCGGTCGCGCCTCGTCGTACCGCCCGGTGATGAACAGGACCGGAAGGTCGAGCTCTGCCACACGATCGGAGCGATCGAAGTCTTGCAGGGTGCCGCTGGCCGTGAACTCGTTCGGCCCCCACATGTACTCGTACACTTCTGTATTGAAGCCCGGGCTGCCCTCACACTCCGGCACCGTGGCCGGCGGCCATCCGCTTCGCGCCACGTGTCGGGCATAAAACGAGTCGGTGGCGGTCAGGTACTCCGGTGAACCGAAATCGCCCGTCTCGTCGCCCTCCTGAAGGCCCGCTTGAATATCGGGCGGCAGTGCCCCCCGCAGCAGGTTCGCATCCTGGACCCACCGCTCGGTGTCCACGAGCGGACTTGCCAGAATCAGGGATCGCACCCCCTCCGGTCTCGCGGTCAGCATGTACTCGAGCGCCAGCGCGCCACCCCAGGACTGACCCATGAGGTGGATTTCGTCGAGCCCGAGGGCGGCCCGGACGGCGGAAAGCTCATCCACGAACCGAGCGACTTGCCACAGCGAAGTGTCGCTCGGATGGTCGGATCGTCCGGACCCGAGTTGGTCGTAGATGACGACCGGTCGCTCCTCGGCCAGCCCATCCAGATAGTGGAGGTAGCGACAGCTGGTGGAGCCCGGTCCTCCGTGCAGCACGAGGAGCGGCGTGGCATCCCCCGTCCCCATGATCTCATACCAAACCCGGCCCCCCGGGACGTCGATGAAGCCGTTGGTCGGCGGGACCCCCCGATCCGCGACACAAGCCGCGGCGACGAACAGGACTGTTCCGCAGGCAATACGCCACCGTGCTGACACCGACCCTCCCGGTTAGAGCCTCTACGCCAATGTACGGGTCTGCCGTGCGGCCAATCTGCCGATCGAGTGGGAGACGCGCGAGGCGGTCCGCACCTGTCACATTTACGATACGGTAATCGTATTATCTGCGGTCGGTGTTTCGGGCTTGTGGCTTCGGCTGAGCCGGAGTGAAACGCGACGCGGTTGTCGCGGAGGTGATTTGATGGTCGCCCCCATACGAAAGCCTTGTTCGGCAGTTTTCGTACTGACGCTAACGTTCCTGTGGGGCTGTGGCTCCGGTGATCCGCTGGGCCGCTCCGGGAGCAGCGGGTCGCCGCCACCGCCGGGCGGTGAAGCCAGTCATGCCGCGTTGTCCCCGACGCGGGCAGCCATCGAGGTGACCAACGACGACGTGGTAGCACGCTATTACCTGCTCTTTGAAGCCGAGCTGGCGGCGGTGGTCGACCCAAATCTCGATCCAGCCGGGTTGGAGCAGTGGATCCGGCTGCAGCCCGGCGAATCGATCGCGGTGCCGCTGGAAGCCGTGCCCGGCTGGACGGAGTCGGCCGAGGCAGTCGTCATCTACAGCTGGACGGACAGCGTGGCGCACGCGGTCGATGGCGGAACGCAATGGGGCGCGGAAGGCTGGTACACGATGCGTGTCGACCTGTCATCGTGACACCGTCGGGAGTCTCCGCGTCGCCGCCCGCGTTTCCACCATCTCCCCCACCCGATTGCCCATAGGTCTCCACGGGAACAGCCCTCGCTCGGTCGCTCCAAGGTAGGGAGGAGCGCCCCGAGCCCGTTCCAATTCTGGCGCAGATGTGGTATCGGGCGGTGCCGCCCTCGTGTGGGAGCCCCACCTTCGCCAAGCTCGTTGTCGGCGTTCCAACCTCGGTGGGCCTTCAGTCGTCTCCAAAGTGGTCGTAACGGATGATGTTACAGATGCTTACGACGTGTGACGGTGCGGGCGCCGCGCTCGAGAGGTTGCGAGGATGGCGGTTCTGCGTCGGTTCCTACGTTGGCATGGGGGCAGCGTCAGTCATCAACGTTCGCCAGCAGGAGGAGCCATGTATCGAATCATTGAACGGGGAATCGTCCAGGCAGCGACGTGGGCGGGCCTGGTGGGTGGCCCTCTCCTCGGTGCGGTGACCGCCTGCTCCGATTCGCCCGCGGGTCTGGACGCTCAAGACGCTCCAGGCATCCAGGCCTCGACCCATTCCAACGGCTTGATCGCGTCGGAAACCGCGCCTCTCCAGACCTTGACGTTCGCGGCCCCCGCCGAGCTGGTCGGGGACAATGAGGGGACGGCTGTCCTCAAGGTCCACTCGAATCACTCCTTCAACCTGAGCGTCGATGCTCGAAACCTGGATCCCGGTCACGCGATTACGCTGTGGGCGTTCGACGGTGCGGCGGCTGGGGGCCGCGTGGCGAGTGGGATCGTCGGCGGAAACGGCGAGATCACGCTCGCCGGCAACAACTGTATCGACGCGGCGGTGTTCGCGAGCGGCGACATCGGCAAAGATCCGGGGACGCCGCAGTCGTGCGACCTGATCGACCTGAGTGTGGGGCCGCCTCTGTTTGCGGACTGGGTAAGCGGGCTCAACGTGTTCCTCGTCGATCACGGCCTTTGGGAACCGGGCGACCTGGAGGCTCGTTGGACCACCGACGGTTTTATTCAAACCCACGGTGCGTTTCTCTTCGACCTCACGGACTTGTTCTGAGACCAGCTTCCCCGTGGCTGTCGGTCCCGGCAACGTCGGGACCGAGGGCCATCCTGGGCGTGGGAAGGAGTACCGAGAGGCGGTCAGCGTGTACCCACCTGCGCCACGGAGTGGGGAATCCTCTCTAGGACCCGGCGCCACCGCGCCGCCTCGTCTTTCCGGCCGAGGGTCTCGTAAACAGACGCGACGGCCTCCAGACACTCCCGGGTGTACTCCCACGCCAGTTGTCGCGGCACGTTCTCGAGGATCGGCGTGGCTTGAGCCAGAATAGCTTCAGCTTCTTGATACCGCTTCTGACCGGCCAGAGCGCGACCCAAGCGGCACTGGGCCAGCGCCCTGCCGTAGTGCTCGCGCGGGAGCGTGGCGCTCATGATGCGGATCGTCTCTCGACAGGTGGCCTCTGCCCTCTCGTAGTCGCTCCGTGCGAGCTGAATCCCGCAACGGGTCATGAGGGGATAGGTGGTGAGGTTGTGCTGCGGCACCCTCGCCGCAAGTACGGTGAGCCGTTCTGCCTCGTCGAACTGTCCCTTGCCGTACAACACCACCGCGAGTCGCTGCCGCGACTGAGCCACGCTCACGTCCTCTTCTCCGAAAAGGGCGATGCGACGGGCGAGAACCTGCCGGAGGATCCTCTCCGCCTCTTCGGCGGGACCGACTCGATCCTTCCAATGCGCGATCCGATTCAGAGCGAGCGCGAGGCCTTCTCGCGCATTCAGTGTCTCCCGGTGATCCGCGCCGAGGGAATGCGTGTACATCTCGATGGCGCTGCGGTATTCCGGGATCGCCTCGTCACTGTGACCGGCCAGAGCCAGCGCATTGGCCAGTGTTCTCATCGCGGCCGCGAGGCGCGGGTCGTTCTCGCGGTGCTCGGCTCGCAGCAGTGCGAGCGAGCGCTCAGCTGCGAGACGGGCTTCCTCGAGACGGTCCTGGTTCGGGTACACGATCGACAGCATGGAGTAAGCGCGCGCCATCACTTCGGTCGGCTGGTTGTTGCTGGTCTCGGCCCGACGGATCGCATCCATCAGGAGTTGCTCCGCCTCGTCGAAGCGACCGCGTCCTTTCTGAACCCATGCGAGATCGACCAGTGTACCGATCACAACGGTGTCGCGCGGGTCCCGGAGCCTCCGAGCGTAATCGAGACTGGTCCGCAGCAGAACCGCCGCGGAATCAACATCCCCTTGCAGGGCGTGCACCTTACCGAGCTGTCGCATGACCGCGGCCGAAGACCCGGAGTTCGGCCCGTCGAATGCGAGCCGGGTGTTCAGTGCGTCCTCCAACAGGGGCCGAGCCTTGGCGGGAAGACCGAGATTGACATAGACACCCCCAATGGCGGCGAAGAGATCCGCCCGAAGCTGTGGTTCGTCGGCCAGATCGCTGCGTATTCGGTCAGCCTCGATGGCGAGCGCTTCAGGCATCGTAAACTCGACCGGCAGCTCCGGGTCGGCGCGCCACCAGGGATCGGCACTCCGGAACACATCGACGAGGATATCCCGCACGCGCTCGGCGCGCTCCGCCTGCCGCTGCGCCGCGTTGCGCTCTGCCTCGAGCTCAAGGCCGTGCCGAACGAGCGTGAAGATATACAAACCGCTGGCCAGAATCGCGGCGGCGGCTGTAGGCGCGAGCCAGCGGTGGCGCGTCATGAGCTTCTTCAGCCGGTACAACCGGCTGTCGCGCCGCGCCGAGATCGGGCGCCCTTCGAGGTATCGGCGGACGTCTTCCCCCATCTCGAGAACCGAGCCGTAGCGGCGGGCCGGCTCGACGCGGAGCGCCGTGAGGACGATCGTGTCCAAATCCCCACGCAACCGGCGGCAGAGGCGATCGGCCGTGAGGCGGCGTACCGCAGCGACCTCGGCTGATGCCTCACGGGCCAGTTCGCTCGGCGGCTTCGGGGTCAGCGAGGTCGCCGTCCTCTGCTGTTCGGCGGACCCACGAACATCATGGGGCCTCGCACCCGTGAGAAGTCGATGAAGCAGAAGTCCGAGCTGGTAGACATCCGAGGCGGTCGTGATCGGACCGCCTCGTAGCTGCTCTGGACTCGCGTACTCCGGAGTGAGTGGCCGGAATCCGATCCCGGTGCCAGGCTCACCCCCGGGCACTTGTTCGGGATCGAGGATCTTCGCGATCCCGAAGTCGAGGAGAGTCACCCTGCCCGCTGGCGTAACGAAGATGTTCGACGGCTTGAGGTCGCGGTGGACGACGAGCTTCGTGTGGGCGTGATGGACGGCGCGTGCCACGTCGGCAAACAACCGGAGCCGCTGTTTCAGAGAGCACTTTTCGTGATCGCACCACTCCGTGATCGGCAATCCCTCGACGCGCTCCATCACGAGGTAAGGCCGGCCGTCCTCCGTCGCTCCCCCGTCGAGGAGCCGCGCGATGTTCGGGTGCGCGAGCGACGAAAGGATTTGCCGCTCGACCCGAAAGCGGCGCACCACCTCCTCCGTGTCCATACCCCGGCGGAGCACTTTCACAGCCACCTGCCGCTCGAACGCCCCGTCTGCCCGCTCCGCCAGGTATACGGTCGCCATCCCACCGCGTCCGATCTCTTCGACCACCCGGTAGTGTCCCACTTCCTCGCCGGGGCGAAGCGCGGCCCCGTCCGGCTCCGCCTCCCCGAGATCGGAGAAGGCGGCTCGAAGGAGCGACGGTCCCGGACCGGCAAGGACCTGTTCGGCTCGACCCGCGGCGTCCAAGAGCGTCAGGAGTTCATGGTAGAGATCCGAATCGTCCCCGCAGACGCGGGCCACGAACCGCCTCCGCTGAGGTCGCGGACGCTCCAGCGCCTCCGCGAAGATGCGATCTACTTCTTCCCACCGCTCCCACTGCGCGTTCAGCGGTCGTTCCATCGACTCTCGCCCCGCGATGACCAACGCAGGCTGGGTGTTATCGCCGCCAGAGAAGCTCGTTAGCGTTTGCCCCGATGCCTTCGGGGGTCATCACCCGGAAGGATCTGCGGGGGCCAGAGCGCGGTAGAGGTAGGCTCGCGCTCGAGCCCATTCGCGCTCCACGGTGCGGGTCGACGTGTTCAACGCTTCGGCCGTCTCAGCCACAGACATGCCGCCGAAGAAGCGACATTCCACGACGCGTGCCATTCGCGCGTTGCGCTCAGACAGCTTCTGGAGTGCGTCTTCTACAGCAAGCAAGTTCGCGGCTTCCGCATCCACGGAATCCGCGCCTGCCGTTTCCTCTGTAAGCGGTACGCGGATCCAAGCTGCACCTCGCCGTGCGGCTTGGCGCCGGCGGGCGAAATCGACCAAGATGTTTCGCATCACCTTCGAACAGAACGCAAAAAACTGGGCGCGACACCGCCACGTGCCCTCTTCCTTGCCGGCCAGCTTCAGGTATGCCTCGTGGACGAGCGCCGTCGTGTCGACGCTGGTGTCGCGACGGCCGATGTGGATATGGTGGTGGGCGATCCTCCGCAGATCCTCATATACGAGATCGACCAGACGTTGGAAGGCGTCTTCGTCCCCGTCGCTCCAGCGCTGGACCAGGCGAGTGATCGTGCCGCTCGACTCGGCCATAAGCCCGTTCCGGGTCTGGTCGCGCGCACTCGGGTTTTCGAGTGCGCTCGGTGGCGTGCGGACCGCGTGCAGCCATCGTTAGTGTAAGATAGGTCGGCAATCGGAATGAGGACAATCAACAAGTGGCTGGAACAAAGGTGATCCTTGCCTCCGGGCCATCGTGGCTCATAATGATGATCAGGGCCCGATTTCAGTGTTGGCGACCATCATGAACGACCGACGACTGGACGAAGCGCTGCGGCACCTGGATCCCGCTCCGGGGGCGAGACTGTGGCACGGGGGAGCCACAGTGCTCGGTGCCCTGCGCGGCGTGTCCCCGGAGGTGGCGGCCTGGAGGCCGTATCCGGACCGGCACTGCATCTGGGCCCTCGCGCTCCACATCGCGTACTGGAACTACGCGGTTCGGCGGAGGCTCACGGGTGAGGCCAGCGGCGGCTTTGCTCGCGCGCCGTCGAACTGGCCGGACCTGCCTGAAGAGTGTACAGCGGCCCACTGGGAGGCGGACCGTCAACTCGTCCGCAAAGCGCACGACCTCCTCGTCGAGGCCGTGAAAGGCTTCGATCCCGGCCGGCTCGACGAAGCGGCCGGCGCCACGCGAACCACGTATGCGGACCTGATCACCGGGATCGTACTCCACGACACCTATCACACCGGTCAGATCCAGCTGCTCAAACGCTTGGCCCGAAGCCACGGTGTTTAGTCGTCGCAACCTCGAGACAGGTCGCCCTATCCAATGTGAGCGAGACCGCAACCGCTCCAGGAGCCCCCATGACAGACCTCAGGTACGCCTTTCGCCAGTTGGTTCGTCGTCCTCGGGTGAGCGCGATCGTCGTTCTCACCCTCTCGCTGAGCGTGGGGGCCAGCGTCGCCATTTTCACCGTCGTCGATCACGCCCTCCTGCGGGCGCTTCCCTATCCCGACAGCGGGCGGCTCATCACGGTGTGGAGAACGTACCCATCGTGGCAAGGGCGAGAGGTGCTCGACGCGTACTGGGACCGGATCGCGCTTTCCTATCCCGAGTTCATCACCCTGCGCGAGACCGCTACCTCGTTCACCGAGGTGGCGATCCACCGCGCCGACGAGGTCACCCTCACCGGAGAGGGCCCGCCGCAAGTGGCGCTGCTCGGAGCGGCGTCGCACACCCTGCCGGCGGTGCTCGGTGTCGGCCCTCGCCTCGGTCGCTGGTTCACGGCCGACGAGGATCGGCCCGGCGCGGCTGCCACGGTCGTCCTCCGGCACGAGCTGTGGCGGGATCGTTTCGAGGGCGATCCGGAGGTGATCGGCCGCACGATCCGGCTCGACGATGCGGCCTATACGGTCGTCGGTGTGCTGCCGCGGGGATTCCGCTTCGGACGGCTGGACGATCGCCGCCCGCCTGACGCATGGACCGCGATCGGACGCGGCGCCGACGAGTACGACGAGGGGAACCACTCGTTCGAGGGAATCGCCCGGCTGCGGCCGGGAATCGACATGGAGCAGGCCCTCCCCGAGGTCGTCCGCATCCTGCGCACCGCCCGCCTCGAGTCCCGGCGCGAGCAGGAGATCGCGGCGGCACGACCGGCGCTCCTCTTACTCCTCGCATCGGCCGGGTTGCTGCTCCTTCTCGCCTGCGCCAGCGTGACGACGCTGCTGCTTACCCGCGTCGCGGAGCGCGACCGCGAGATCGTGGTGCGACGTGCTCTGGGGGCCGGTCGGTGGCGTGTGGTCCGGCAGCTCCTGACCGAGAGCGTCGTACTCTCGCTGATCGGTGGTGGGCTGGGCACGGTGGTGGCATGGGCGTTGAGTGGCGCGCTGGTGCGGGTGCTCCCGGTCAGCTTCCCCGGCGCCACCGCCGCGAATGTCGATCTGCGCATACTGCTCGCCGCCGTGTTGATCTCGATCGCCACCGGCGCCTTGGCCGGTCTCGTTCCGGCGCTCCGGCTCGTGCGTCGCGCGCCCGGGCCGGACCTCCGCGGCGGCGCCGGCATCACGCGCTCGCGGCTCACCGGCGTCCTGGTCAGCGTGCAGGTCGGGCTGGCGCTCGTGCTCCTCGTCGGCAGCACCCTCCTCGCCCGCAGCGTGGTGGCCCTCAACGCGGTGGATCCGGGCTTCGAGGTCGCCAACCGGCTGAGCTTCCGGCTCGAACTTCCCGAGAGCCGCTACCCACCGGAACGGGCCGCCGAGGCGTTCGATCTGCTCGCCGCCCGGTTCCGCGCCCTGCCCGGCGTGGTGGACGTTGCGACCACCTCGGATCTCCCCCTCGCCGGCGACCCAACCAGCAACTCGATCTGGATCGACTCGCACGGTCCGGAGCCGGACGGGCCGAAGCCCGAGGCCGAGCGCCGGATGGTTTCGCCGGGCTACTTCCGTGCCCTCGGCATCCCGATCGCGCGCGGCCGGCTGTTTGACGCGCTGGACAACGCGGACGCCCTCCCGGTCATGCTGGTGTCGCGCGCCGCGGAGGATGCGCTGTGGGGCGAGGCGGATCCGATCGGCGATCGCGTGTTGCTCGACGACCGGTGGTGGACGGTCGTCGGGGTGGTCGAGGATGTCCGCGATCGGGGGCTGGGGGAAGACGTGGTGAGCACCGTCTACGTTCCTGCCGCCCAGTGGGCATCCAGCCAGCGGACCTTCGTGGTGCACACCGGGAGTGGAGGAGCGGACCTGGCGGCGGCGGTGAACGGCATCGTCGCCGAGGCGGATCCGGAGCTGCCCGTGCGCGATATCCGGAGCGTCCGCCGGGTGGTGGCGGAGGCCACCGCGCCCGAGCGACGCCGCGCCTCGCTGGTGGGCGGGCTGTCGCTGCTCGCCACCGTGCTGGCGCTGGCCGGCATCGTCGGCGTAACCGGCCTGAGTGTCGTGCAGCGCAACCGCGAGATCGGGATCCGTCTCGCGCTCGGCTCGACCCGGCCCGGCGTGTTCCGACTGATTCTCGGCCGCAGTCTCCGGTATGCGATGTTCGGGACGATCGCCGGAGCGCTGGCGGCGGTCGCCCTGACCCGCTTCATTTCGTCACAGCTCTACGGTGTGGCGCCGACCGATCCGTGGAGCTTCGGGGGAGTAGCGGTGGCGCTGCTCGTCATTGCGGTGGCCGCGGCGGCGGCGCCGGCGTACCGCGCCGCCCGACTCGACCCAGCCGCGACCCTGCGCGATGAATAAACGAGCGATGAAGATCGGGGTGATCGGAGCCGGCCACATCGGCGCCACGGCCGCCCGACTCTTCCTCGGCGCCGGCCACCGGGTCGTGGTCAGCAACTCGCGAGGCCCGGCCTCGTTGCAGGAGCTGGTCGCGGAGCTCGGCTCCGGGGCCGAGACGATGACGGTCGAGGGAGCGGCTGCGTTCGGAGAACTGGTACTGGAGGCGATTCCATTCGGGCGATTTCGTGCCCTCCCGGCGCAGGAGCTGGCGGGCAGAGTGGTGGTGAGCGCCGCCAATTACTACCCGGGGCGCGACGGCCAGGTCGACCTCCACGGTCTGACCCAGACCGAGCTGGTGGCCCGCCATCTGTCGGGCGCCCGGGTCGTGAAGGCGTTCAATACGATCTACTGGGCGCACCTTCGTGACCAGGGAGACGTGCAGAAACCGCTCGAGCAGCGACGAGTCATTCCGCTGGCGGGGGACGACCCGGAGGCCAAGTCGATGGTGGCCGGCCTGATCGAGCAGATCGGGTTCGGCCCACTCGACATGGGTGGCCTGCGGGAAGGTGGCCGGCGGATGGAGCCCGACCAACCGATCTACAACGCCGATCTGACCCTCGAGGAGGCTCGGCGGCTCGCCGCCTCCTAGCCACCGCTCGAGCGCCTGAGGTCAAAGCAGCTCGGTCGGGATCACCTCGAGGTCGAGCTGGCGGCCGTAGCGCAGTAGGGTCAGCGTGCGCGGCTCGCCGATGTGCTGATCTGTCAGCTCGCGGTGCAGCTCGTCGATCCCGCGCACCCGTCGTCCGTCGAAGGCCACGATCAGGTCGCCCTCATCGAGTCCCGCTCTTGCCGCCGGGCTCTCCGGCTCGACGGAAACGATCCGGATACCCCCATCCTCCTCGAGTCCGTGTCGGCGCACGGTGGCCCGTCGGAGGGTCTGATTCTGGCCGGCCACGCCGAGATACCCGCGCCGGACTCGACCATCGCGGATCAATCGCCCGGCCACGAACTTCGCCGTGTTGATCGCAATCGCCAGGCAGATGCCCTGGGCGGGGAGAATGACCGCCGTGTTCACTCCGATCACCCGCCCGTCGGAAGCGAGCAACGGACCGCCGGAGTTCCCGGGGTTGAGGGGCGCGTCGGTTTGCAGGACGTCGTCGATCAGCCGTCCGGACACGGCTCGCACGGAGCGGCCGAGGGCGCTGATCACCCCGGTCGTCACCGTGCTCTGAAACCCGTACGGATTCCCGACCGCGATCGCCAGCTGCCCCACCCGGATTCGGCTCGAGTCGCCGAGTTCGGCCGGTACCAGGTCGGCCGCGTCGATGCGGAGGACGGCCAGGTCGGTGTGCGGATCGTCGCCGATCCGCGTCGCGTCGTAGCTGCGGGCGTCGGGCAGCTGCACCTGGGCCGTGATCGCGCCATCGACGACGTGGCTGTTGGTGAGGATGAAACCGTCCGGGGTGACGACGAACCCGGAGCCTTCGCCGGGCTGCTCGCGCTCCACCCGTCGCCCGCGTCGATCCCGTCCGCCGACCCGCCGCACCACGCGCACGCCGACCACCGAGGCAGCGACCTTCTCGTACGCCGAGACCACCGCGGCCGAGTACGCGTCCAGCAGCTCCGTCTCGCGCCCCGACTCCGGCGCGATCGGCTCGTTTCCCTCCCGAAGATCCCGGTCGAGATCGTTCCGAATCGGGATGACCGTCTTGCTCATGGTGAAACCAGCTCTGCTGTTGATCGGGGTTCGTGCTCTATGGCGGTAATACCCCGGCGGTTCCGATCCAACCCTGTCCACGGCTTCGCTATCAAAGCGGGTGGTTCCCCCCGACTCCACACGAGAGGTCGCCGATGCCGAGATCCAGCTGCTGGACCCGATTCCGAATCCTCCTGTTGACCTCACCGATCCTGGTGCCCGCCGGAACGGCAGAGGCACGGTCCGGAACGACGACCCTCGACACGCTGGACGCGGCGCAGCGTGCCTACATCGCGGGTCGCATCTACGCGGCCGTACAGAAGTACTTCGCGCACTGGGACGACGTCCCCGACCTCGACTTCGACGCCGCCTTCCGCGCCTACCTGAACGAAGCCATGGCGGCCGAGGACCGACGGGCGTTTTCACTTGCCTCGCTCGCCTTCCTGGCCAAGCTGAACAACAGCCACACCGGCTTCTCGGACCGCGCGCTGTTCGAGGGTGCCGGCACCGGGCACGGCTTCGGTGTCCGTTACCTGGCCGGCCAGTGGGTGGTGATCGAGAGTGAACGCCCTGGCCTCGCGCCGGGCGATGTGATTGCGGCGATCGATGGGCAGTCGATCGACGCGTTCTACGAGGAAGTGGCGCCCTACATCTCGGCCTCGACTGAACGCTATCGTCGGCGTCGGCTCTTCTACTGGTGGAGTCGGTACCTCTTTCCCCTCCAGTACACGCTCACCCTCGGCGACGGCCGCACGGTTGCGATCGACCGGCGCGGCGAAGCGGTGGATCCGATCTCCGTGTGGCAGACGGAGGGCCGCTGGTTGGAGGCCGGACGGGTCGCCTACATCCGGGTGCCGTCGTGGAACGATCCGCGCTTCCAGGAGCGGGCGCTCGCTTTTCTCGAGGAGTTCGAGGAAGCCGACGGTCTGGTGATCGACGTGCGCCGGAACAACGGGGGCAGCAGTCCGGTCCGCTTCGTGTCGGCCCTCATGGAGCGAGCGTGGCTGTGGTGGGCCGAGTCTACCCCGATGGAGTTCGCTCTCTTCGCGTACTTTGCCGAAAGCGGACGATCGGGGTTCGGCGACTTCGAGCGTCCGCACATGGCGTGGCCGGCCTCCCGCCAGGAGGCCGATTCCGTCTTCTTGGGTCGTATCGCCATTCTGGTCGACGAGGGGTGCCACTCGGCATGTGAGGATTTCGTCATGCCGTTCAAGGACAACGGGCGCGCCACCATCGTCGGCCGCGCGACGGCCGGAAGCACGGGGCAGCCCTACTACGGATCGCTCGGCGACCGGATGGGCGTGGCGGTCGGCGCCAAGCGCGAGTACTGGCCCGACGGCTCGCCGTTCGAAGGGGTGGGCATCGCGCCGGACGTAGCGGTCGAGCCGACGGTGGCCGATCTGCGGGCCGGCCGTGACGTGGAGCTGGAGGCGGCCCTCGAGCTGCTGGGGCAGTAGCGGGAGCGGCGCGCGGCGCCCGGTGCGCAGCCCCCCGACGCAATCGGGGCGGGTCACTCCCCCGGGTCGGGCGGCTTCCGCCGACGCTTGCGCTCCGAACGGCGCCGCTTTTCCTCCAGCCGCTGCCGCTGCGCCCGTTCCGGAATCTCGGTGGGTATCCTGGGCGTCTCGGGACGGGCCCGCTCTTCGAGCGCCGCGCGCAACCGGGCGAGCGCCGTCTTCCGGTTCCGGTGCTGGCTGCGCGACTCCCGCGCGGTGACCGTGACGCCGGTGGGCAGATGGGTGAGGCGGACGCCCGACTCGGTCCGGTTCTGGTGCTGTCCTCCCGGCCCCCCGGCCCGGAACGTCTCCACCCGGCACTCGCCCAGCAGGGCATCGTCATCGCCGGGAGGACCGATCACCTTCAACCTGTTCGTGTCGATAGGCGAGTATTCGGACCTTCTCCAGAGTGATCAGGCCCTCTTCCACCATTCGATCGAGCTCGGGCAGAAACTGCTGGATACGTTCGGCCTTATCGACGATCTCGACGACGATGGGCAGATCTTCCGACAGCCTGAGGATCTTGGCCGTATGGATACGGCTGTGAGCCCCGAATCCTTCCAGGCCGCGAAGCACCGTTGCGCCGGCAAGACCGAACTCGCGTGCCTTGCGCACGATGGCCTCGTAGAGTGGCTTGCCCTCCCAGCGATCGCTTTCGCCGATGAAGAGTCTCAGCAGTTCCCCTTCGCCTTCGAGCTTCATGTTCGACCTCTCACACGATGAGTGCTCTCGTACTGATCCAGCCGAGCACTACCGCGATCACGCCGAGGAGGACATTAGCCCCGACGTTCACGGTTGCCATCCGGAAGTCGCCCGCCCGGAGAAATGCGAACGTCTCGTATCCGACGGTCGACAGGGTAGTGAATGACCCCAGAAAGCCGATGAACAGAAAAAGGCGCGTCTCCGGCCTGAATAGCTGGCGCGCATCGACAAGGCACATCAGGGCACCGACTAGGAAGCAGCCCGCCAGATTCACAACCAACGTTCCGGCGGGGAAGAGACCGTTCGTATAGCGATGAACGAGGCCGGCGATGCCGTATCGGGAGAGGGCGCCAAGAAAACCGCCGACACCGACGACGAAAAGCTTGAGCATGGATGGCTCCCACCCTTGCGTTTGGTAGGAGTCATCAGCCTCTTCGGCGGTTCCGGGCAGACTCCATTGCCACTTTTCTTGTACGAGTGCGCATCGTAACACACTTTCTACGGCGCGCCAACGTCGCTCAACCACCTGGTGGTTCAGCACTGAAACCCCGAAGTCGAGGTAAGAAGAGCATGAATCGCCTTCCACGAATCATAGCCCTCCTGGCCGGCATCTCCCTCGGCCCGGGCAACACCGCGAGCGTCGCTCAGGAGAGAGGCGCGATCGCCGGGGAGGAATCGAAGTACACGGTGACCTTCCTCGCGCGGACGATCGACCTCGAGCCCTACGTGCAGGGATTCCCGTACGGCGGCTGGGACGCCGACTTCGAGGCCGGAACGCTCACCTACTTCCACCAGACGCCGACCGGCGATTTCCTCATGGTGCAGCCACTCGAGGTCGGGCACGGCTCCGGGATGATCGATCCGGAGGCCGGCCGCCGGGTGCACGACATCGACTGGTCGACGCGGAACTACTGGGGGACGGACTTCGACTCGATCGCGGGCGACCACATCCTGCTCGCCGACGAGCGCAACGACGAGGTGATCAACCTCTACCGGCTGTCGCTCGAGACCGGGGCGCTCGAGAAGCTGACCGACGTGCCGTACATCTACGGCCGGGACTTCTCGAAGGATGGACGGACGATCGGCTACATCGCCCGCTACGGGGAGACCGAGCCGTACCGCAACTGCCTCACTCTGCTCGACCCGCACAGCGGGGCGAGTCGCGAGGTGCTGTGCGAGCAGGGCTCCAGATACCGCATGGTGTGGTCCTCGGTGAACTTCCGGCCGGATGGATCGGGGGTCGTTCTGCGCTTGAACGAGGACGGGCACCGGAAGCGGGCCACGCTCGGCTACATCGACCTCGCCCGCGCCGAGCCGGAGATCGAGATCCTGCTCCCCGGCGGCGTCGAGCGCTTCGCCTTCGGCTCCTACGACGAGCCGTGGCTCGACAACGATCGCTTCTACTACGTGTCGGACGAAACGGGGTACGCCAACCTGTATGTCTACGACATCGCCTCCCGCACCTCGCGCCAGGTCACGGCGCTCGAGGAGCAGGCGTGGTACCTGCCGATCGAGATCGATGATCGGCCGCTGGTGCTCGAAGTGCTCGACCGGCCGCATGAGAACGTGATGGTGGTGATCGACCCGGAGCACGGCACGGAGCTCGGACGGCGTACCTTCGACGCGAACGTCGGCGTGATTGGCTTCGACGAGAAGAACCACTTCATCGTTTCGATGACCTCTGTCGCCTCCCCCTTCCTGGCCGACGAGATGTGGATCGAGCTGGACGGCGGGAGGGCGGTGTGGCAGCTGGAGCCGAAGATTCGCCTTCCGGAGGCGCTGGCGGAGCGGATCGAGCAGTGCGAAGTGGAGCGGATCGAGTATCCGACCTTCGACATCGATCCGGCCACCGGCGAGCCCCGCATGCTGCACGCCTTCCTGCTCACCCCAAAGCGTCCGCTCGAAGATCCCGGGCAGCGGCTGGCCGCCATCACCGCGTTCTACGGGGGCTCCAACAGCTTCAGCACCCGCCAGCAGATCTACTGCGAGGCGGGGATTGCGTGGCTGTCGCCGGCGGTGCGCGGCAGCTCGGGGTTCGGCAAGGAGTTCATGGCGCTCAACGACCGCGACCTCGGCGGCGACGAGATCATCGATCTCTTCTACGGAGCGCTTTACCTGGAACGGAAACTGGGGCTCCGCCCGGCCCAGATCGGCGTCACCGGCGGCTCGCACGGCGGCTTCGCGACCATGCGGGCGCTCACCTTTCCGCCCGAGACGAACGACCGCAGCGAATCGTACGACTTCGGGTTCGGGATCAGCCATGCCGGCTTCTCCAGCATCCTCACCTTTTACCAGGCGACCAATATCCCGGACTGGATCATCCTGGAAGCGGGCGATCCGAAGATGGAGGCGGACAAACTGGCCGATCGGTCGCCCCTCACCCACGCCAACCGTCTGAACGCTCCGCTGCTGCTCACCCACGGCTCCAACGACAGCCGTGTCGAGGTGACCGAGAGCCGCCAGTTCTACGAGGCGGCTCGGACGCTCGATCGGCCGGTCACCTATGTGGAGTTCGAGGACCAGGGGCACGGTATCCAGGGCTTGGAGAACCTGGTGCTCTGGTACAACGCCCAGTTCGACTTTCTGGAGGGCGTGGTTTGCGAACGGAACGCGCCCGGGAGCGAGGGCTGCTCCTAGCCCTCGCAAGGCCCGGTCGTTTCGTCGTGGCTGGCTAGTTGATGGACGAGGTGGCGCCGGTGCCGTGGCGCGCCAGAGTAAAGGTCGTCCCGTCGGCGGCGACGGTCTTCACCATGCCGAATGGGATGTCGGGCGAGAACCAGACTTCGTGACCGTCCGGATCCCGGACGTGGAACGCGACCATCGAACCGGCCGGCACGGTGATCGTCTCTTCCCCCAGCAGCTCGGAAGAGTTGCAGCGCGCATAGGGGTCGAGATTCTCGCCTTCGAAGCTTCCCTTGGCCGTCTCCAGCATCGGGCCCGACATGGTGATCGGCGGCTGCCCCGGGGCGGCCTGGATCTTGAGCTCGACGATTCCGTCGGGGCTGAGTCGCTCACCGGTAACCAGCATCTGCATGACGGTTTCGTCCATCTGCAGCTCAAACGTCCGCTGTAGCTCTCCCTC
>CAZJXR010000028.1:0-28709 GCA_964550085.1 uncultured Gemmatimonadota bacterium
GAGTCGGTCCCAGGCCAGGCGCCGGTCGCTCGCCAGCCGCTCGTACACCGGCCGCGGGGTGGATCCCCCGGCCAGGGCGACCGAAGCGTCGCGCTCTCCGTCCACCGCGTCGTTGGCGTGCGCCGCAATGACGCGCGCGGCGGTGACAGCGAACACGTCCGGGGCGACGATGAGCCGAAGCGGCTCGCTCAGAACTCCCGCCACTCCCGGCCGTCGCTCTTGAGCAGCGCCTCGGCGCCCGGTGGACCCCAGCTTCCGGCCGCGTAGTTGGGGAAGTCGCGCGGCGGGTTGTTCTCCCAATGTCGAGTCAACGGATCGACGATGCCCCATGCCGCTTCGATCCAATCCGCGCGCGCGAACAGCGTCTGGTCGCCGTGCATCACATCGTGCAGCAGCCACGCGTAGGCGCGCGGCGGCTCCGATACGTCGAATGCATCCGCGTACAGGAAGGTGGAGGTGACGGGCGTGAGGCACATGTCCGGCCCCGGCTGTTTGGCGACGAATGTGGAGAGAACGCCCTCCTCCGGTTGCAGCCGGAACACGAGCCAGTTGGCGTGCAGGGGACGACCGCTCTCGAGCGGAAACATCATGTGGGGCGTCGGCTTGAAGCGGACGGCCACCTCGGTGAGCTTGCGCTCGAGCCGCTTCCCGGTGCGCAGGTAGATCGGCACTCCGGCCCAGCGCCAGTTGTCGAGCCGGAGCCGCAACGCGGCGAAGGTCGGGGTGACCGAATCCGGAGCGACCTTCACCTCCTCCCGGTAACCCCGCGCCATCTCCCCGTCCACCGGTCCCGGGCCGTACTGGCCGAGGGCGCAGTCGTCCGGCGTCAACGGCCGTAGCGAGCGCAGCACTTTCACCGTCTCATCGCGCAGTGCCGCTCCGCTGTAGCGGACCGGGGGCTCGATCGCCACCATGCCGAGCAGCTGGAGAAGATGGTTCTGCACCATGTCGCGAACGACCCCGGTCTGCTCGTAAAAAGCGCCCCGGCTCTTGATGCCGATCGACTCGGCGACGGTGATCTGGATGTGATCGATGAAGCGGGCGTTCCAGATCGGCTCGAAGCTCGGGTTGGCAAACCGAACGACGAGCATGTTCTGCACCGTCTCCTTGCCGAGGAAGTGGTCAATCCGGTAGACGCTGGCTTCATCGAACACGGCCCGGACCTCTCGATCCAGCGCCGCGGCAGATACGCGGTCGTGACCGAACGGCTTCTCGATCACCAATCGGCGCCACCCGTCGGTGCAGGAGGCGAGGCCGGACGACCCGAGGTGGGCGACGATGGGCGGGAAGGCATCGGGCGGAACCGAGAGGTGAAAGAAGGTGTTGCCGCCGATCCCGTACGCGGCGCGCGTTTCGGTCAGCCTCTCACTCAGGCGCCGGTAGCCGTCCTCGGCGGTGAGGTCGGCGGCCACGTACGACAGGTGCGGGGCGAAGCGCTCCCAGCGCTCGGCGTCGAAACGGCACTCGTCCTCGACACTGGCCCGAACGTGGTTCCGGAACTGGTCGTCGCTCCACTCACTGCGGGCCAGGCCGACGATGGCGAAACGCTCCGGCAGCAGCCGCTTGGCGTGGAGCTCGTACATGGCCGGCACCAGCTCGCGGCGGGCGAGATCTCCCGAGGCGCCGAAAATGATCATCACGCACGGCTCGGGAGGCGCTCCCCGCAGACCGTGACACTCGGTCTCGATGTCGAGGGGTCGCATCCGCTTCAGGCCACTTCTGGAGGTTTCACCAGCAGGCCGACGAAGTGCGTGCGCTCCGAGTGGTACACGCCTCCACTGACCGGCTTGGTCAGCACGGCGCCGTGCAGTCGCCGCGAGTCGCTGAAGTCGACGAAGGCGTCGTTGTCGTTCACGTCGTCGAGCATCAGGACGGCGCCTTCCCGGAGATGGGGCCACACCAGATCCCAGGTGCCGAGTCTCCCATCGTAACTCTTGTCCGAATCGTAGTGGAAGAAATCGACCGGCGGGATGCGATCGAGCAGTCCCGGTAGTACCCGGCGGTCGGGCCCCAGCTCGAGCGCCCACCGACCGGTCGCAGCCAGTCGTTTCGGAACGGCGCTCGCGGTTCGAGAGGTCTCGCCCGGCAGGAAGGCCGGCAGATCGACGCTGTACAGCCGGCCCGATCCGTTTACCTCCAGTGCCTGGAGGATCACCGAACTGCTGTAACCGTGGGCGACGCCGGTCTCCAGCACCACCTGCGGACGGGTGAGTCGCACGATGACGTAAATCGCCTCGACGAACGCCGCCCCTCGCGCGCCGGTGCGCTCGAGTTCGCTCACCACCCGTTGGAAGGGCTCTTCGGCGAGGGTCGACTCGACGGCTGTCGGATCGACGCCGAGCAGGTCGGAGAGCGCTTCGATCGCCGGCGCCTGCTCCTGTTCGTACACCTCCAGGCGTGACCGATGCCGCCCGTCGACGAAACGCCCCCGGAGCTTGTGCCAGGTCTCGGGCAGAAGGGTGGGGTCTCGTACCAGGCGCCCGAGCACGGCCATGGACTGCGCGAGGCCGCGTCGGAAACGGCTCATGCGCTCACTCGGTCTGCGATCACCTCGTCGTGGGAGCGCTTTCGGCGGCGATCGCGTCACGCCGCTCGGCCAGAGTCGCCAGCAGAGCATCGTACGGCCGGATGAACTTGTCGGCGCCCTCCTCGAGCAGCTGCTCCGTGACTGTCTCGAAATCGATCCCGACCCGGGTCAGTCGGCTCATCGTCTCGCGCGCCGCTTCCACATCCTCGAGCAGAGATTCGGCCACCACACGTCCGTGATCGGCGAACGCGGCCGCCGTCTCGTCCGGCATGGTGTTGATGGTATGCGGGCCGACCAGCGGCTCCACGTACTTGAGATCGGGGTAGGCCGGGTTCTTCGTGCTCGTGCTCGCCCACAGGACCCGCTGCACGCGGGCCCCGGCGGCGGCCAACGCCTCCCACCGCTCGCCGGCGAAGGTGCGGCGGAAGCTCTGATAGGCGAGCTTCGCGTTGGCGATGGCGGCCCGGCCGCGGAGCTTCGGGGCCAGATCCGCCACCGCGCTGTCGTACTGGGCTTCGGCGGCGATCGCTGCGTCGTGCTCGACGAGCCTGGCGACGAGGAGCGAGTCGACGAGCGTGTCGATCCGGCTGAGGAAGAAGCTGGCCACCGACGCCACGTCGTCGATCGACTTTCGTTCGGAAGCGCGCCGCTCCAGAGCGCGAATGTAGGCCTTCGCCACTGCCTCGTACGCCTCGATCGAGAACAACAGGGTGATGTTGATGTTCACCCCTTCGTACAGCATTTGCTCTACCGCGGGCACGCCGGCGGGACTCCCCGGGATTTTGATCAGCACATTGGGTCGATCGACCTCGGCAAACAGGCGACGAGCCTCGGCCATCGTCGCTTCGGTATCGTGAATGAGATGCGGCGACACCTCGAGACTGACAAATCCGTCGCCGCCGTCCGTCGCATCGTAGACGGAGCGGAGCACGTCGCACGCGTCCTGGATGTCCCGAACGACCAACCGCTCGTACATCTCGGCGTTCGACAGATCTTCGTCGACCAGCTCACGAAGCTGACGGTCGTAGGCCTCACCGCCGGAGATCGCCTTGTGGAAGATGGCCGGATTCGAGGTCACGCCTCGCAGGTCCTCCTCTCGGATCCGCCGCGCCAGCTCGCCGCCCTCGATCTTGCCACGGGTAAGGTTATCGAGCCAGTAGCTCTGACCGTGTCTGCTCAGCTCCCGCAGACGGTTCATCTCTTCACCTCCGGCATGTAGCTGGATTCGACCGCCAGCAGCTTGTCGAGCCGCCGTCGGTGACGTTCGGCGCCGCTGAAGCGCGCGGCCATGAAGTGGCGCACGATCTCGCGCGCCAGCTCCTCGCCGATGATGCGGGCGCCGATCGACAGCACGTTCATGTCGTCGTGCTCCACGCCCTGGTGGGCCGAATAGGAGTCGTGGCAGGTGGCGGCCCGCACTCCGCGGACCTTGTTGGCCACCACGCTCATGCCGACCCCGCTTCCGCACACCATCACACCGCGCTCGGCCGTTCCCGTTCGGACGGCCTCGGCGACGGCCGCCGCGTAGTCCGGGTAGTCGACCGGCGCCTCCGAGTCGGTCCCGAGATCGACCACCTGGTGACCGGCCGCCCGCAGGTCGGCGGCCAGCAGCTCCTTCATCCGATACCCGGCATGGTCGGCGCCGATCGCGACCCGCACTGCTTCTCCCTTGCTCACCCGTCGATCAGAGCCCGCGCCCGCTCGACAACCCTCTCGGCCGTGAGTCCGAGCCCCACGTAGGCGTCCTTCCAGGGCGCCGACGCCCCGAACCGGTCGAGGGCGACGACGTCGCCGTCGGCACCGATCCACTCGAGCCACCCCTGCGCCACGCCCGCTTCCACCGCCAGCCGCGCCGGCACCGCTGGCGGGAGCACGTCGGCCCGGTATTCGTCCGGCTGCTCCCGAAACAGCTCCCAGCTCGGCATGCTCACCACCCGCGCGTCGATCTCCCCGCCCATCAGCCGTGAACGGGCCTCGAGCGCGATCGCTACCTCCGACCCGGTGGCGATGATCACCACATCAGGGCGCTCGCCGCGCTCGCGGGCGATGACGTAGGCGCCGCGGCGAGTCCCGGCCGCACCTCCAAGCTCGGAGCGGTCGAGCACCGGCAGCTTCTGCCGGCTCAGCAGCAGCATGGTAGGACCATCCCGGCGCTCGATCGCCACCCGCCACGCCTCCGCCGTCTCGTTGGCGTCGGCCGGCCGGATGAGGCACATGCCAGGCATGGCGCGCAGCGAGGCGAGGTGCTCGATCGGCTGGTGCGTCGGACCGTCCTCGCCGAGTCCGATCGAATCATGGGTGAGCACGTAAATCACCGGCAGGCGCATCAGCGCCGCGAGCCGGATGGCGGGCCGGGCGTAGTCGGTGAACACGAAGAAGGTGGCCGCGTACGGGCGGATGCCCCCGTGCAGAGCCATTCCGGAGCAGGCGCCGCACATGACGTGTTCGCGCACGCCCCAGTGCATGTTGCGGCCCGCCTGCGCGCCGCGGGCGAAGGTGCCGTCCCCATTGATCAGCGTCTTGGTCGAGCCGGTGAGATCGGCGCTTCCCCCCATCAGCCATGGCACGCGAGCGGCGAACGCGTTCAATACCTTCCCGGACGCGGCGCGGGTGGCGATGGGGCCATCGTGCGGGGCGAAGGAGGGGATATCGGCATCCCAGCCGGCCGGTGGAACGCCGGCCAGCCACGCGTCGAGCTCCTTCGACAGCTCGGGATGGGCGCGGGCGTACGCCTCGCGGCGACGGTTCCACTCCGCCTCCAGCCGCTCGCCCCGCGGCACGGCGGTGCGCATGTGGCGAAGGGCCCGGTCGGGAACCAGGAACTCGGCGTCCTCGGGCCAGCCGTAGTTGAGCTTGGTGAGGCGGACCTCTTCCGCGCCGAGCGGTGCACCGTGGGCATCCGCCGTGTCCTGCTTGGTCGGCGCTCCGTACCCGATGTGGGAGCGCACGATGACGAGCGACGGTCGGGAGGCTTCCGCCCGCGCGGCGGTGAGGGCGGCCTCGAGAGCGTCCGTGTCCTGTGCCCTGTCACCGGTGTTCTGGACGTGCCAGCCGTAGGCTGCGAATCGAGCCGCCACATCGTCCGAGTAGGCGAGCGCCGTGTCGCCGTCGATCGTGATGTGGTTGTCATCGTACACCCAAATGAGCTTGCCCAGCCCGAGGTGGCCGGCCAGGGACGCGGCCTCGTGCGAGGCACCCTCCATCAGATCGCCATCGCTGCAAATCACCCAGGTGTGGTGGTCGACGATCGCGTGTCCATCCCGGTTGAACACGGCCGCCAGCCGTGCCTCGGCGATCGCCATGCCGACCGAACTGATCAGTCCCTGACCTAGCGGGCCGGTCGTCGTTTCGATCCCCGGCGTGTCGCCGTACTCGGGGTGTCCGGGGGTACGGCTCTCCCACTGACGGAAATCCTTGATGTCATCCAGGCTCAGGTCGTACCCGGTCAGGTAGAGGGCTGCATACTGGAGAAGGGAAGCGTGACCCGCGGAGAGCACGAACCGGTCCCGGTTGAACCAGTGCGGGTTGCGCGGATTGTACCGCATGAGACGATGCCACAGCACGTACGCCAGCGGGGCGAGGGCCATCGGCGTACCGGGGTGCCCGGAGTTGGCCTTCTGCACCGCATCCATGGCCAGGGTACGAATCGTGTTGATGGTCAACTCTTCGTCGGCCATGTCGGCGAGCGGGTCCGGTCGTGCCCCCCCCTCGACCGTCATCCGGGAATCGTCCCTGCTCTCGACACCCGCTGTGGCTGCATGATCGCCCATCAGTGTTGGACCCTTCCGTGACTGAGGTCGTGGCTGGCTTCCACTATAATCGGTAACAAGGTCGAGTGATAAACTAGCCACCGGCCAAGTCCGATGGCGGAAGGATCAGGAATCCTCCGCACCGCGCTCCGTCTCCTCCGAGCGCATCGCATCGGGCTTCTCCAACAGGCGATTGGTGGCGTCGAGGATCGCGATCGCAACACCTTCCTCGGGTTCCTCGGTCACCGGAACCGCGCCCAGGAGCTTCGCCTTCGGCCTCAGACTCGAGGTAATGCAGACGAGCACCACCTTGCCGTCGAACGCGTTGACGATCTTCACGCCGACCAGCTGGAGAATTCCGGCCGTGTCCGTTGCCGTGTGGAGCGCCTGGATGGCGGCCTCCGCCGCCAGGCGCAACTCCACCACATCGCCGCCCACCCCTTCGACCTCTCCCGTGAACTCTTCCGGTCCGTCGGCCAGCGTCACTCGCGCCCTGGCGCGCGCGTCGGGCGTCGTGGTGAGCTCCGCCGAAACGAATCGCAGACGCGCGAAGCGCAACTTTTCAGTGCGCGTCTTTGCTTTCTTGTCTTCTGCACTCGGCACGGTCATCGGTCAGTCGCTAACGGTGAAGTAGCGGCTCCGCTGTCGCTCACGGCAGTCGGATGCCAATCCCGAGCAAGTAGGCGAAATCGTTCTGAGTCCTCGAGCTGCCCGCGTGCTGGTACCCGGAGATGTAATCCCGTACTTCGAGTCGAAAGCGCAACACGAGGAGATTGACGTATGCGCCAACCAGCCACGTGAAGGCGAAATCCGACTGGTCCGCGAGCGCCGGATCGGCGGCCGGCGAAACGTTGTCGTATCGTATGCGTCGGATACCTCCGCCGATGCCGACGATCGGTTCCAGCACCAGATTCACGATCGGGAGTGATACATGGTAGAGGACATCGGCGTTGATCACCGTGTAGTCGGTATCCGCGAGTCGCGCTCCGCTCTCGATCGCCTCGAGACCGCCCCACGGTGCGGCCAGGAACTGGGCCTCGACCCCGAACCCGCTGGCGAGCGTCAAACCCAGCTGTCCGCCGACCGCCCCGCTGGTGGTCAAGCGGGCCGCACCCCCGAGCGCGGGATCGACCAGCAGATCGGCGCCGGGCGAGATAACGCCGCCGCTCGCCGACGCCTCGAAACGGGGCTGTGCCGCGCTCTGCTCCGCCATCATGAGCGCAGCGAGCATGGCTGCTCCCGCCGCACGACTGCCCAGCGCTCGTATGGCCCCGCTCCTCCCCGCCTGCCTGCCAGATGCGATCGGTATGTCCGCGCAACAGTATGCAGCGCAGGTGCCGCTCGCACCAGCCGTGATTAGCTTTCAAGCGACCTGCTAGCGCATGGGGAAGGCCGGCATCACACCACCGACACTGTATTTGCCCACCGCGAGCCGAGCCGACGCTTCGACGACGGTGGCGCTCGGAACATCGCTCCGCAGTCATCTGCGGGTCCTCCGCCTGCGCGCCGGTGACGCGGTGCGAGTGACCGACGGTCAGGGCTCGTTGTGGCTGGCTCGCCTCGAGCGCGACGCCGACGGACTCGCCTGCCGACTCGAGACCCACCTGTCGGCCCCGCCGCCCCTGTCGGTCACGCTCGGATTCGGCGTTTCGAACAAGCAGCGCACCCTGACACTGGTCGAGAAGGCGGTCGAGCTGGGGGCCGCCGTGCTCCAGCCGATCGGTTTCGCCCGCTCTGCGTCGGTTGCCGACGCGGCATGGAGCCGGGCGTTCTGGGCGAAGGCCGCCCGCCGCGCGGCCACGGCCATGGAGCAGGGCGGCGGAGCGTGGCTGCCGCGAATCCACGACCCGATTCCCCTGCATTCGTATCTGGACGGGGTCCGAGGGCCGGGCGATGGTTCGCTCCGTGTCCTGCTCGACGCGAGCGGGACCGAACACCTCGACCGGGTGATGGCCGAACGCGACGACAGCGGCCGCGTGATCGTCGTTGGCCCCGAGGGAGGTCTCGAGGCGGCCGAGATCGCCGCCTGCCGAGAGGCCGGCTTCCGGATTGCCCACATTGGGCATCGGGTGTTGCGCTTCGAGACGGCCGCCATCGCCGCCCTCGTACTGGTCGCGGCCCGCCACGCCACCCGGCCGAGGAGCCTGTCCGAGTAATGGTGCGGCCGCGCGCATGGGGTCTTGCGAGGACCAGACAAGGAGCGAGGAGGAGGCGATGCCTCCGTCCATCGGCGACGACGAGCGACGCAGTATGGTCCCGCAACCCCCCTGCGCCCTTCGGGTTACGGTGGCGCGGGGCCATCTCCCGCGTTGGCGCTTCTCGCCGATACGCTGGGGTATCGCCGTCGTCGCGCCCCCTTGGATCTCGCCCCGCGGCGCTCGTAACGCGGCTCGCACCACTACTCGGACAGGCTCCTGGAAAGGAAACAGCATCATGACCGACGAGTGCGTGTTCTGCCGAATCGCCACCGGCGAGCTCCCCGCCGACGTGGTCGCAGAGTCCGACGAGTGGATCGCGTTTCGCGACTTGGACCCGCAGGCCCCCGTGCACGTGCTGGTGATCCCGCGCGCGCACGTCGCCTCACTGAACGACTTGGACGCGGCACGCCGCGAGCTGGCTGGCGAGCTGCTGCTGGCGGCGCGCGGAGTAGCCGAGCGCGAGGGTCTGGCGGAGGACGGCTACCGCGTGGTGACCAACACCCAGGAGCGCGCCGGCCAGTCCGTGTTTCACCTGCACCTTCACGTGCTGGGAGGACGGGCCATGCGATGGCCTCCCGGCTGAGCGCCGGCCCCGGCGACCACGGCGGGCCGCTCCCGAAGCGGTGGGAGGGGCTGCGCGCGATCGAGTTTCCGCTCGTCCTCGAGCTGATCGCCCGCCGGGCGACGAGCCCTCCCGGGGCCGATCGGGTACGTGCGCTGCGCCCGGTGGCCTCGCTCGATGGCGCCCGAGAGGCGCTTGCCACCACCGATGAAGTGGTCGGCCTGCTCCTCGCCGATTCCGGCTGGGGGCCACCCCCGATTCCGGAGCTGGGGGCAGCGCTACGGAGACTGGCGATCGAAGGGTCGGTACTGGAGGCGAACGGGCTGCGATCGATCGGCGTCCTGCTGCGCTCCTCGCGCACGGTTCGGCGGGAGCTGCGCCGTCGGTCCAACACCGGTCCCCGCCTGGCGGCCGTGTCGGAGAGGATGATCGCGCACCGTGAGCTCGAGGAGCGACTCGGGCGCTCGATCGACGAGACGGACCAACTGACCGACGCGGCAAGCGATCGCCTCCGCAAGCTGCGTGGCGACCTGCGCACGTCCAGGCGCGCCCTGGTCGATCGCCTCGAGCGCTTCGTGGCCGGCATCCCCGAGCGGTACCGGGTTCCCGACGCCTCGGTGACGGTTCGCTCGGGACGCTACTGCGTGCCGGTCCGGCGCGAGGGACGATCGGAGATCGGCGGCATCATCCACGATGAGTCTTCGACTCATCAGACCCTGTTCGTGGAGCCGCCGGTGGCGATCGAGCCGATGAATCGGATCCGGGAGCTGGAGCTGGAGGAGGCCCGCGAGATGCGGCGCATCCTGGCCGAGCTCACCGAGGCGGCTCGGCCGCTCCATCCCGAGCTGACCGCGAGCTGGGACGCCCTGACCGAGGTCGACGCCCTGTACGCGTGCGCCCGGTACGCCCTCGAGCACGGAGGGGTGCTCCCGGAGCTGACCGACGGGGCGCACGAATACCGGGTGGCGGGTGGGAGCCATCCGCTCCTGCTAGCCGGCGACGAGCCGGTCGTCCCGTTCGATCTTCGGGTCGACCCGGAAGAGCGGGTCGTCCTGATCAGCGGTCCGAACGCGGGCGGGAAGACCGTGCTGCTCAAGGCCATCGGCTTGCTGTCCGCGATGGCGCAGAGCGGGATCGTCCCACCGGTTCGAGCCGGCAGCCGGCTTCCGGTGTTCGATCATCTGTTTGCCGTCATCGGCGATGAGCAGTCGATCGCCGCCTCCCTGTCCACGTTCAGTGCCCACGTCGAACACCTGCGGCTGATTCTAGGCGCGGCGACGCCGGGCTCACTGGTGCTGGTGGATGAGATCGGCGCAAACACGGATCCGGCCGAGGGAGCGGCGCTGGCGTCCGCTGTGCTCCTCGAGCTGGCGTCGCGTTCCCGATTGACGATCGCCACCACGCACCTGGGTGAGCTGAAGGGGTTGGCGGACGAGGACACCCGCGTGGTGAACGCATCGCTGCAGTTTGATGCGACAGCGTTGAAACCCAGCTTCTTCCTGCGGCGGGATCGGCCGGGGCGCAGCTACGCGCTCGAGATCGCCGAACGGCTGGGGCTGCCGGCCGCGGTGCTGGCCCGCGCGCGCGAGCGCCTGTCGGTGGGTCAGCGTGCGGTGGAGGGCCTGCTGGCGAGCCTTGAGCGGCGCGAATCGGAGCTTGGACGGCTTTCGGCGGAAGCAGCCGGCGAGCGACGGACGCTCGCGCGTCGACGCGCGGAGCTCGAGGAACGGCTCGCCTCGGTGGAGCGGCGCGAGGAGGAAGCGCGTCGTGAAGGTACAGAGCTCGCCGAGCGCTATCTGTTGGAGGCACGCGCCGAAGTCGAGTCGGCCATCGAGCGCTTGGAGCGGGAGTACGACCGAATGCTGGCGGAGTGGGATGCCGACGAAGGGGAGCGCCGCGCCGCTGCATCGAGGGCGCGTGGCAGGGTCGAGGCTGCCCTGCGCGAGCTGCGCGCCGAACGGCGGGAACCGATGCGTGAGCCGGACCGGGGTGCGCACGCGGGCGAGGGATCGGAGCTCGTGGTCGGTCGCACGGTGCGGCTGCGGTCCACCGGGGGCACGGGTCGCTTGCTCGAGCTGCGGGGGCGACAGGCGGTGGTGGAAACGGGAGGCGTTCGCCTCACCCTGCCGGCCGGGGGGCTCGAAGCGGTGGAGCAGGCACCCGAGGCGGATCGCATTCCCTACACCGGGAGCATAGATTCTTCTGCGGGCGCGCAGCCGCGGGTCGACGCGAGCCCGGAAATAGACCTCCGGGGTCTGCGTACGGATGAGATCGAAGCGGCGCTACTCCCGGCGCTCGATGCCGCGGTCGTGCACGGCCTCGCCCGGATGATGATCGTTCACGGAAAGGGAACCGGAGCGTTGCGGGCAAAAGTGAAGGAGGTCCTGGAAGCGGATCCGCGCGTTGGCGCGACCCGGTCGGGAACGCCGCTCGAGGGCGGGAGTGGGGTGACGATCGTCGAGATTCGCGACGGATGAGAAAAACCGGACGATGCCGCTGAGCAGCGGAGCGATGCAATGATCAGCGACGCGCTGGTGGAGGAAGTGAGAGCGCGCGCCGACATTCTCGATATCTGCTCCGAATATGTGCAGCTCAAGCGGGTCGGAAAGACCCACCGAGGGCCCTGTCCCCTGCATGGGGGAGAGGGCCCGAACTTTTCAGTGGATCCGACCCGCGGAATCTTCAAGTGCTTCGTGTGTGGCGAGGGCGGCGATGTGTTCTCCTTCCTCATGAAGCTCCAGGGCGTCGACTTTCCGACCGCGGTCCGTGCGCTCGGGGAGCGGGTCGGGGTCGACATCCCCGAGCGAGACGAGGGCCGAGCGGATCCGTACGCGTACCTGCGCGAGGTGGTAGCCTTTGCCGAGGAGTGGTTCGTCGCGCAGCTCCTGCACGAGCCGTCGGGTCAGCGGGCGCGCGAGTACCTGGAGGGACGCGGGATCTCGCTCGAGACGGCGGAGCGCTACGCTCTTGGCCGGGCGCCGGACGAGTGGCGGGCGCTGTTGCAGGCGGCCCGCCTGCGGGGCATCGAGGAGCCTCCGATGGTGGAGGCCGGGCTGGTCGCCCGCAGCGAGCGCAGTCAGGAGCCGTACGACTTCTTTCGCGATCGGTTGATGTTCTCGATTCGCGACCTCCGGGATCGTCCGGTCGCGTTCGGAGGTCGGGCGTTCGCCGACGGAAGCGGACCGAAGTACATCAACTCGCCGGATTCGCCGATTTTTCACAAGGGAAAGACCCTGTACGCGATCAACTGGGCCCGCCATCCGATTCGACGCGAGGAACGGGCGATCCTGGTCGAGGGCTACATGGACGCCCTCTCCCTGCACGCGGTCGGGATCGAGACGGCGATCGCCCCGCTCGGCACGGCGCTGACCGACGAGCAGGCATCGACCCTCGCCCGGTATGCGAAGCGCGCGTACCTGTTGTACGACAGCGACGCGGCCGGCCTGCGGGCCAGCTTCCGGGCGGCGGACACGCTGCTGGCGGCCGGCGTCCACCCGCTGATCGTCACCTTGCCTCCGGGCGAGGATCCAGATTCGATCGCCCGTTCGCGCGGCGCGAGCGCGGTCCGGGAGTTTCTCGGCGACGCGGTCGACGCAGTGGACCGGAAGCTCCAGATCCTCGAACGCCAGGGTTATCTCGACAACCCGGAGGGGCGTCGACGGGCTCTGGATGCGGTCGTCACCACCATCCGGGCGACGCGCGATGAGGCTCTGCGCGACATCTACATCAATCGCGTATCGGAGCGCACCGGCGTGCGGCGGGAGACGGTCGTCCACCAGGTCGCCGAGGTGGAGTCGCGGCGGCGGCGCAGGGAGCGCCCAGCCTCGACCACCGGGACCGCGAAGCCCGAGCCGATCGCGGCTTCCGCCCTGCCCCCGGGTGCGGAGCGCAATCTCGTTCTCCTGCTTCTCCGAGATGAAAGCCTGGTGTCGGCGGCGCGCCGGGCCGGCGTTCTTCCCGAGCACTTCAAACAGCCCGGCTATCGTGCCATCTTCGCCGGCCTGGTGGAATCGGCCGGACGCCATGGCGCGTGGAGCGAGCTGTTCGAGCCGGCGGTAACAGGGCTGGTCGAAACGCTGCTCGCCGACGACACCGAGCTCACCCATCCGGCCGAGATCTTCGAGGAGTCGGTGAAGCGGGTCGTGAGCCGCCCGCTTCTCGATCGCAAGGAGCAGATCGATGTCGAGTTCGAGTTCGCCGACGAGGAACAACAGCGACGCCTGTTGATCGAGAAGGACGGGATCGTGCGCAGGCTGCGCGAGCTCGGGATCCCGCTCAGCCTCGCGCAGCGGTGGTCGCAGCGCGGAGCGACGACGGCGGGACAGACTTGAACCGTCGAATCGACCGCCACGGACGAGCGCAATGCGTTCGAATGAGCGGTTCACCAGAGAACAGGAAGAGTAAGAAAGCTTCATGAAAGTAAAGGTAGATGCGAACGAAGTAGTCGAAGCGCTGGTGCACATGGAGACACTGGATCGAGAAATCGCGTCTCGAGTACGGGAGATGGAAGAACTGACCGCCCGGCTGGCGGAGCTCGAGGGCAACCTGCCGGGGCTCGAGGCCGGAGTTAGCGAAACCGCCGGGCGACTCGCGGAAGCCGAGACCCGGATGCGACGGCGCGAGCGCACCGTGCAGGCGGGCCGGGCGACCCTCAAGCGGCTCCAAGCCCGTGCCCAGGAGGTCCAGAACATGCGGCAGCACCTGGCGGCCCGTGCCGAGACCGACGCGGCGCGCCGCAATCTGGAAATCGCGGAGGACGAGGTGCTCGAGTCCATGCAGGAGGTCGAGCAGAGCCGCAAAAAGCTCGCCGCGCTGGAGGCGGAACTGAACGAGGCCCGGGCGGAATTCGAGACCGAACGCGCGTCGATCGAATCGCGGAAAAAGGAGTTGGAGGAGGAGATCGCGATTCGACGCGATCAGCGCGGGAATCGCGCCGTGCGTCTCGAGCCGGAGGTGCTGCGGTTGTACGAAAAGGTACGGACCGGGCGGACGGACGGCGTGCTGGCGCTGCTGGTGGAGGGCGTGTGCGGTCACTGCTACACGTCGGTTCCGCTCCAGCGCCAGCGGGAGATTCAGAGCGGACGAACCCTGTGGCTGTGCGAGGGGTGCGGCGTCATCCTTCACATGGAGACTGCTCTCGCCGAATGAGCGGCCTCGTCACCGCGACCTACCGGTGGCTCGAGCCCGCCCCCGTGTCGCCGGCCGCCACCGCCGCGCTGCGAGCTTCCCTCAACCTGCCCTCCGAAGTGTGCGAGTTTCTGGTCCGCCGCGGATACGGGTCGCCGATCGACGCCCGCTCCTTCCTGCGTCCCCGGCTCGCGGATCAGCATCTTCCTGACCGGCTTCCCGACATCGGGCCCGCCGTCGAGCGTATCGAAGCCGCCATCCGCGGCCGCGAGTCGCTTCTCGTGCACGGCGACTACGATGCGGACGGGATGTGCGCCGCCGCACTCCTGACGCGCGGGCTGCGCGTGCTCGGAGCACGGGCCACCGCGTTCGTTCCGCACCGGCTGGCGGATGGATACGATCTCGGTGCGGCCGGTCTGGATCGGGCCGAGGCGGTCGGCGCTACCCTGATCGTCACCGCGGACTGCGGCACCTCGGCCCATGGGACGGTCCGCGCGGCGGCGGAGCGCGGGATCGACGTGATCATCACCGACCATCATCGCCCGGCGCCCACGCTTCCCTCGGCCGTCGCCGTCGTCAACCCGAACCGCACCGACAGTGCGTACCCATTCGGCGGACTGGCCGGCGTCGGAGTCGCCTTCAAACTGCTGGCTGTCCTGTTCGGGCGGGCCGGCGTGGCGGAGGAACGGCTCAACCAGCACCTGGACCTGGTGGCGCTCGGCACGGTCGCCGACCTGGCGCCGCTGCGGGGCGAGAACCGCGTCCTGGTGCGGGCAGGATTGCGGGCCATCGCCCGCAGCCGCAAGCCGGGGATTCGCGCCCTCCTGCGACTCGCCCGGCTCGAAGAGGAGGAAGCACTGTCCGAGGAGCATCTCGGTTTCATTCTGGGTCCGCGGCTGAACTCGGTCGGCCGTATCGCGACCGCCGCCGACGGCCTGCGGTTGCTGATCACGGATGATGCGGCCGAGGCGGAGCGGCTGGCCACCTACCTCGAGGATCGGAACGCGCACCGACGGACCGTGGATCGGAGGGTGCTGGAGGCGGCCGAGCGTCAGCTCGAGGAGACCTTCCGCCCCGAGCGCGATGCGGCGGTCGTGCTGTGGGACGAGAAGTGGCATCCCGGCGTGATCGGCATCGCGGCCTCGCGACTGGTGGACCGATTGCACCGACCGGTCGTCCTGGTGGCCCTCGACGCGGAGGTCGGTCGCGGTTCGGGGCGCTCGGTGGCGCCGTTCCATCTGCACCGGGCCCTGGCCGAGTGCGAAGATCTCCTGTTGAGGTTCGGCGGTCACCGGCTGGCGGCCGGCTTCGAAATCCGGCGCGAGAAGCTCGAGGCGTTCCGGGCGCGCTTCGAGGCGCTGGCGGCCGGTGCGCTGGGCCAGGGCGAGCGCGTCCGGGAGCTGGCGATCGATGTGGTGCTGCCGCTCGAGCGGGTGGAGGTCGGCTTCGCCCCCTACCTCCGGTATCTGGGGCCGTTCGGGGTGGGGAATCCGGAGCCGTTGATCGAGGTACGCCGCGTTGTCTTCCACCGACTCGAGGCGGTCGGCGACGGCAGCCACCTGAAGGCCACCATGGTGGCGCCGGAGGGAGGGCGAGTGCCGGCTATCGGCTTCGGCATGGCGTCGCGGCGCCCGGAGCTCGACGCGGATCGACTGTTCGATGTGGCGTTCGCTCTGGTGGAGGATCGGTGGCGAGGTCGGAGCCGCGCGGTCGCCCGTCTGGTCGATTTTCGGCCTTCTGATCCGCAACCGACCGGGTGAGGCTGCGGATCGTCGCGGGCGAGTTTGGCGGTCGGCGTATCGAAGCTCCCCCCGGCGCCGCGACCCGCCCCACGCGCGAAGCGGTTCGGGAGGCGTGGTTCGCCGCGCTCGGCGACCGGGTCGCCGGGGTTCCGGTCCTCGATCTGTTCGCCGGCTCCGGTGCACTCGGTCTGGAGGCGTTGTCTCGCGGCGCGGCGGCGGTAGATTTCGTTGAGAGTTCGCGATCCGCCTTCGGCGCGCTCGAGCGCAACATCGCCGCTCTGGATGTTGCCGACCGCGTCACCCTCTACCGCGAGGACGCTTTCAACTTCCTGCGCCGGCGGAGCGAAGCGGCGGTGCCGTACGGAATCGCTCTCGCCGATCCCCCGTACGCGAGCGATGCGGCGGCGCGGCTGATCGAGCTCAATCGCTCGACGCGGTTCGCCGATCTGCTGTGTGTCGAAGGAGGGACGCGACTCGTTCCCGGCGATCTCCCGGGATTGATCTGGCAGCGTCGATACGGAGACACAGTGCTCGTCTTCGTGACCCCGAATCCCGGAGGGACCACGAGTGACCACTAAGAACGCGGTAGCTGTCTACCCGGGCTCCTTCGACCCGCTGACGCTCGGGCATCACGACATCGTGCTCCGGAGTCTCAAGCTGGTCGATCGATTGATCCTGGCCCTCGCCGAGACGGCGACGCATGGCAAACGTCCGCTGTTCGACCTCGAGGAACGCCAGGAACTGATGCGCGAGGTGTACGCCGGCGAGGACCGCATCGAGGTCGTTCGTTTCTCGGGTCTGCTGGTGGACTTCGCCCGCAGTCGCGGCGCCACGCTCATCGTCCGCGGCTTGCGCGCGGTGAGCGACTTCGAATACGAATTCCAGATGGCTCTGATGAACCGCTCACTGTGGCCGGAGATCGAGGTGATTTTCATGGCTCCCGACAACCGGTACACCTTCCTGAGCTCGTCGCTGGTTCGGGAGGTAGCCAGCCTCGGGGGGGACGTGTCCCGATTCGTGCCGGTGGAGGTGCTCGATCGGCTGGCGACGCGCTTCGGCCCCAGCGTGCGCGGCGCGTGACGCTACGGCATGGATTCCACCTTCCTCGGCGCGCTCCGGGCGCGAGCCCGCGCGGCGCGATGCCGAATCGGATTTCCCGAGGCTGACGAGAAGCGCACGCGTGCGGCGCTCGACATCATCCTCCGCGAGGAGCTCGCCCGCCCGGTCGCTATCGGCGGGCCGGGCGTGGTGGCCAGCTTGCGCGGCTGGCGCGACGTCTTGGTCGTCGAATCGACGGCGGAGTTGGAACGGCGCCTCGGCCTCGACAGCGCCTCGCCGCTGCGGCTCGCGGTGGCGCTCCTGGCAGCCGGGGAGATCGATGGGGTGGTGGCCGGAGCCCGCAGCACGACGGCCGAGGTGGTGCGGACCGGATTGCAGCTACTCGGCACGGCGCCCGCGATCCGCACCGTGTCGAGTGCCTTCTATATGCTGAGGGGCGATGCGCAGGCGAAGGCGGACGACGTCCTCACCTTCACCGACGCGGCCGTGGTCCCGACGCCGGATGCCGAACAGCTGGCGGAGATCGCGGATGCGGCCTGCCGCGCGCGGCGCACGATCGTGGGCGACGAACCGCGGCTCGCGTTTCTGTCTTATTCGACCCGCGGATCGGCAGGCGGGCCGTCGGTGGAGCGAGTCCGACAGGCGCTCGAGCTGTTCCGGGCACGACGACCGGAGGTGGTGGCGGATGGCGAGCTTCAGGTGGATTCTGCCGTGGTGCCCGAGGTGGCGGCTCAAAAGTGTCCCGACTCGCCGCTGGAAGGACGCGCGAACATTCTCGTGTTTCCGTGTCTCGATGCGGGGAACATCGCCTACAAGCTCGTGCACAGGCTGGGAGCGTACGAGGCGCTGGGACCGATCCTGCAGGGACTTTCCGCGCCGCTGAACGACCTGTCCCGGGGCGCCAGCGTCGAGGACATCGTGAACGTCGCCTGCATCACGGCCGTAATGGCGACGGCCGATCACCCGGAGGTGAGAGCATGAGCTTTACGGTGGCCAGGGAAAGCGACGTCAGCGTGTTCGCCATGGATGGGGAGCTCACGGTGGGTAACCGGCAGGAACTGAAGACCGCCATCCTCGACGGGGTGGCGCACGGCGACCGAAAGTTCCTGATCGACTTCTCGCGCACCACCTATATCGACTCTTCGGGGCTCGGCGTGCTGGTCTCCCTGTCCAAGCGCATTCGCGAGGCCGGCGGCGATCTGCGGCTCGCCGCGCTCAACGACGACCTGCAAACGCTGTTCGAGCTCACGCGGCTCGACACGCTGTTCCGAATCGCGGCGGATCGATCGGCCGCGGTCGCCGATTTGTCTGCATGATGACCAAATGATGACCGAGCCCGACCAGCGAGCCCTCATCTGCTCGAGCCGCTCCGGGCTCGTTCGCGACCTCGTCCGGGAATTGCGGAAGCTGTCGGCCCGAACGGTGGTCGTCCGTACGGCGGCCGAATGGCCGCATTGGAATCCATCCATCGCCTACCTCGACATGGCCCAGGGCACGCAACAGGTACGGGAAGCGCGCCGTGCCTTCGGCTCCTCGACCCGTATCCTGGCCGTGGTGGACAACGAATCGGCGCAACGGCTCATCGCTGCGCTGGTCGCCGGCAGCGACGATTACCTGTTCTATCCGATCAATGCGGCAGAGCTGCAGCTCAGCTGGAAGAAGCATCTCGAGATGCGCCGCGAGCCGCCGTCGGCGAGCGATACCGATCGCCTGGAGCTGGAGTTTCCCTCCGACGTCGCCTACCTGGACGATGCGGTGGGACAGGTGATCCGGGCATGCGAGCAGCGTGCCTTCGCCAGCTCGAGGTCGACGCTGAATCTACGGGTGGCGCTCGCCGAGGCGGTGGCGAACGCGATCCTGTACGGCAACCGGCAGGATCCTTTCAAGCGGGTCCGGGTGCGGGCGGACTTCGCTACCGAACGGGTTACGGTCACCGTCGCCGACGAGGGCAGCGGGTTCAACCCCGCCTCGGTCCCCGACCCGACCCTGCCCGAACACCGCTGGCGCAGCCACGGGCGCGGCCTGTTTCTCCTCCGCAGCCTGATGGACGAGGTGATCTACAACGATGTCGGAAACGCCGTCACCCTGGTTCTGCGCCGGTGACGCGGGCGGTGTGTCCGCCACCGGGGGTCCGGGATGAGCCTCGCGGCAGGCACGCGGAGTGGCTTCCGAAGCCCCGACCGATGGCTCGGCCTCCGCTCCATCATCGACGCGTTCGAGCGCGCGACCGGCTTCGCCAGTCGGGTGCGACTCGTCACCGATGACGGAGAAGCCGTCGTCCACGACACGCTGGCGTCGAAAGCGCCGCAGGGACAGGCGCGCCGCCAGTGGCCGATCGGCGATGGGGCGTTCCTGGTGCTCGAGCTCGGGGCGGGAAGGGGACACCCGGAGCGCGCGCTCGAGCTCCTCGGCACCAGCCTGTCGGTGGTCGCCGCCGGCGAGCGGGAGCGCGCGGGGCTGCGGCGCGAGGTAGCCGAGCGGCACGAAGAGATCGCGCTGCTCGCTTCGATCAGCAACACGCTGGCATCGGTGATTGAGCTCCGGGAGGCGGCGCGGCGCTTTCTCCGTGACGTGGTCCGCATCACCGGTGCCGCCCGCGCCACGCTGTGGACCCTCGATGCGGAGGGGCAGGAGCTGGAGCTGCTCGCGAACGCGGGCGACAGCGAACCGCCGTCCCGTACGGTGCGGCTCGGTGATCCGGACTCCTTCACCGCCGCGGTGTTCGCGGCACAGGAGACGCTGTTCCTGCCCGCCGATTCGCGCCCCGGCGGCGGTCGCCCGGGCGGGCGGCAGTCGGAGGGCTCGATCCTCTCGGTCCCGGTGTCCTACCAGCCACCGGAGGGCGAGGCGCACCGACTGGGAGTCCTCGACCTTCTGGGGCGGGCGGATGGGGCTCGATTCACCGCCGGCGATCGACGGTTGATGACCGCGATCGCCAGCCAGATCGGCGCCGCCATCGAGCGCGGCCGCCTGGTGGAGGAGAGTCTGCGCCGGGAACGAATCGACGCCGAGCTCCAGCTCGCATACGAGATGCAGCTCAAGCTCCTACCCGACCTGGGGCAGTTCCGGGATGTGGCCGAGGTGGCTGCCCGCTTCGAACCGGCCGAGTCGATCGGGGGCGACTTCTACCAGCTCGTCCGGCTCTCCGGGGGGCGGCTCGGCGTGATGCTCGGAGACGTGAGCTCGCATGGGATCCTGGCCGCCCTCATCATGGCTCTCACCATCAGCGCGGCGGCGATCGTCGGCCGCGAGGACGAACCGCCAGCGCGTGTCCTGCAGCGGATTCATGCCGAGCTGCTGCGCGAGCTCGAATCGACCGAGATGTACATGTCGTTGTTCTACGGCGTCATCGATGTCGGCCGGCGCCGGTTGCGCTACGCCAACGCCGGGCACCCTTACGCATTCCGGATCAGTCCCTCGGGCGCACGACGGCTGGAGGCGCTCGACCCGCCGCTCGGGATTCGGGATCTGGAGAGTTACTCGCAGACCGAAGCCGAGTGGAGCGACGGAGACATCCTGCTCCTGTTCACCGATGGGTTGAGTCAGTGCATCCCGGAGGAGCGGTTGTTCGCTGACCCGAGGCTGGCCCGGTGCGCAGCTGCGGACTCTCCCGATGGCGCCCGGCGCGTGGTCGAGGTTCTATACGAGATGATGGAGGGGACGGAGGAGTGCCCGCCCGACGACCGGACGGCACTCGCCGTCCGCATGCCGGCCCCACCGGGCTTGGGCGGGGAAGGGACGTGAGCTCCCGCCCGAAGCGTTCCCTGAGTCAGAACTTCCTCATCGACCCCAATCTGCGACGCAAGCTGGTCAACACCCTGGATCCCGACCCCGAACAGGCCGTTCTCGAGGTCGGTGCCGGCCACGGCGAGCTCACCGAGCTACTCGTCGACCGCGTGGCGTGCCTGGTGGCAGTCGAGAAGGACGATGCGCTGGCCGAGGAGCTCGCCCGCCGGTGGACGGACCGGCCGCACGTTCGCATCGTGCACGGCGACGCGCTCGAGCTCGATCTCGGCGCCATGCTCCCCGCAGACCGTTCGCGGGCGGTCGTATCGAACATCCCGTACGCCATCACGTCGCCGCTCATCTTCTCCTTTCTGGCCATGCGACCGGCGCCGCGCCGGATCGTGGTCACCGTGCAGAAGGAGGTTGCCGTACGACTGGTCGCCCCGGCCGGGTCGCGCGCGTACGGCGCGCTCAGCGTCGGCGTCCAAGTCCACGCCGATGCGCGCATCGCGTTCCCGATCGGGCGCCGCGCGTTCCGGCCGGTTCCGGCCGTGGACTCGGCTGCGGTGGTGCTGGACACACGGAGACCCGGCCTGTCGGCCGCGCGGTTCGGCGCCCTGCGCCGCCTGACGCGGGCCGCTTTCGGGATGCGCCGCAAGCAGCTGCAGAAGATCCTGCGCACGGCGCCCGATCTCGGCCTGAGCGAGGCTCGAGCCGCCGGCGTCCTGCGTGAGCTGGGGATCGATTCCCGCACCCGACCCGAGGAGCTCTCCCCCGCGCAGTTCGTCGCCCTGGCGGATGCGCTGCTCGGGCCCGCCGGCGAGCTGCCATAGACCTGCTCGCCTCATATTGAGATCGCCAGACGCCCCGACTATCTTGCTTGTGAACGCTTTCACAAGCAGGGGCGATGAACGAGCGAAAGATCTCCGAGTCGACCGTACGTCGGCTCTCCCTCTACCTTCGGCTGCTGCGGGAGACGCGGCCCAGGGGATCGCGAGTCCTCTCCAGCCGCGAGCTGGCCGAGCGAACCGGCACCACCTCCGCTCAAGTGCGCAAAGACCTCAGCTTCTTCGGTTCGTTCGGGAAGCGCGGTCGAGGCTACGACGTCGATGAGCTGGAGCATGTCCTGTCGGAGATCCTCGGCCTGGGTCGCCGGTGGAGGGTGGGTCTGGTCGGAGTCGGGAAGATCGGCTCGGCGCTGCTCGGTTACGGCGACCTGGCCCGACGCGGCTTCGACCTGGTCGCCGCCTTCGACGTCGATCCCTCGAAGATCGGCAGGGAATTGTCGGGCGTCCGGGTGTGGCCGCTCGACGAGCTGGAGGAGGTGGTCCGGCGAGAACGGGTGGAGATCGGGATCATCGCCACGCCGCCCGACGCGGCCGATGCGACGGCGCGCAGGCTCACCGAGGCCGGGGTGAGTGCCATCCTCAACTTCGCGCCGGTCAAGCTCTCGACGCCCGATGCCGTCGCCGTGCGCACGATGGATGTGGCGCTCGAGCTGGAAGGGCTGAGCTTCGCTCTCACCTCGGGAGGGGGTCGCAACGGTACCAGGGAGCTGGGGCCGGTCGGCCGAAACGCGGCGGCGCACGAACCGCGTCGATGAGTGGTGCCGCGGGCAACATCCGCATCACGAGCGAGATCGGCCGTCTCCGGACGGTGGTGTGCCACCGCCCGGGACCGGAGCTCACCGTCGTCACGCCCGAGAACCAGCACACGTACCTGTTCGATGACCTTCTCGACCTCGAGAACGCCGGCGAGGAGTATCGGCGCTTCGAGGCGGTGCTGCGCCGCTTCGCCACCTTTCACGAGGTGAAGGACCTGCTTGCCGAGGTGCTGACCCAACCGGAGGCGCGCGAGTTCGTGCGCTTACGCTGCGGCGATCCGTTCGTGGGGCGTCCGGCGGACACCAGCGCCGCAGAGCTGGCCCACCTGTTCGTCGAGGGCGAAGAGAGTCGGTCCGGTTTCCTGGCCGAACTGGTGAACGAAGCCGGCTACACCTTGCCGCCACTGCCGAATCTGTTCTTCACCCGGGATGCGGCCGCGGTGATCGGGAACGGAGTCATGATCGCGGCCATGAAGCACGAGGTGCGATGGACCGAAGAAGAGATCATGCGGGCGCTGTTTACCTTCCATCCATGTCTGGCGGGCACGCAGCTGCTCTACGACGGTACCGGAGAACGCCGGATGAACGTCAGCATCGAGGGTGGCGACATCCACGTCCTCCGCCGGGATCTCCTGCTGGTCGGGTTGTCGGAGAGGACCAGCGCCGCCGGCATCGAGGCGCTGCTCCAGCAGCTGTTCGAGGAGGGGTCGGAAATCACCGACGTGCTGGTGGTCGTGATGCCGCCTCATCGCACCTCGATTCACCTCGACATGATCTTCGCCATGATCGATCGCGACCTGTGCTGCGTGTTCCCCCCGTACTTCGTGGGTCCGACGCGGCTCCCGGTGCTCCACGTGAACCGGGCCAGAAACAGCACGCGCGAGATGTCGGACCTGTTCACGGCGCTCGGAGGGCTCGGCCTGCCGCTGGAGCCGATCTACGTGGGCGGCGAGAAGCGCACCATGCAGGAGCGCGAGCAGTGGGGAAGCGGATGCAATTTCTTCGCGGTTGCACCGGGTCAGGTGCTGGCTTACGAGCGCAACGAGCACACGATGGCGGCCCTGGAGCGTGAGGGAGGTTTCCGCATCGTGGCGGCGGATGATCTCCTCGCCGACCGAGAGCGGGTGACCGAGGATGAACGGGTGGTGATCACCTTTCAGGGATCCGAGCTGGTGCGCGGCGGTGGGGGGCCTCGCTGCATGACGATGCCGGTTCTGAGGGAGCCGCTGGATTGAGCCCGGTGTTCGAGGAGCGACGGGGTTGAGCGACGGGTTGCGTTTCGCGCCCCAGTCGAACCTGGTCGCCCGCGCGCTGTCGGCAATCGCCGACCGGCCTCGGTCCACGACGTCTCTGGCCCGCGAGGTGTTCGACCTGCTTCAGGCGCCGCCGGGCCTCGCCGCCCGCCTCCTGTTCGAGCTGCTGGGGCGGGATGATCGCGCCGTGGTCGACGCGGAGGGCGTGTGGAGTCTGGCCCCCCGCCAGGCGACGCTGGCCGAGCGATCCCTGTCGGAGCTCCGCTACGCCGTCGTCGATGTCGAGACGACGAGCGGCTCTCCAGGAGGTGGCGGGCGCATCATCGAGATTGCCGTCATCGAGGTCGAGAGGGGGCGGGTGGTGGATGAGTTCGTTTCGCTCGTCGATCCCGGCTGCGCGGTGCCCTACTTCATCTCCCGGCTGACTGGCATCTCCGACCCGATGCTGCGCCACGCCCCCGCGTTCGAGGAGTTGAGCGACGACATCCGGGAACGCCTCGGCGGGCGCGTGTTCGTGGCACATAACGCCACCTTCGACTGGCGCTTCCTGACCGAGGAGATGCGACGTGCCCGAGCGGTGGCGCCGGAAGGACCGCGGCTGTGCACGGTCCACCTCGTGCGTCGCGTGCTTCCGGGTCTGCGACGTCGCGGACTGGACTCGGTCGCCGACTACTACGGAGTGCGGATCGAAGGTCGTCATCGGGCGGGAGGCGACGCGCGTGCCACGGCGGCGGTCTTCGTTCGCATGCTGGCCGACGTGGAACGCCGCGGTTTGACGACCTGGGGCGCGCTTCAGAACTGGCTGGCGGTGCGGCGCAGGCCACCTCGTCGGCGGGGAAGGGCAGGCGGCAGGTGTCCATCCCTCGAGGCCCCGAACGGGCACCCGGAGCAGACCGGGCCCCGGCCCCCGTCATGCTGATCTACGAGGACGCGGAGATCCGCCTCCGAACCATCGACGGCGGCCGGCTGCGACTCGATGGAGGGGCGATGTTCGGCGTGGTGCCGAAGCCGCTGTGGAGCCGGCGCACGCCCGCCGACGAGCGGAACCGGATCACGCTCGCCATGCGTTGTCTGCTGGTGGAGACGGCGGAGGCGCGTCTGCTGGTCGACACCGGACTCGGGAACAAGGAGAACGAGAAGTTTCTGGACATATTCGGGGTGGACAACCGGGGAAGACCGACCCGCCTCGAGGATTCACTCCGGGAGGCGGGCATCGAGGCGGCCGACATCACGCACGTGATCAGTACCCATCTGCACTTCGATCATGCCGGCGGAAACACGGTGCTGGCGGAGGACGGCCGCGTGCGGGCGGCGTTCCCGAACGCGCGCTATTTCATCCGGCGCGGAGAGTGGGATTTCGCTCGTCTCGACAACGAACGGATCCGTGCGAGCTACATTCGGGCCAACTTCGAGCCGTTGGCCGACGATGGTCGGATCGAGTTCGTGGAGGAAGACGGGGAAATCGTCCCGCGGGTCCGGGTCGTGCACACGCCCGGCCACACGCCGCACCACCAGTCGGTCCTGATCGAGACGGCGGAGGGCCTGTTCTGTTACCTGGCCGATCTGGTGCCGACGCGGGCGCACCTCCCGCTCCCCTGGATCATGGGCTACGACATCGAGCCGCTGGTGACGCTGGAGAGCAAACGGACGCTGCTGAGCCGGGCCGCGGTCGAGGGGTGGGGGCTCATCTTCGAGCACGACCCGGTGGTGGCCTGGGGTCGTGCGATCGCCCGCACCGACGGACGCCATGGGTGCGAGCTGACCGACGAGGTGACCGCTGCCCCGGCCGAACAGCCGACGTCCATCACATAGAATCTAGTGTATGTCAAACCATGTACCATATTGTAATGCAATCTACTGGGAGTGATTAGCATGCGAGACAAACGACACACGCCGGTGATCGTGGGGGCGGCCCGCCTGCCGACGGGACGCTTTCTCGGCGCCCTCGCTCCGCTCCGGGCGCCGGAGCTCGGGGCCCGCGCCATCGAGGCGGTGATCGCCCGCGCGGGGATCGACCCGGCGGACATCGAGGACGTGATCATGGGCAACGTGGTGCAGGCGGGGGTGGGACAGGCGCCGGCCCGGCAGGCGGCGATCCTGGGCGGCGTGCCCGAGACCGTCCCCGCGGTCACCGTGAACAAGGTGTGCGGCTCCGGGCTGAAGGCGGTCATGCTGGCGGCGCAGGCGATCCGCGCCGGCGACAACCGGGTGGTGGTGGCCGGCGGCATGGAGTCCATGTCCAACGTGCCCTATCTCCTGCGCGGCATGCGGGAAGGGGTCAAGTTCGGCGACCGGCAGCTGATCGATGGCCTGATCCACGACGGGCTGTGGTGCTCGTTCGGAGAGTGCCACATGGGCGGACACGCCGAGTACACGGCGATGAAGGCCGGGGTGAGTCGGGCCGACCAGGACCAGTTCGCGCTCGACAGCCACCGCAAGGCGATCCGAGCGATCGACGAGGGCGAGTTCGCGGCCGAAGTGGTGCCCGTGTCGGTGCCGACCCGCAAGGGCGTGACGTGCGTCGAGACCGATGAGCCGCCGCGGCGCGAGACTTCGATCGAGGCGCTCGCCACGTTGCCGCCGGCCTTCGGGGCCGATGCGCCCCCCGAGGTCGAGGGGCTCACGGTGACGGCCGGGAACGCGCCCGGGCTCAACGACGGCGCGGCCGCCACCGTGGTGACGAGCGAGGAGTACGCCGACGCGCACGGCCTGGACATCATGGCGCGGATCGCGGCATATTCGGTCGGCGCCACCGCGCCGCGTGATCTGTTCTTCGCTCCCGTATCCGCCGTACGCCGACTGCTCGAGCACGAGGGCACGACCGTCGACGACTACGGTCTCGTCGAGATGAACGAGGCATTCGCCGTGCAGGCGCTGGCGGACGGGCGTGCGCTTGGCCTCGACTTCGATCGCGTCAACGTGCGAGGGGGTGCGATCGCGCTCGGCCACCCGATCGGAGCATCCGGAGCGCGAATCCTGACCACCCTGCTGTACGCGATGAGGGACCGGGAGGTGGAGAGGGGGCTGGCGACGCTGTGCCTCGGCGGCGGCAACGCCGTCGCTATGAGTGTCGAGAGAGACTGAACCTGCACCCGGCGGTGAAAACGATGAGTCACGCGCATTCGGTAGCCAAGGATAGCGTGCGCGAAATGGACGCCCCAGCCTCGCGGGGCAGGCGCGTCGCGGTCGTCCTGGCGGGCGCGGCGCTGACGGCGCTGGCGGCGCGGGTCGCGGTGCCGCTTCCCGGAACCGCCGTGCCCTTCACCCTTCAGGTAGTGGCGGTGTTGTTGACCGGCACGCTTCTCGGACCGCGGCTGGGCGCGGCGAGTCAGGTCGCGTACCTGGCCGCGGGCCTGATCGGGCTGCCCGTGTTCGCCGCGGGCGGCGGTCCCGGCTACCTGTTCGGTCCCACCGGCGGCTACCTGCTCGCGTTCCCCGCCGCGGCGGCGGTAGCCGGCCACTTCGCGTGGCGAAGCGATCGCCTCGTCGTGCGGGCGGCGGGACTGGTCCTGGCCGTGGTCGTCATTCACGCCGGGGGCATGAGCTGGCTGGCCGTGACCGCGGGGCGCGCGGTCGCGTTCCGTACCGGTGTGCTTCCGTTTCTGCCCGGGGACGTGCTGAAGATCGCGCTCGTCCTGGTCATCGGCTCCGGACTCCGACGCCGAGCCCGACAGCTGCTCACCTGACCTCCGGCACATGCCGGACGTAAGACCAACGTTCTGGCGTCGCCTGTTCGTCGGCCGTCAGGGACGGCTGCGGGCGGCGTGGCGGATCGTGGTGTTCGTGGGTGTGGTGATCCTGGTGGCCCTCGCGGTCTCCGGGCTCGCCCTGCTCGTCGGTGTGGACCTCGCCGCCCCTGCCTTCGACGTTCTGGTCTCGCTCGTCGCCCTGCTGGTGGCAAGCGCCTACATGATGCGGCGGGTGGAGCGTCTCCCGGTCGCCGCTCTCGGCCTGCCGCGTGGGGGAGGCGCCCTGCGGGCCGGCCTGCGCGGCGCCGCGCTCGGCGCCGCTCTCATCGGTGCGGTGGTGCTCCTGTTCGTGGCGGCCGGCTGGGTTCGCTGGGTGCCCCAGGCGGGTCGCCCGATCGCCTGGCTCGCCGCGCTGGTCGGCTACGGTGCCTTCTTCGCGGTGGCGGCGTTCGGCGAGGAACTGCTCGCGCGCGGGTACCCGTTTCAGGTGGTGGCCGAGAGGCTGGGCGGCGCCTGGGCGATCGCCCTCACCTCGGTCGTGTTCGGGCTTCTGCACCTCGGCAACCCGAACGTAGCCCTCATCCCGATCACCAATATCGCGCTGGCCGGAGTGCTGCTGGGCATCGCGTACTGGAGGACGTATAGTTTGTGGTTTGCGACCGGAATCCACGCCGGTTGGAACTGGTCCATGAGCTTCGCGGCCGACCTGCCGGTCAGCGGCTTGGTGATGGACACGCCGCTGTACGACGCGCGAACGAACGGTCCCGAGTTGTGGACGGGAGGCGCGTTCGGACCCGAGGGAGGCCTGAGCGTCACGATCGCCGCGCTCGTGGTGGCGGTGTGGATGGCGCGAACCCCACGCCTTCGCCGCGATCCGCAGGTCGTGGCGCTGGGACCGCTCCCCGACCGTCGACGGCTGGACGAAGATGCTGAAGAAGCTCGCGGCGCCGCTACCCGTGGTGCGGCCGACTTGGGCGGTGGGGCGGAAACGTCGGAGGACAGCTGAGAGCGGACGCCGATGACGACTGACCCGATCGAGCGCGCGGGCGTGATCGGCGCCGGCACGATGGGCAACGGGATCGCTCACGTGCTGGCGCTGGCCGGCGTAGAAGTATGCATGGTGGACGTCGATACGTCGGCACTCGAGGCGGCGCGCCGCACGATCGAGAAGAACCTGGGACGCCAGCAGTCGAAGGGACTGATCGAGGACGGCGACGCCTCTGCGGCGCTCGGGCGGCTGCGGAGCGGATCCGAGCTGTCGCTGCTCGCCGACGCGGACATCGTGGTCGAGGCCGTGCCGGAGTCCCGACAGATCAAGTTCGAGCTGTTCGCGCGCCTCGGCGAGCTGACGGGGCCGGACGCCATCCTGGCTTCGAACACGAGCTCGATCTCGATCACCGGCATCGCCGCCCATACCGCGGGGCCGCATCGAGTGATCGGCATGCACTTCATGAACCCGGTGCCCGTGATGCAG
>CAZJXR010000029.1:0-27989 GCA_964550085.1 uncultured Gemmatimonadota bacterium
TTCGTCACCGACGATGGCGCGGAAACCGACCTCGACCTCGGCCACTACGAGCGTTTCATCGACGAGTCGCTGTCCCAAGCCAACAACGTGACTACCGGGCGGATTTACCAGGACATCATCACCAAGGAACGACGTGGTGACTTTCTGGGGGCCACGGTTCAGGTCGTGCCCCACGTCACCGATGAGATCAAGGCCCACATTCGACGGCTGGCGCCCAATCGCGACATCGTCATCACCGAGATCGGGGGCACGGTGGGAGATATCGAGTCGCTGCCGTTCCTCGAGGCGCTCCGTCAGTTCCGCCAGGACGTGGGCCGCGAGAACACGCTCTTTGTCCACCTGACGCTGGTCCCGTTCATCGCGGCCGCTGGCGAGCTCAAGACGAAGCCCACCCAACACTCGGTGCGCGAGCTGATGGAGATAGGGATTCAGCCGGACATCCTGGTATGCCGCACCGAACGGGCGCTGTCGGAGGACGTGCGACGGAAGATCGCACACTTCTGTAACGTGGACGTGCAGAACGTGGTCGAGTCGCGCGACGTGGAGACGATTTACGAGGTTCCGCTCCGCTACCGGCAGCAGCGCCTCGATGACCGGATCGTGCAGCTCCTCAAGCTCGATGTGCCCGAACCCGACCTGTCGGCGTGGGAGGAGCTCGTCGAGCGCATCAAACGCCCGCGTGCCGGCCGGGTGCTGGTCGCGGTGGTGGGCAAATACACCTCCCTGGTCGACTCGTACAAGTCGATCCAGGAGGCGATCACGCACGGCGGGATCGCCAACGACGTCGGGGTCGACATCGACTGGGTGTCTTCCGAGGAGCTCGATGCGGAGGGCTCCGACTTGCTCGCCGACTACCACGGCGTGTTGGTACCCGGCGGCTTCGGCGTACGCGGGATCTCCGGCATGCTCGAGGCGCTGCGATGGCTGCGCGAGAGCGGTAAGCCCTTTCTCGGCATCTGCCTCGGCCTCCAGTGCGCGATCATCGAGTTCGCGCGCAACGTGTGCGGACTCGCCGCGTCGCACTCCGCGGAGTTCGATCGGGAGACTACCGATCCGGTCATCTCGCTGTTGGATTCCCAGCTCCAGGTGACCGATATGGGAGGAACGATGCGGCTCGGCGCCTATCCCTGCCGATTGATACCAGGCAGCCGAGCCCGACAGTTGTACGGTGTGGACGAGGTGTCCGAACGGCATCGGCATCGATATGAGGTGAACCCGGAGTACCGGGATCGGCTCAACGAGGGAGGCATGGTGTTCAGCGGCCTGTCGCCGGACGCGTCCTTGGTCGAGATTGTCGAGCTCCCGCGGCACCCCTTCTTCATCGCCACTCAGTTTCACGCTGAACTGCGGTCGCGGCCGAACCGACCGCATCCCCTGTTCGCGGCTTTCATTCGCGCCGCCCGGGAGCACCGGGACGGGTCGGGAGGTGGGCGAGCCTCGGGACGATCGGAAGAGAAGGAGCGCGTCCCCGTCGGCGGGTGAGCGCGATCACGCGGCGCGATGGAGAAGGAGGACCGGCGGGCGGGTGCCCCCGACGCAGCGGCTGAGTGGGAGGCGCGCGAACCGTCTAGCGGCTTCATGGTCGTGGCCGGGCCTTGTGTGCTGGAGGATGCCGGGCTGAACCTGCGGGTCGCCCGGCACCTGCGGGACGTTAGCGAGCGAACGGGCGTTCGGGCCACCTTCAAGGCGTCATTCGACAAGGCCAATCGCACCTCCGGCGCCTCCGCGCGCGGCCCGGGACTGGAACGGGGGCTGGCGCTTCTCGCCGAGGTGCGCGCCGCGACCGACCTGCCGCTACTCACCGACGTGCACGAAGTGGCACAGGTCGAACCCGTGAGCCGGGTCGCCGACGTGCTGCAGATTCCCGCCTTCCTGTCCCGCCAGACCGACCTGCTGCTGGCCGCGGGAGCGTGTGGCCGCGCGGTCAACGTGAAGAAGGGACAGTGGATGGCCCCGGAGCAGGTGCAGCATTCAGTCGCCAAGGTGCGCGCCGCAGGCTGCCGGAGGGTGGTCGTCACCGAGCGCGGCACGGCGTTCGGTTACGGACGTTGGGTGGTGGACATGCGGGCGATTCCGATCATCCAGAAGACCTGCCGCTGTTCGGTTCTGTTCGACGCCACGCACTCCGTACAGCTCCCGGGAGGAGGCGGCGCGGCGAGCGACGGTGAACCGGAGTACATCGAGCCGCTGGCTCGAGCCGCGGTGGCAGCCGGCGCGGACGGTTTGTTCGTGGAGATCCACCCGGATCCACGGGCCGCGCCATCCGACGGCTCCAACATGCTGCCCATGGACCGGCTCGAACCCCTGCTGGCGTTACTTGTGCGGGTTCGCGAAGCAGTGGCGAACGGGCAATGAATCCGGATCTCGCCCGTCGGATCCGACTCGTGGTGCTCGACGTCGATGGGGTGATGACCGACGGCGCCATTTACGCGGCCGAGACCGCCGATGGGGGGTCGGTGGACCTACGGCGCTTCCACGTCCACGATGGGATCGGGGTTTTCATGCTCCATCACGCCGGCATCGGGGTGGCAATGGTCTCGGCGCAGCAGTCGCCGGCCGTGAGCCGACGCGCGCGCCAGCTGATGATCGAAGAGGCCCATCAGGTGGATTGGCACGCCAAGCTGCGGACTGTCGCCGAGCTGCTCAAGCGGCGTCGCGTCGAGTGGTCCGAGGTGGCCTGTCTGGCCGACGACCTCGCAGACCTGGCGCTGTTGCGACGGGTCGCGCTGCCGGCGGCGGTGGCAAACGCGGTTCCCGAGATCCGGGATGCGGCGCACTGGTGTGGGACGGTTTCCGGAGGGGAGGGGGCCGTCCGCGAGTTTGCCGAGGCGCTACTCCGCGCGCGCGGCGAGTGGGACGACCTCGTCGAGCGTTACGTGCAGCGGTGCACGCATGGCTGAGCCGGCCACGTCGGAAGCACGGATCGTCGAGCGCGGTGCAGCAGTGCTGCGTCTGGAGGGGGAGGCGATCCTCCGACTCGTGAAGCGGGTCGATTCCAGCTTCGCAGTCGCGGTGAAACGCATCCTGGGCACACCCGGCCGCATCGTTGTCTCCGGAATCGGCAAGTCCGGCCTCGTGGCGCGGAAGGTCGCATCCACTCTGGCCTCGACGGGAACACCCGCCCTCTTCCTCCACCCTTCCGAAGGGGCGCACGGGGACGTCGGCATGCTGGTGCGGGGCGACCTCCTGCTGGCGGTGTCGAAGAGCGGTGAATCCGAGGAGCTCGCCGAGCTGATGCCAGCGGTGAGGAGGCTCGACATTCCGGTGATCGTGCTCACTGGAGCGCCCCGCTCCACACTGGCGCGCTGCGCGGACGTGGTCCTCGACGTGAGCGTGGAGGTCGAGGCGTGTCCGCACGACCTCGCTCCGACCACCAGCACCACTGTGGCGTTGGCGATGGGCGACGCTCTGGCCATGGCCCTGCTTGAGGAGCGGGGATTTGGTGCCGAGGACTTCGCTCGGCTGCACCCGGGCGGAAAGCTTGGACGGAAGCTGCTGTGGCGGGTGATCGACGTCATGGTGACCGCCGAGTCCGAGCTGGCCGTGCTGGCGAGAACGGACACCCTTGCCGCCGGCATGCACGCGATTGCTCACAGGCGGGGGACGGTGGCGATCGTCGACGGTGGACGGCACGTGATCGGGGTGCTGACGGCGGGAGACCTGACGCGGTTCGCCGAACGGCACGCCGACTTCCTGAGCCGGCCGATCGGCGAAGCGATGAACCCGGCACCGAAAGTGATTCGGGCAGAGGCGCTGGCAGCCGAAGCCGTCCGCATGATGGAGACTCACGGAGTGATGGCATTACCGGTCGTGGACGGCGGTGAACGCCTGGTCGGAATCGTCCACCTGCACGACCTGCTGCGGCAGGGAGTGGCATGATGGCGCCTCCCGAGTGGGCCCCCCCGGCACGGTGGGCGCCGATTCTGCTGGCGGTGGCAGTCGTCGGTTGTGACGGAGGACCGGAGCCGACGACGGCAGGGCCGGAGCAGCTGGCGGCGGGAGCCGACCAGGTGATGATCTCCGTACGGCACTTCATGACCCGTGAGGGGGTGCGGCGGGCGGCGCTGGCAGCGGATACCGCCTACGTCATGGAAGACGAGTCAGTGATCAACCTGATCGGAGTGCGGGTCGTGTTTTACGATACGCGAGGGAACGAAGAGTCGGTTCTGACCGCGACGAAAGGCACGTACCACAGCCAGTCGGGAAATATGGCGGCCGAGGGAGGGGTCACGGTGGTGAAGGCGGGGGCCGCCGAGCGCCTGGAGACGGAGCAGCTCGCCTATGATGCGGCGGCGGACAAGCTACGCAGCGACGTGCCGTTCGTGTTCAAGGACGGCTCACGGGTGATTCGGGGGGCCTCCTTCGTCTCCGATCCGTCCCTTGACAACCGCGAGATCCAGGAGTTCTCGGCCGTCACGGACGTCGACGAGTCATGACGGTGCGGCGGAGGCCCGAGGAGCCGTGAGGGGCGCATCACGGAGCCACTGCCGCTCCTCCCGGCCGCGATGGAGGCGTCGCAAGGGGATCGCCTGTTTCCTGGTCTCGGTCGCCCTTCTGGAACCTGGCGACGCCACGGCACAGGCGGTCGGAGACACGGCATGTCTGGTGGCACTGCTGAAGTCTCTCCGGCAGTATGATACCGGGGGAGGACACTATTTCGGCGGCGACTTCGACGTGAGCTGCGGCGATGCCCGAATGCAGTCGGACAGTTCCCTCCTGATCGAGGTCACGGGACAGTTGTCGCGTGCCGACCTATGGGGCCGAGTCCGCTACCGAGATTCAACTCGCTCGCTCACCTCCGATTCGCTCACCTACTTCGGCGACGCCGACCGGGTGGTCGCCATGGGCGAGGTGGTTCTGCATGCTCGCAGGAGCGGTGCGATCCTGCGTGGACCCGTGGTCGAGTTCAACCGCCTGACGCGCTCCGGAGCTGATCGCACCATCGCAACCGGACGACCGCACCTGGACGTGGAGCGAGGGGCGGACGGCGATCGGCCTCCGATGTCGGTCGACGCCGACCGTATCGAGCTCATTCGTGAGGACACGGCTCGGAGCTGGGGTGACGTCGTCATCACGCGCGAAGATGTCATGGCATCGTCCGACAGCGCCGTTTTCGACCTGGTGGACGATCACGGAGTGCTCCACGGTGAGGCTCACGCCGCCGGTGAGGACTTCAATCTGACGGGGGACAGCATTCGAGTTGAATTCGAAGGTGAGGATCTCCGGGCCGTCCAGGCATTCGGGGGGGCGAACGCCTCCGGCCGGGACTTCGACATCCGCTCCACCGAGATCCGGGCGAGCCTCTTGGATGGCGCGATCGAGGAGGTGTGGGCGTTCGGCGGGCGCAGCGCGGCGATCTCCGGCGGCTACCACCTGGTAGCGGATTCGCTCCGCTTCCGGCTCAGCGGAGGCGCGATCGATTCCGCATATGCGACCGGAGACGCCGCCGCCCAAGAGGATTCCGCCGCCGTGGTGTCGACGGCCGAGCCCGATCTGTCCGTTGCCGGAGACCGGGCCTGGATGGCTGGAGACACACTGGTGGCTGCGTTCGAGGTACCCGGGGACAGCAGCGCCGCGCGAGTCGCTCCCGAGGACACGGTCGACGCCGCCCGGGTGAGCCCCGCCGAGACGGCGACCGAGGAGGACGCCGAAGCGGCTCCGGGCGGAGAAGCCGCCGGGGCGACCGGAGACCGCAAGATTCGGGAGCTGCGCGCGAGCGGGAACGCGCGCGCGTTCTACGTCGCGGCCGACACGGCGGAAGGCGGTGGAGGCGGGCGCAATTACGTGCGAGGACAGACGATCACGGTGTCGTTCGAGACCGGGCGGGCGAGGCGCGTTGCGGCTACGCAGGCGATCGGCCTGTTCTTGGATCCGACGGCCGAGGGAGCTGCCGTGAGAGCCGAGGACGGCGGCGAAGAAACGGCGGAAGAGGGAGCGGAACCGGAGGCGGGCCCACGACGGCGTGGTGGCGGCCTCGGAGAGGCGGGGGCTCGGCCTCCGCCGCCTGGCGAGCAGGCAGCGCCGCCGGGCGAGCAGGCAGCGCCGCCGGCAGACGAGGCCGTGCCGCCAGACAGCGCCGCCGGAGACGATTCGGACACCGGCGACGACCCGTGACGGCGCTCGACTGGCGGGGCCGGATCCTCGAGGCGCTCCCCGATAGCGAGCCTGTGCTGTGGCTGGCGATGGCCGCGTTGCTTTCCCAAGCCGGGACGACCGGCGAGGCGTCGCTGGATGCGGTCGCGCGCGAGCTTCGCTCACGCTACCTGACCTACCTGCGCCAGTCCGAGCACGCGAGCCCGGAGCGTCTGCTCGACGTGCAACGCATGGAGGCCGAGTCCGTCTCGACCTACCTGCGCGATAACTTGGTTCGCCGGCTCGGCCGAGTGGGACGGCTCGAGGAGGGCGATAGGGAAGGCCCACCGCGGTTCCGGTTCCGCTCGGATGCCTGGGAGGAGCTGGTCAGGCAGCGCGAAGCGCTCGTCGAGGAGCTCATTCGCGCTGCCTATCCCCAGCCGAGCCCGGCTCCGGTCGTCCCAGCGGCGACCGCGGACGGTTGGCCGAGCCGGCTCCACGCCCGGGGACTGATCAAGGCGTTCCGCGGTCGCAGGGTGGTCGACGATGTGGACATCAGCCTCGAGCAGGGCGAGATCGTCGGACTGCTGGGGCCGAACGGAGCCGGTAAGACGACGACCTTCTATATGATCGTCGGGCTATTGAAGGCAGACGCCGGGACGGTCGCCATCGACGACACGGACATCACCCGTCTCCCGATGTTCCGCCGCGCTCGCTCCGGAATCGGCTACCTGTCGCAGGAGCCGTCGGTGTTCCGGAAGCTCACGGTCGAGGAGAACGTGATGGCGATCCTGGAGACGCTCGACATCGGTCGAGAGGAACGGCAGGGCCGGCTCGAGCAGCTTCTCGGCGAGCTCTCAATCGAACATCTGCGTAAAAACAAGGCGTATTCTCTGTCCGGCGGCGAACGCCGACGACTCGAAATCACCCGAGCGCTGGTCACCCGTCCGAAGTTCATGTTGCTCGATGAGCCGTTCGCGGGTGTCGACCCGATCGCGGTCGACGACATCCAGCGCATCGTGGCCGAGTTACGCGAGCGCGGCTTAGGCGTCTTAATAACAGACCACAACGTGCGCGAGACCCTGTCGATTACCGACCGCGCCTATCTGATGTTCAATGGGCGCATTCACATAGAGGGCCCGGCGGAGGCCCTGGTCAACGACCCCGAGGCCCGCAAGATGTACCTGGGGATCGACTTCGAGCTGTGATGCCGGGGGTGCAGCGGCGGCCACACAGGTGTAGTTTTCCCACGCGGTCCGGCCGCTGAGGAGCCGGACGGCAGCGCGGAGCGACCGGGCCATTCACCACCAACGCAGGATGATGGGACGGCGGTATGAGAAGTAGCCTGTCACAGACGCTTCGCATGCGGCAGGAGATGAAAATCAACCCTCGCCTCTACCAGGCGATGGACCTTCTGTACATGCCCCTGCTGGACCTCCAACAACATCTGAAACAGGAACTGCTCGGGAATCCATTTCTGGAGCTGGTGGAGGAAGAGCCCGAGGAAGAGACGAAAGAGGAAGAAGCCGAGAACGACGAGATCGATTGGGAAGAGATCCTTCTCAACGGCTTCGACGCCGGGGGACGCCGCGCACAATACGAAGAGTCGGAATACCACCAGCGCGTTCCCGCCACCACGCTCAGCTTGTGGAGCCACCTGGCCGATCAGCTGGCCCTCACATCGCTCCCACCCCGCGATCTCCTACTCGGCGAGGAGCTCATCGGAAACATCGATCGCGAAGGCTTTCTGAGCTGCTCCCTGGAGGAGGTAGTCGAGTCGCTCAACGTCTACATACAAGAGAACCCATGGGTATACCCGCACGAACCGCCCGAGAGCGAGAACGGGAGTGAGCCGGAGGAACCCCCTCCGCCTCCGGAGCCGTATACGGTCGAAGAGGCGGAGCGGGTTCTCGAGGTGATTCACAGCTTCGAGCCCAGCGGCGTCGGGGCTCGTGATCTGCGCGAGTGCATCATGCTCCAGCTCCGCGATCGGCGCGAGACGGATACACTGGCCTTCAAGATCGTGCGTGACCACTGGGAGGAGCTCGTCAACCACCGCTGGAGCGAGCTCTCCAAGGAGCACGGAATCTCACCCAAGGAAGTGCAGGCGGCCGCCGACGAAGTCGCCAAGCTCGACCCGAAGCCGGGACTGCGTTACGCCGAGGGTGGGGACAACTACGTGACTCCGGATCTGGTGGTCGAAAAGGTGGACGGAGAGTACTACGTGTTCCACAATGACCACTCCCTTCCACGTCTCAAGCTCTCGCGTGCATACCGGGAGGTAGCGCGCGAGAAGAGCAAGTTCGTCGGCGAGAACAAGACGTTCATCTCCAACAAGCTCAACAGCGCCAACTGGATGATCCAGGCCATCGAGCAACGCCGACAGACGATGCTCAAGGTCATGAACTTCATCGTGGACCGGCAGCGGGAGTTCTTCGAAAAGGGTGTCCAGTACCTGAAGCCTCTCACCCTGCGCGAGGTCGCCGAGCACATCGACATGCACGAGTCGACGGTGTCTCGAGTGACAAACGAGAAGTTCGTCCAGACGCCGCGCGGAGTCTTGCCGCTGAAGTTCTTCTTTTCCAGCGGCCTGTCCACCGATTACGGAGAGGACGTGTCGGCGCGGGGGATTCGGGCCCGCATCAGCAAGCTGGTCGGGGAAGAAGACGCCAGAGCGCCGCTCACCGACCAATCGATCGTGGATATCCTGAAGAGCGAGGGAGTCCGAATCGCGCGACGCACGGTAGCCAAGTACCGGGATCAGCTCGGTATCCTGTCGGCACGCATGCGCAAGAGGGTATGACCGAAGCGGGTCATTCCGTCCTCGAAAAGACGCACTCACCATCTGCGGCCGAGGGCCGCCGCGCCGAGGTATCGGTCATTGTTCCGGCCTTCAACGAGGCCGACAACATGAGCGAGCTGTTCGCCGAACTCGCCCAAACCTTTCGCTCGCACGATCTCGCCGCCGAGGTCGTCCTGGTCGACGACGGGTCGACGGACGGCACGTTCGAGGCCGCCACGCGAGCGGCCTCGAAGGCCGGAGTCACGCGCAGCCGGTTGCTGAGACACCGGAGCAACCGCGGCAAGACAGAAGCGATGATGACGGCGGCCAAGGCGGCCGAAGGCGACTTCCTGGTGCTGTTCGACGCGGATCTCCAGCATTCCACCGAGGAGATACCTCGTTTCGTGGAAGAGCTCCGGCGCGGCTACGACGTGGTCGCGGGGCGAAAGGTGGGCAGATACGAAAAGCGCGTCGTCTCTGGAGCGTACAACTGGTTGTCGCGTCGTGTGTTCAAGGTGCCGGTGCACGACCTCAACTCGATGAAGGCATTCCGGCGCGAGATCCTCGACGGCCTCAGCCTGCGCGACGACTGGCACCGTTATCTGATCGTCCTCGCCCACGCCCGCGGCTACCGGATCACCGAGATCGACATCCGTCTGTTCCCGCGGCGACACGGGACTTCGAAGTACGCCGGGAGCCAGCGCATCGTTGTCGGAATGCTCGATCTGGTAGCGGTCTGGTTCCAGCTCGTCTTCAGCCGCAAGCCGATGCTCTTCTTCGGCGTCACCGGCGTCGGGGTGCTCGGCCTCGGGGCGATCGTCGGCGTGGTGGCGATCTACATGCGGTTCGTGCTGGGACAGGGGTTCCGACCCCTGCTCACCCTGGTCACTCTGCTCACCACGGTCGGCCTGCTGCTGTTCGTCGTCGGCTTTCTGGCCGAGATGATCGCATCCCTGCGCAGTGAGGTGGAGGAGTTGCGGCGCGACCTCGAGAAGTGAGGGTCGTCCACGTCGCGACCGCATTCCCTCGTTCCGAGGAAGACGTGATCACGCCATGGTTGCTGGCGCTGATCCGCCTCCAGCGCCGGCAGGGCGTCGAATCGGAGGTCCTCACCTCCTCGTACCGGGGGCTCGGTGACCAGGTCATCAGCGGAATCCCCGTGCATCGATTCCGGTATGCTCCCCGTGCCCTGGAGACGCTGACGCACGATGAGACCGTGCCGGATCTGCTCGAACGTCGGCCGCTCCGGGTCGTGCTGGTGGCTCCGTATCTCGCGGCCGGTATCGGCGCCGCGGCGCGTATCGGGCGTCTCGACCCGCCCGACGTCGTGCACGTCCACTGGCCCATGCCGCACGCGCTGCTGGGCGCTGCTCTGCGGCGGGCCTCCGGCGGCCGAACCGCGGTCGTGTCGAGCTTCTACAGCGCCGAGTTGAACTGGACCCGCGAACGGCTGCCGTGGTTGCGCCGCCTCGTTCGGTGGAGCGCACGGAGCGCCGATGCCATCACGGCGATCTCGCGATCGACGGCTGCTCTGGTGCACGAGCTGTCGGACCGCACGCCGACCGTTATCCCGTTCGCAGCGGCCGTCGACGGAGCGGCCGAAGGCGCCGCGCGTCTGCCGCTCGCCGGCGGCACGGATGCACCTGTTCGGCTCTTGTTCGTGGGTCGTCTGGTGGAGCGGAAGGGAGTGGAGGTGCTGATCGAGGCGCTGGCCCGCATCCGGGAGCGCCGGGCGGCCACCCTCACCGTGGTAGGGGAAGGGCAGTGGGCAGCCCCCATTCGGGAGGCCGTTCGCACCTTCGACCTCGAGGACGCGGTCGAGCTCACCGGCCTCATCCCGACCGCGGAGCTTGAGAAGAAGTATGTGGATGCCGACTTTTTCGTGCTGCCGGCCGTGTATGACCGCAAGGGCGACACGGAGGGCCTCGGGGTGGTTCTACTGGAGGCGATGAGGCACGGACGCCCGGTGATCGGGTCGGAAGCGGGCGGGATTCCGGACATCATCGAGCACGGACATACGGGTTGGCTCGTGCCGCCGGGCAACGCCTCCGCGCTGGCCGACACCATCCTCCGCCTGTGCGCCGCTCCCGATGAGACCAGGAGCGTGGCGGAGCGGGGAAGGGTGGAGACGCTGCGCCGATTCTCGTGGGAGCGAATCCTGGCCGACCTGTCCGCTGTGTACGAGGAAGCGATCCGTGTCCGACGGGGCGGCTGATCGGCGCGAGGCGGATCGCTACGCGCGCTTCGTCGCCTCGCCGGAGTACCGGGCGAACCGGACGCGGAAGGCGACGGTGATCGCCGCTCTGTGCGCGGCGGAGCTCGAGGCAGCGGAGCGGCCGGCCGACCTGGGCGCGGGCACCGGAATCGTCAAGAAAGTACTTGAGGACAAATTTGCCAAGAAGATAGTTGGCTTTGAGATAGATAACTCCTTCATTCGTGAGCGGGAGCGTATGGTGGTGGCGGACGCGACCCGACTGCCGGTGGCGGACGACGCGTTCGACTTCATCATCCTCAACCACGTCTACGAGCACGTGCCCGACCAGGCGGCGCTGTTCGATGAAGTGGCCCGCGTTCTCACGCCGGGGGCCGTGGCGTACATGTCAGCCGGGAACCGGTTGGCGATCATCGAGCCACACTACCGCCTCCCGTTCCTGTCCTGGCTTCCGAAGCCGCTGGCCGACCGGTACGTTCGGTGGACCCGCCGCGGAAGCGGCTACGCGGGGATCCGCTTCCGGACCTACCGGCGGCTGGTCGCCGTGGTGGAGGGCGCGCAGCTGCGGGTCCGCGATATTACAGAGCGAGCGATCCAGGACCAGCTCGCCGAAGCGTGGGGGGAAGGGTGGGTGCCGGCGTGGAGAGCCTTCATCCGCATGCCGGAGCGCATCCGTCGGCGCCTGTTGCGCAACCTGTCGCCGCAGTGGTTCTTCATGCTCGAAAGACCGGTGCGCGCCGTGGGTCACGAGGGCCCGGCGAGCGGGCCGCTGACCGAAGGGAGCCCGGGTGACGACGCGACAGAACCAGACCGACAGGACCGAGGTTAGCGGACCGGGTCACCCGGCGCTGATTCTCGTCGCCTGCGCGGCGGCGGCGCTCGTCTTCTACCGTGCGTTCGTGTTCGATTCCGGCCGCATGCTGTTCGGCACCGACATGCTGTCGCAGGCCTACCAGCTCCGGAAGTTCGGGCTGGATCAACTGCGGAGTGGAAACGGGTTCCCGCTCTGGAACCCGTACGTGTACGGAGGGCTACCGTACCTCGAGATCCTCCCGGGTCCGGTCTTCTATCCGACCAGCCTTCTGTACTTCGCAATGCCACTCGGCCGCGCTATCGGATGGACGTTCGTCTTCCACACCTTCGCCGCCGGCGCGCTCGCGTATTATGCCGGTCGCGTGTTTCGACTCGAGCGCTGGGCGGCCGCCGTGGTCGGGTTCGCGTTCATGTTCAACGGCTACCTGGTGTCGATGGTGTACGGCGGGCACGACGGCCGCATGTTCGCGCTGACCCTCTTCCCGCTCACCCTGGCGCTCACCGAGCGGGGATTCCAGACCGGTCGACCGCGCTGGTTCGTGGCGCTCGGACTGGTCACCGCGCTCCAGATCGTCACCCCGCACGTCCAGATGATGTACTACGGCGCGCTCATGCTGTCGCTGTACGCGTTGTTTCGCCTGGTCGGGATGTGGCGCGTGTCGCGGCCCGGCCCGGCGGTCGGCCCGCGCGCCGAGGGTGGTCGAGAGGCCGATGGCGGGCGCGCCGGGAAGCCCGCTGCCGGGCGACGCGCTCGGAAGGGCGACATCTTCCCCCGCCGGCCCGAAGCCGGCGCGGTCCGCACAGCAGCCGCGAGAGGTCACGTTCTCAAGTTGGGCGGATACTTCGTTCTCGCCTTCGTGGTGGCGGCGCTCATCGGCTCGGTTCAACTGCTACCCACGCTCCGGATCATGGAATTCGCGGTGCGAGGCGTGCCGGGTGTGGGCAGCTACGAGTTCGCCGCTTCGTGGGCGCTTCCCCCGCAGGAGATCACCGCCTTCCTGTTTCCCGATCTCGTCGGGTCGCTCGATACGTACTGGGGCACGAACCCCTTCAAGCTCCACACGGAGTACGTGGGCGTGGTCACGCTGGCGCTTGCGCTGGTGGCGATCGTGGCGAGGTGGCGCCAGGCACGGGTGTGGTTCTTCGTCGTTGCCTCGTTACTCGGGGTGCTGTTCGCCCTCGGCGCCGCCACTCCCGTGCACCGGCTCGCCTTCGCCCTCGTGCCCCAGATCGACAACTTCCGCGCCCCTTCGATGATGCTGGGCCCGGTCACCCTTTTCGTCGCCCTGCTGGCCGGCCTGGGGTGGCAGTCGGTTCTGGACGCCCGGAAACGCGACACGGCGCTGCCTTGGGCCTGGATCTGGCTCGCCTCGGCCCCGGTTCTGGTGATCGGCCTGGCGGCTCTTCTGGCGCCGCGCGGATTGACAAGCTGGATGCTGAACGGCTGGTTCCCGGCTGGCTGGCAGCGCATTCCTCCCGATTTCGTGCTCGATCCACTCCGTGTGAACGGGGCGTTCGTGGTCGGCTTGTGGATTTACACTCTGCTCAGCGCGTGGATGGTCGTCGCCCGGCGGGTCCCCGCCTGGACCACGGCGCCGCTGCTCCTTCTGCTGGTCATCGACCTGTGGAGAGTGGACGGGCGCTATGTGGAGACGGTGGTCGAATCGGAGTTTTTCCAACCGGATCAGGCGATCACCTTCATGCAGGCACGCATGGAGCCGGGCGAGCGTGTATGGCCGTTCCGAAACAGCTACGGTCCCAACGATCTGATGACGTTCGGTGTGCCAGCCGTGACCGGAAGCCAGAACTTTCGTCTCCGTTGGTACGACGAGCTGGTGGGTGGATTGTCCAACGAAAACCTGACCCGCCACACTCCATTGTGGGTCCTGTTCGATCTCCGTTTCCTCACCGCCCCGGAGCCGATCAACCTCTCGATCCTCCGCGGCGTGGCCGTCGGGCCACGCGGTCACGTGTACGCCATGCCGGAGGATCCGCCGCACGCGTGGTTTCCGGAAAGAATCGAGGTGGCAACCGAGAACGACGAAGCCATACAGCGAACGGTCCACCTCGTCGATCCGCGCCTGTCGGGAATCGTCGAGGCCGCCGAGGCGCCACCGGCCGGTCGCGGCTCGGCCAGCGTGACCCGTTACCTTCCGAACGAGATCGAGCTGCAGGTGGAGGCGGATGAGGGCGGTCTCCTGTTCGTCAGCGAGATCTTCCACCCCGCGTGGGAGGCATTCCTCGACGGGCACCAGGTGCCGGTGCTCCGTGCCAACGGAGCGTTTCGCGGAGTGGTCGTGCCGGCCGGAACGCATCGGCTGGTGTTCCGTTACTCGGCCGCCGAGCTGCACCTGCCGGCGATCGTGTCCGTGCTCACACTCCTGCTGGTTTTGGCCTATCTCGGTGCCGGCGCGGTGAGAGCGTGGAAGCGGTCGGCCTGAAGAACAGGTCGGCGTGGTTGCGGGTCGGCGTCGCCGTCTTCATCGGCGTGGCGCTGGTTGCGGTCGCCCTCATCCTGATCGGGGGCGTCGGCGATCTGGGTACGCTGCGGGCGCAGGTGGAGGAGTTCCCGTGGCGGATTTCGCCGGGCTGGCTCCTGCTCGCCCTTGGGCTCGCCACCCTCAACCTTTTCCTCATGGGCCTCATCTGGGTTCGGCTGTTTCGGGCCGGCGGTGGCGAGGTCGGCGCGTGGTCGGGCTGTCGTGTCTGGCTGTTCACCAATATGGGTCGTTACATCCCGGGCAAGGTATGGCAGCTGGTGGGGCTCGCCGTGTACATGCGAGAGCGAGGCGGGTTTGGCGGACAGGCGCTGGGGGCATCGCTGGTGTTTCAAGTGCTGGCGCTGGTCACGGGGATCGGGGCGGCCGCGGCCGCACTGGGTCCGGGGACACCCGGCCTGCCCGGTGGTTCGGCGGCGCGGCTGGTCGTGGTCGGGCTGTTGCTGCTCGCCATTCTCCATCCGCGGTTGATCGGCGTCCTGGTGCGCGCCGCGAGTCGGGCTCTGGGCGAGGAGGCGCGGGTCGAGCGTTTGAGTCTCGCAGATTACCTCAGCGCGGGAATCGGCTTGGTGGGCGCGTGGGCGATATACGGGGTTGGATTCTGGTGCCTGGCGCGCGGGCTGGTCGAAGCGGCGGTCCCCGGGCCGGTGGTGCTGACCGGTATCTCCGCCGCCGGCTACGTGGCGGGCTATGTGGCGCTGGTTGCGCCGGGAGGGATCGTGGTACGTGAAGGCGCGATCGCCGGCTTGCTGACGGCGGTCACTCCCTACGGTCTTGCCGTCTCCGCCGCCATCGCAGTGGCGGCGCGCGTGTGGGTGACCCTCTCGGAGTTGCTCGCGGTGGCGATCGTCGTGCTGCCGGTCGGAGACCGGACCGCTCCCGCGGCGACGACCGCGAGGCCGAACGGTGCCGGAGACTGATGGCTCGAATCGCGAACAGATGACACCGCCGCGTGGATCACCCGGAGCAAGCCTGGCGGCGCCCGAAGCGAGGGTCGGATCCGAGCGCACCCCGGTCGCCCGCGAGCGAGGGCTCGTTATCCTCCCCACCTACAACGAGGTGGGCAACCTGACGGCGATCGTGCCGGCGATTCTCGCCACCGACCCGCGGCTGGACATACTGGTCATCGACGACAGCTCGCCCGACGGCACCGGGCAACTGGCCGAGGAGCTGGCGGCCGGGGAGCCGCGCATCCGCGTGCTGCACCGCGAGGGAAAGCTCGGCCTCGGCTCGGCCTACGTGACCGGCTTTCAGCATGGGCTCGAGCGTGGTTACGACTACCTGTTCGAGATGGATGCCGACGGCTCGCACCACGCGGAGTACCTCGTGGATCTGCTCGCCGCGGTGCAGAGCGGAGCGGATCTGGCGATCGGCTCCCGATACGTGCGCGGCGTGAACGTCATCAACTGGCCGATGTCCCGCCTCCTGTTGAGCTACTACGCCAACAAGTATGCGCGCTGGATCACGGGACTTCCCCTTTCCGACTCGACGAGCGGCTTCAAGTGCTTTCGGCGCGAAGTGCTCGAGGCGATCGACCTCGAGAAGGTGGGATCGACTGGCTACACCTTCCAGATCGAGATGGACTTCCGGGCCTGGAAAAAGGGCTTCAAGCTGGTCGAGGTGCCGATTATCTTCACCGACCGGAGCGAGGGCGAGAGCAAGATGTCCGGCGCCATCGTCCGCGAAGCGGTGTGGCGCGTGTGGGCTCTGCGTCTCAAGAGCCTGTTCGGTCGCTTGTAGAGCGTCGACACGCATCCTCCTCTCGCGCCCATCCCGGCGCCCCACACGATCATCGGTCGCCGCCGGCTTCTGCGCTCGTTGCTCATCGCGTCCCCCATTGGTCTCAGACCTCGGCCCGCGGCCTCGGTTACGGCAGGCGCGCCGGCTGCTCCGGCATCGGCTTGATCGGGGGAGGGCGCCAGCTCACGACGACCTGACGTGAGATGGTGATCGGCTGGCTGCTTCCGTTCTGTCCGATAATCGCCACGGTGGCTGTTCCGCCGTCCTCGAAGCGCAAGCGGGCTTGGTGTCGGAAGACTTTGAGGATCGACGGGCAGACCGAGTGCTCGTCAGTCGGAGCGAGCTCGTAATCGTAGATGCGGACCTCGGCGTGCCGGCGACGGGGGTACGAGACGGAGACGCGTCCCTGGCTCGAGCACCCTCCGCCCTCGGTCATGATCACGAGCGTGAACTCCTCCCCAACGAACACTCGTGACGGCAGCCGAATCTCCGGCGAGCCGTTCTTGAACAGAAGCCTGCCTGCCACTTCCAGACGCGGTGGTGGAGGCGGTGGATCCGGCTCGACCGGAGAATCGCACCCGGCTAATAGAGCCATGGGGAGCATCCAGAGAGTGAGCGGGACATCGAGCGTCTTCATTGCGATTTCTCTGTTTCGTGGCGTGGATTCCCGCGGTCACCGCTGCGTTTCCCGCGGGCCGTACAAGCTCGAGGATGTTGTCCGGTCGTCACCGCCGCGTCCGCCCGGGGGGTCACCGCAGCGTGACGCGTGGATGCCGGCAATGCGGGGGAGCTTTCCGGCCGTGAGGGAATCGAGACCACGATGTCGCTTCCCGGGTGAAGGGGGCAGGAAGGGCCGATCTCCTGCCCGCCGATCCCCGGAACAGGAGGTGACACATGAGAACCCACTCGATCTTCAGCCTCGGGATGGCCGCGCTGCTCGCGCTTACCGCGTGTGGCGACGGGTCCCCGACCGACCCGGACGGCGGCACGCAACCCCCGCCATCTCCGCCGCCCCCGCCTCCTCCGCCGGCCGACGTGGTGTACGACCTCCGCGTAGGGCTCACTCGGATCGACGCGGAGGGCGATTGCGATGACATCTTCACGGGCGTGGATGGGGGCGAGTTCTCGTACAGGTTCCAGGTCACGTGGCCGGACGGAACGACCGATGTCCTGGATCAGACGAGCGATTACCCGAGCCCGGGCGACATTGTGCATCTCGGTTCCGGCGGCAGCACCATCTCTTTCACGATCACGGCGAACAGCGAGGTAACGAGCTCCGTCGGACAAACCGTCCAGGTGCAGTTCCGGGCCAGCGAGTGGGACTATGACCTGTTCGGGAACAATCCATTCCTTGACTCGGACATGAGCGATCGAAACGCGTCGATCACCCACCAGTTCAAGGACGGCGCGTGGACAAACGTGGGCACGAAGTCGATCGTGCTGGGCAGCGGCGGCTGCCAGGTTCAGGCGGACTACGACTTCATCGCGGTGAAACTGTAGAGGTCCATCCGAGAAACGAACAGGCGACGGCTCTGGCTTCGGGTGGTTACCGCGGGGCCGTCGCCATCGACCACATTGCCTGTTACATGGCTCCCGTTACATGGCCGCCGGGTGGAGGCAGCGGTGGGTGCCGCGCTACCGGACGGCCGCGGCGATATTCCCGCCGTCGACGGTGAGGATCGCGCCCGTCGTCGTTCGGGCCTTGGCGAGGGCGACGAACGCCTGCGCGACGTCGCCTCCGGTGACCTCGCGACCGAGCAGGTTGCCCCGCATGTAGGCGTCCTCGCTCACCCCGCGGGCGCGCGCCCGCACCTCGATCATCTCGTCGGTCAGCAGCCCGCTCCGGATGCGGTCGGCGTTGACGGCGTTCGATCGGATTCCTTCATTCCCGTAGTCGACGGCGTACTGGCGCATGAGGGCCACGGTGGCTGTCTTCGGGAGCCCGTACGGCCCGAAGTCGGGCCCGGGATTCATCGCCTGCTTGGAGGCGTTGAAGAGGAGCACGCCGCCCGTCCCCTGGCGAAGCATCACTCCGACGGCCGCCTGCGCCACCCGCTGGTGACCGAAGAAGTTGAGCTCGAAGCTCCGGCGCAGCAGTTCATCGGCCACCTCCCCGATGCGTCCTGTCCAAGCCGCCCCGGCGTTGGAGACGAGGACATCGATCCCGCCGAACGCTTTCGCCACGGCATCGATTGCTGCCTCGACCGCGGCGTCGTCGGTCACATCGCACGGAACAGCCAGGCCGTTGAGCGAGCCAGCGGCGCCGGCGAGGCGGTCACCGGGGAGATCGAGCAGCGCTACCTCGGCGCCCTCCGCCCGGAACGCGGTCGCCGTCGCCGCACCGATCACGCCTGCGCCGCCTGTCACCGCGACCACCCAGCCGGCCAGCGGCGGCAGTGCACTCTTGCCGAGCTTGGCCTGTTCGAGCGACCAGTACTCCATGTCGAACAGCTCCTGCTCTGAGATGCTCTCGAAGCGGTCCATCGCTTCGGCGTCGGTGATTACGCCGATCGCCGTCTCGGCCAGGTCCGCCGCCACCCGCGCGGCCTTCGAGCTGCGCCCGGCCGCGAACAGTCCCAATCCAGGGACGAGAACGACGCGTGGGCTCGCGTCGAGCGCCTTCTTGATGCCGCCGACGCGGGCGTTGTTGCGCTCGAAATAGGCTGCGTACTCCGATCGGTAGCTATCGACGGCCGCGGTCGCGGCTGCCGCGAACCCGTCCAGGTCGCGCGCCTCGGGCGCTGGCACGAGCAGCGGCTTCGGCTTGGTTCGGATCACGTGATCCGGCGTCACCGTACCGGCCTGGCCGTACCGATCGAGCTCGGCGCCGTTGACGAAAGCGAGGACCGCGGGCCCGGTGCGGAAGTCGAGCACGAAGCGCTCGAACTCGCCCGGGGCGCCGGGCGTCTCGTTTGCCAGCAGCCCGCGGAGGATCGGGGCGACGTCCACGGGACGTGCGACATCGGCCGGGATGACGGCCGCGGCGATCGTCCTCTTTCGGTCTCGCCCGATGCGATCCTCGGCCAGCGTAACCCAGTCGATCATGCGTCCGTACGCCTCGCGCGCGTCGGAGCCGAAGGTGAAGATCCCGTGCTTGAGGAGGACCAGCCCTTCGGCCTCGGGGTTCTCGCCGGCCACTTCCTTCGCTCTCTTCGCGAGCTCAAACCCGGGCATGATGTAGGGGACGATCGCGGCGCGAGTACCGTACAGCTCGCTCACGATCGCCTCGCCGCGTGGCTGATCGGTCAGGGTCAGCACCGCGTTGGCGTGGGTGTGATCGATGAACTTGTGCGGGAGCCAGGCGTGGAGCAGCGTCTCGACCGAGGGGTTGGGAGCGCTCGCGTCGAGGAGGCTCGTGCGCTGGAGGTTGACCATCTCCTCGTCGGAGATGCGCTCGGTGGCCGCGGCGGCAAGAAGGGGTGCCATGCGCACGGCTGGCAGTCCCGGCGGCTCGATCGAGCCCATGTCCCAGCCGCTCCCTTTGACGAACAGCACCTCGACCTCGACCCCTGTCGCGTCGACCGCTCGTGACTTGACCGACGTGTTGCCGCCACCATGCAGGACGAGCTTGGGCTCCGTGCCGAGCAGGCGGGTTGTGTACACCCGCAGCGCGAGGTCTTCCCCGACGCCCACGGCCGCATAGCGACGAACCGCCGCCTGCGCCTCCTCGTCCGACCACCGGTTGTGCAAAACGCGTCTCTCCTCCGCGTCCGCCTCGACCGCTCGAGGGCGAGCGTTCGCCAACTCCGCACCGTCACTCCGCGCGGACGGAACGGTGACAAGCCCCGCCGAACATACGCGCGGCGACGGCGCCCGAGCGAGTGGGCGTCGCCGCCGACAACGATCTGACGAGGGAGGATACAATGAGTACGAGAATGCCAAACGGCCTCCGCTTCGGAATGCTCGGCCTGGCGCTCTTCGCGCTGGCGGCCTGCTCTGACCAGGCGCTGACCGGGCCCAGCGGTGAGGATTCGCTCACTCGGATCGAGCGAGCGGAGATCGCGGATCAGGTGGCGGCCGAACAGCTGAAGGGGCCCGACCTGCCCCCGGCCACCGGTCGCATGGGAGCCGATGACGAGGGAGTGCAGAAGCCCCATCTGCGGCCAGAGTTCTGAAGGCACCATCACGGACCAGGGCAGGCGGACGCCCGACGACTCGACGACGAGTCGAGCATGGCCGCTCCCGCCTGCCCTGCTGCTTCACTCCAGCTTCACACTCCAGGCTCCACGATCGTGCCAATGCCAAGCCGGAAAAATCTGGTGTCGCCCAAACGATACAGCGGTGAGGTTTGTTTCCGGGCACCGGCGTCACCCGACGCAGACGCCCACGTGACCCGAATTTCCGAGCCTACCTCCGACGGTTTTAAGGAAAACGAAACGGATTCTCTACAGTCGACAGAACGAGAAAGCACCATGAATGCACAGTACCGATCTTGGTTTGGCCTCAGCGGCCTGCTCGCCCTGGGGGTGACCCTGGTCCTGACTGGCTGCTCGGACCCGATCACCGGACCGAGCGGGTTCGAGATCGAGCCACCACGGCACGAGCTGGTCGCACCAGCTGTGTCCCAGGGAGGGGAGGGGAGCAGCAGCCTGCTGCGAGAAGAGTCAGCCCGCCGGTAGGAACTCGAAGCTGTGGGTGAACGGGAGGGCAGGGATCCGTCGCGCGCCATCCGTCCCCAAACAAAACGCGTGATGATCCCTGTCCGTCCGTCGGAGTGTGCGTCCTCTACACGTAGCTTCTGTAACGCGGGTCGAACATTCGCGCCTCGATGATTTCGAGGAGTTCTCCTTCGGGTCTCGCCTCGCGAGCCAGCCCGCGCTCGAAAGCGATCTCCGCCACACGGGCCGCGATCCTCGCAGATACCGTCCGGATGCGGCGCAGGGAAGGGTAGATCCGGCCCATCGACAGGTCGTCCTCGCCGACCTCGGCAGCCAGGGTTCGCGCGGCGGCGAAGAACATCTCGTCGGTGACGCGGCTCGATCCGGAGGCGATCAACCCCAACCCGACGCCGGGGAAGATGTAGGCGTTGTTCCCCTGACCCGGGACCAGGGTGCGTCCACCCAGCTCCACGGGGGCGAAGGGACTGCCGCTGGCGAAGATCGCCCTCCCTCCCGTCCACGCGTACGCCTGTTCCGCCGTGCACTCCGATTTCGAGGTCGGGTTCGAGAGGGCGAACACGATCGGCCGCTCGTTGATCTCCGCCATCGCTTCGAGCACCGGCCGGGTGAAGGCCCCGGCGACCCCCGACACGCCGATGATCGCTGCCGGCCGGATTGTCCGCACGGCAGCCAGAAAACCGTCGACTTCCTCGCCGGGGTGAGCGAACCCGCGCTTGTGCTCTGCGAGATCCGGTCGGCTCTCGAGCACCAGCCCCTTCGAGTCGACGAACCAACAGCGGCGCCTTGCGTCGGCTTCCGACAGGCCGCCGTGCACCAGGGCGGCGACGATCAGCTCTCCGGTGCCGATTCCGGCTTCGCCCGCGCCGAGAAAGAGGTAGCGGCACTCTGCGAGCGCCTTTCCGACCAGACGCAGGGCGGAGTACAGGCCGGCCAGCGCGACGGCGGCCGTCCCCTGGATGTCGTCATTGAACAGGCAGGCTCGATCCCGGTAGCGAGACAGGAGTCGGAAGGCGTTTGCGGTGGCAAAGTCCTCGAGTTGGATGACCGCGCGCGGGAACAGCTCCTGCGCCGACCGCACGAATTCGTCCACCAGCGCGTCGTAGGTCTCGCCGCGCAGCCGCGCTCGGGGAAGGCCGATGTAGAGCGGGTCGTCGCGAAGCGCCGCGTTGTCGGTTCCGACGTCGAGGGTGATCGGCAGGCAGTGGGTGGGGTGGATTCCGGCACACGCCGTGTAGAGCGAGAGCTTGCCCACCGGTATGCCCATGCCGTGGACGCCGAGATCGCCCAAGCCGAGGATCCGCTGGCCGTCTGTCACGACGATCATACGGACATCGCGATGGGGCCAGTTGCGCAGCACCTCGACCATCCGACCCGCGTCGTCGGCCGATACATAGAGCCCCCGGGGTCGCTGGAAGATGTGACCGTACTGCTGGCACGCCTGACCCACGGTCGGCGTATAGATGATCGGCATCAGCTGCTCGATGTGGTCGACCAGCACCCGGTAGAAGAGCGATTCGTTCCGGTCTTCGAGGGCGATGAGGTGTATGTAGCGCTCGAGGTCGTTCGGCTTGCGGCCGAGGTTCTCCATGATACGGAGGACCTGGAGCTCTTGAGTGGACACCCGGGGTGGCAGGAGACCGCGCAGCTCCAACGTTTCACGCTCGGCTTCGGTGAAGGCCGTCCCCTTGTTGCGCACCGGGTCGTGCAGGAGCTTCACGCCGCGCGGGAAGTCCGCTGCGATCCGGGTGACGTCGTTTCGCCCTCTCATCGCCATGCTGCCTCCTCCTGGACTGCCGACCGGGACGCGCTCTCAAGTCGTCTGAACGCCGTTCTTCGGCCGGTCCGGGGGGCAACAGCCCGTCTGGCCCCGAACGGTCTCTGGTGAGCGTTGGGAGGATAGCACGGGCATCCCCGACGATGCGAGGCGACTCGCCTCGGGCCCCGGCTCCTCCATCGTCGCAACGGATCCCAGGTGAATACTTGACTATCGCAACTAACTGCATGATAATCTCAAGTATCCACCAGTGCGGCTCGCCAGGAGGAGGGACGTGCCCATGGATGCCGACACGACGATTGCCGCTGTCAGACGCTTCAACCGCTTTTACACCAAACGCATAGGTGTACTCACCAGAGGTATTCTCGAAAGTCCGCACTCGCTGACCGAGGCGCGCGTCCTGTTCGAGTTGGCCCAGGGCGAGGTCGCCGCGGCGAGCGCGTTGTGTGAAAGCCTCGGGGTCGACCAGGGCTACATGAGCAGAATCCTGACCCGGTTCGAGCGAAACGGGCTCATCCGGAAACGTCGCTCCGACGCCGATCGCCGCCGCTGGCTTCTCGAGCTGACGCCGCGCGGGAGAGAGGAGTTCGCGGGTCTGGACGCGCGGGCCTCCGAGCAGGTTCGCCAACTGCTCGCCGAACTCGGACCCGGGGACCGTCAGCGGCTGGTCGACTCGCTGGCCTCTGTATCGCGGATTCTCGGTGCCACCGAGACGGCGTCACTACCGTGCGTGCTGCGCCCGCACGGGCCGGGTGACATCGGGTGGGTGACCCGACGGCACGGCGTTCTGTACGCGGAGGAGTTCGGGTTCGACGAGCGCTTCGAGGCCCTGGTGGCGGGCATCCTGGCGCGTTTCGTGGAAGATCACGATCCGCGGCGCGAGCGCCTGTGGATTGCCGAGATCGGCGGCGAGGCGGTGGGGAGCGTGGCGATAATGCGCGCGGAGAGTGTGGAGCCGAGCCTCGAGGAGACCGCCCAGCTGCGCCTCATGCTCGTCGAGCCGCGCGCCCGCGGCCGCGGCGTCGGCGAGGCCCTGATGAACGAATGCCTGCGCTTCGCTCGCGGCGCCGGCTACTCCCGCATGATCCTGTGGACGCAGAGTATACTCCACGCCGCCCGCCGCCTGTACGCGCGCCACGGCTTCCAGCGCATTGACGAGAAGCCCCACAACTCGTGGGGAAAAGAGCTCGTGGCAGAGGTGTGTGAGCGATCCATCCGACCCTAGGAAAGCCGCTGGGGTGCCGCCGTCGACCGTTCTGCCATGGGCCTATGTTTACATAATGTATATTATGGGCCATTCGGATCTGGTGCCCTATCGATGGGTGCGGACTAGGGGTCGGCGGGCGGCAGACGGGGGGATTGACTGTGCAGGAAGTGCAGACGGAGGAGCGTTCGTGCAGGAGAGCGCGGCCGACGCGCGGTGTTTGCGCTAGGGCTCGGGGGGCGCGTCGGGGTCGCGGTAACGGAATCCGGCCCGAAACCAGGCGAGGAGGCGGGCCATAGCGATGGCGGCGGCCCAGCCGAGCCAGAAGAGCGGGAAGGCGCCTGCGAGCCAGATAATGACGTTACGGCCCCAGCCGGGACTGGAGGCGGAGAAGGCGGTGCCGTAGATGACCGTCACCCCCCAGGCGGCCACCGTCAGGTAGCCGACAATGTGGGCGAGTCGGCGCTCGTCGGCGGACAGGCTCAGCATCATGCCTGGTCGGCCTTGCAAACGGGAGTCCAGTGCGGCGGGATGACGCGCGAGAGTGGATCGATTAGGGGCGTTGCGTGGCGGCGGCGGGCCCGGAGTCGTCGGATCCGGAACGGGAGGCCTCGTCCGCGCCGGGTGCGGGCTCGGTCACGGGTGCACCTTCCTCCGTGCTGGTCGGTGCTCCCGAGGGTGGCGGGCCGAGGCTGAGGTTGGCTGGCGCGTGGCCGGCGGCGGCGGCGGCGGCCAGCGCCCGCGCTTCGGCGAGGCGACCTTGGATCCGGCCCGCATCCTCCTCCGCCAGCGTCGCCAACAGCTGCTCGTAGGTCGCCACCGCCCCGTCGTAGTCACCCGCGTCGATGAGGAGGCGTGCCTGTTCCTCGAACGCGCGATGCCGCTGGTAATCGTATCGGGCTCCGGCAGCCACTCGCGTCAACGTGCGCACGGCCGCGGCACGGTCCCCCGCGCCTTCCTGGGCGGCGGCGAGCAGCATGGCCGCCCCGGCCCCGAGCGGCGTGTCCACCGGCCGCTCAGCAGCCGGTTGGAGCGTCTCGATCGCGCGCTGCCAGGCGCCCTCGTCCATCAGCAGCCTCCCCAGCAGCAACCGCCCTTCGTCTCCGTATTCTGTCCCGCCGAAGCGGAGGATGAACTCGTCAAGACTGCTGACCGCCTCCTGCTCTGCTCCGGCCGCGGCTGCCACCCGCAGCTGTTCGAGCTCCACGGCCGCTTGCTGTCTCACCGATTCCTGGTAATTGCGGAAGTACCAGAATCCGGCACCGGTGGCCGCGATCATCACTACCGAGACCACGACGAACCTACTGTGACGCTCCGCCCAGGAGGCCAGTTCGAGCAACCGGACGGTGATCGCGTCCTCGGTCTCGACCGCCTGTTTGCGCTTTTCGCGCGCTATCGCTCGGGGCATCAGGATCGACTATCCTTTAGTATAACTTGATATCAAATGCTACAACGATAATAAAGAAAATACTTTATAACCATCGAGCGCGCGCCTCCCCTGGAGCGCCTTCAGCTCGATCACGGTCGCGATCGCTGCCACCTGTCCCCCGAGCGTCGCGATCAGCTGCCCTGCCGCTACGGCGGTACCGCCGGTGGCCAGAAGGTCGTCGATCAGTATGACACGCTCTTCGGCGGTCACCGAGTCGGCCTGCATCTCGAGGTGAGCGGTGCCGTACTCGAGCTGATACTCCACGTACACCGTCTCTCCCGGAAGCTTCCCCTGTTTGCGGACCGGCACGAACGGAAGCCCGAGGCGCAGGGCCACGGGAATCCCGAACAGGAAGCCCCGCGACTCGATGCCGGCGACCTTTTCCGCCTCGACGCGGCGCGTCTCTTCCGCCAGTGCCTCGACCACGCGGTCCAGCAACGGCGAGTCGGCGAGCAACGGCGTGATGTCGCGAAACAGCACGCCGGCCTGCGGGAAGTCCGGGTAATCCCGGATTCTCTCCTCGATGTCGCGCCTGAGCTGGGAAGTCACGGCCGCCAAGCTAGGGCTCGAGTCGGGGGACCGTCAATGTGATGGCAGCACCAGCGCGACGAGCAGAAAGCCCCCGACCAGCGCAATGACGAACAGGATCGTCAGCAGGTTGAAGTAGCGCTCGATGAAGCCTCGGATGCGCTCGCCGAAGGCGGCGATGAGGATACCGACGAGGAAGAAGCGAGCGCCGCGGCTCACCGCCGATATGGCGACGAAGGCCGGAAACGAAACGGCGAAGCCGCCCGCAGCGATGGTGAACACTTTGAACGGAATCGGGGTGAATCCGGCCGTCCCCAGGCTGAGCAACAGGTTGTCGGCATACAGCCGTCCGATCGCGTCGTACTGCGCGGTCAGATTGTAGAACTCGAGAATCGGCCGCCCGATCGAGTGGTACAGCGAGCTCCCGATCAAGTAGCCCAACATGGCACCCGCGACGGAGCCCACGGTGGTGAGCGTGGCGAACCAGAGCGCCCGCGTCGGCCGGCCGAGGGCAAGCGGGATGAGGAGGACGTCCGGCGGGATCGGGAAGAAGGATGCCTCGGCAAAGGCGATCGCCGTCAGAGCCACCGGGCCGCCGGGCCGGTCGGCCCAAGCGATCACCCAATGGTACAGGCGCCGCAGGGGGCTCGTCCTGTTTTCGGAGGCTGCCTCGACCGTCACTCCACATCCTCTCCGACCAGGGGGACGAAACGCGCCCCCTCGACGACGTTGTGCTGCCATCGGTCACCGTCGCGCACCACGCGCCACAGCTCCTGGTGGGCTTCATCGCCGACCGGTATCAGCATGGCGGCACCGTCCGCGAGCTGGTCGCACAGTGCTTCCGGGACGCGTGGGGAGGCGGCGCTGACCAGGATCGCGTCGTAGGGGGCGTGGCGCGCCCAGCCGAGGCTTCCGTCGGCGACCAGAAGCCACACGTTGTCGAGTCCGGCAGCCGCGATCGCCGTGCGCGCCCGATCCGCGAGAGGCGACAGCCGCTCGACCGAATATACCTCGCGCGCCAACCGACCGAGAAGCGCGGTCTGGAACCCCGAGCCGGTCCCGATCTCGAGCACCTTTTCCCCGCCGGTCAGCCGCAGCAGGCGGAGGAAGGTAGCGTGAACCAGAGGTCGCGAGATGGTCTGACCGAATCCGATGGGGAGAGCGCAGTCTTCATACGCGCGGTGCTGAATCGCCTCGGGAACGAATAGGTGACGCGGGACCGTGTCGAACGCGTGCAGGATGGCGAGGTCGTCGATGCCGAGCTCCTGCAGTCGCTCCACCAACCGCCGCCGCCCCCGTTGGTAGGCGGGTGTCAGATCTCGATCGACCACGTGGAGACGGATTCGAGGAGACGGTGGTTGGTGAGGTCGAGGTGCAGCGGGGTGACCGAAATATATCCGGCTTCCACGGCGCGGAAGTCCGACTCCTCCACGCCCGACCAGTGCGAGCTTCCACCGCCGATCCAGTAGTACTCTCGTCCGCCCGGATCGCTCATCCGGGTCAGTGAATCCGAGTACGTGCGACGACCGAGGACGGTTACGCGGACTCCCGCGATGCGGTCGGCCGCCCGGTCGGGGATGTTGATGTTGAGAACGGTCTGGGCAGGAAACTGATCCCCCTTGAGCAGCGAGCCCAGCAGCCGCCCGAGGAGCGGCTCGAACTGGGGGATCCGATCTGGATCCCGACCGGCGAACGAGATGGCCACGGCCGGGATGCCGAGAATGGTCCCCTCCATCGCAGCCGCGACGGTGCCGGAATAAAGGACATCTTCGCCCATGTTCGGGCCGTGGTTCACACCGGAAAGGACAAAATCCGGTCGTCGATCGAGCAGCTTGTTGACCGCGACGAGGACGCAATCGGTAGGGGTGCCGTCAATAACGTACTCCCCCTCCCTGCCCCGGGTGGCGCGCAGGGGGCGGTCGAGGGTCAGTGAATGACTGCTGGCACTCTGCTCGCGATCCGGCGCCACCACATCCACCCCCGCCAGCGACCGGGCTGCCCGGGCAAGCACGGACAGCCCAACCGCGTGCACGCCATCATCGTTCGTGCACAGGATCCGCATCGAGCAGTTCGATGAGGGAGTCGGCTTCGCGGCGCAGGTCCTTGATCGTTTGCACGTCCCACACGACCTTGGCCGCGGTGGCGAGTCGTCCCCCGCGGCGCATTTCCTCCACTTTCTTGCGCGCTCCCTGAATCGTGTAGCCGTCCTCGTACAGTAGTCGGCGGAGCAGCTCCACCAGCTTGATGTCTTTTCGCCGGTACACGCGATTGCCGGCCCGGTTCTTCGTCGGACTGAGGGCCGGAAACTGACTCTCCCA
>CAZJXR010000030.1:0-26767 GCA_964550085.1 uncultured Gemmatimonadota bacterium
CATTGCGCCTGACACTCGAGGTGGCCGACGCGCTCGACTACGCCCACAGGCAGGGCATCGTGCACCGCGACATCAAGCCGGGCAACATCCTGCTCTCAGAGGGCCACGCGATCGTCGCCGACTTCGGGATCGCGCGGGCGGTCGCCGAGGCGGGGCGTGGAGATCTGACGGCGACGGGAATCTCGGTCGGATCGCCGCGGTACATGAGCCCGGAGCAGGCGATCGGCGACGAGGACGTCGACGCTCGGAGCGACCTGTACTCGCTGGCCTGCGTCCTGTACGAGATGTTGACCGGCCGGCCGCCGTTCGGGGATGCGGCGCCGCAGGCGGGCGTCATGCGGCGTGCGGTCGAGCAGCCACCGGGTCCGCGTTCGCTACGAAGTGACTTGTCCCAGGCGCTCGACTCGGTGGTCGTGCGCGCGCTGGCACCGGCGGCCGACGATCGGTACGCGACGGTTGCCGAGTTCGTCGAGCAGTTGCGAGCCAGCGATCGTCCAGAAGTGCGGACGTCGCTCGCTCGCCGGCCGGCCGTGTGGCTCATGCCGGCGACGGCCGCCTTGGCGTTGGTCGGGGTGTGGGCGCTCATCGGCAGGGGCAATCGAGGGAGCGGCTTCGAGGCCGTGGCGGCGCTGACCGAGGCGCAGGAGCTCGTCGCGGCCGGACACTACGCGGAGGCGTACGCCCGCGCGAAAGCAGTCACGGGCGAGGTCGCCGATGACTCTATGCGCGAAGAGATCTGGTCCGCCGTCTCTGTCATCGGCCCAATCACCACGGATCCGGCCGGCGCCGCGGTATGGATCAGACCCTACAACTCGACGGAGGCCGACTGGGATTCCATTGGCGTGACGCCGCTCGACGCTGCCCGCGTGCCGCGGGGCGCGACCCGACTCCGGATCGAGCATCCGACCCGCGGCCGCCGTTACGCCGTGGTGCGCGAGTGGGGTGGCAATTTCGCTGGCGCCGAGCTGCGATTGGACCGAGCGGACTCGCTGCCCGAGGGGATGGTACGAGTCGGCGGCAGCGCCTTTTCAGTGTGGATGCCCTCGCTCGAGCAGCTCGAGATCGAGCTGCCGGACTACTTCATCGGCGCCAACGAGGTGACGAATCGGCAGTTCAAACATTTCGTCGACGCCGACGGCTACTCGAATCGCACCTACTGGACCGAACCCTTCGTACGCGACGGCGAAGAGCTGTCGTGGGAGACGGCCGTCGGCGAGTTCGTCGACCGGACCGGTCGTCCCGGTCCCAGCACGTGGGAAGTGGGGTCCTATCCGTCAGGCGCAGCCGATCTTCCGGTGGCCGGAGTCAGCTGGTTCGAGGCGGCTGCCTACGCCCGGTGGGCAGGCGAGGAGCTGCCCACCGTGTACCACTGGTACTGGGCGGCCTCGCCCTTTTGGGGTGACTTCATTCTCCCCGCGAGCAACTTCTCCGGGCAGGGTCCGACTCCCGGCGGCACGTATGGTGGGATGAGCCGGTGGGGCGCGAACGACGTTGCCGGCAACGTGCGCGAGTGGTGCTACAACACGACCGATGGCAAGCGGTTCCTTCTGGGCGGCGGCTGGGACGATCCGGCGTACATGTTCACCGATGCGAACGCGCAGTCGCCGTTCGATCGCTCACCTTCGAACGGCTTTCGTCTCATGCGCGTGCTCGACGACGAGAACCTCGATCAGGCGCAGCAGCCGATTGAGAGGCCGTTGCGTGACTATTTCTCCGAGCAGCCGGCCTCGGACGAGATTTTCGACGTGTATCGCCGGATGTACGAGTACGATTCGGCGCCGCTCCGATCGGTTGAAGAGGGGCGTGACACTATGGACTTATGGGTGCGCGAGGAGGTCAGCCTGGACGCGGCGTACGGGAGCGAGCGGCTGACGCTGTTTCTCTACCGACCCCGCAACTCGCAGCCTCCGTACCAAACGATCGTGTACTTCCCCGGCTCGAACGTCATCGGTGCGGTAACGAACCAGAACGTCGACGCCTACCCCCGCACATTCGACTTCATTGCCAGAAGTGGCCGCGCGCTCGCCTACCCGGTCTACAAGGGCACCTTGGCCCGGTCCACGGCGCTGAAAAGCGACATTCAGGACGAGAGCACCCTGTGGCGCGAGCACGTGATTGCGTGGGCCAAGGACATCGGACGCACCATCGACTATCTGAACTCGCGCGACGACATCGACTCCGAGCGGATCGGGTACTTCGGGTTCAGTTGGGGGGGCGCAGTGGCGCCTGTAATGCTGGTCGTGGAAGACCGCATCGGGGCGGCCGTGCTGCTGTCCGGAGGATTGCTCATGCACCCGACTCAGCCGGAGGTGGATCCATTCAATTTTCTCCCGCGGGTCGGGGTCCCGACGCTCATGATCAACGTCCCGAACGACTTTTTCTATCCGCTCGAGACGGCGCAGAAACCGATGTTTCACTTCCTCGGGACGCCGGGGACGCCGAAAGACAGCGTGTTGGTCGACGGCGGGCACCTGCCGCCTATGAACGTCGTCGTCCGGGAGAGCCTCGACTGGTTCGATCGCTATCTGGGACCCGTGGAATGATGCAGTGACGGCGCCGCGTGACGCGGGCAACGAATCTGTAGATGCCGCGCACGGCGGGCGCCAGGCGGCGCCGCAGCCACGGCTTCAGCCGTTGAGCAACGCCTCGATCTTTCCGAGCAGGCGAGACAGGTCGACCGGCTTGGTGTCGAAGTCATCGCAACCAGCCTCGAGCGCCTTCTCGCGGTCGCCTCCCACCAGCTCGATGAGTCCGATGCAGATCGCAAGGTAGGCGACTGCCGCTACCCAGACCTTTCGGCGGGTGGCTTCCTTGAAGAAGGCGACGAACCGTGTTTGCTTCTGCTCGCCTGTCACGCTCGTGTCCGGTGCTCCTCTAGGGTTTCGGGCCGTGCGGAACGAAAGCGCTCAAAAATGCGCGCAGCCCTGCCGGGACGCCAACATTCCTACGGCCGGACCGTCTCGACGTCCCGGGCCAGGTGGATGATGGCATCGCCCTGGTTGACGAGCGGGTTGTTGGTATGGCCGATCACCAGTCCGTCCGATGGGCTGCGCTGGTCCGTGTGCTCCTCCCCGAACACGTCGCGGATGGTAGCCAATGTCTGCCCCTTGGCCACCGTATCGCCCAGCCGGATCTGAAGCTGCAGCACCCCGCTCCGCCGGGCCCGGATCCAGGTGCGACGGGATGCCTGCACGCAGCGGGTCCGTGACCGCCGACGCTTCGGCATCATGCCGAGGTCGGTCATCACGTTGCGCACCCCTCGCACGCCGATCGCGATCGCCTCCTCGTCGAACCGCAACGGCTCACCGGCCTCGTACACGATCACCGGGATTCCCCGCCGCGCGGCGGCCTGGCGCAGAGACCCTTGGGGGCAGTCGCCGTGGATCATGATCGGCGCCCCAAACGCCTCCGCGATCCGGCGCGTCTCCGGGTCCGCCAGGTCGCCGCGCACCTGCGGAAGATTGGTGCGGTGGTGCGAGCCGGTGTGGAGGTCGATTCCGTAGTGCGAGCCGCTCACGACGGTGCTCATGAACAGGTGGGCCAGCCTCGAGGCGAGCGACCCACGCGGCGATCCGGGGAAGCAACGATTGAGATCCCGACGGTCGGGCAGGTAGCGGTCCTGGTCGATGAAGCCGAACACGTTGACGATCGGGACGGCGACGATCTGTCCGCGCAGCGTGTGCGGCTTCACCTCCTGCAAGGCGCGCTGGATCACCTCCATCCCGTTCAGCTCGTCGCCATGAATGGCGGCGCTCAGCCACACGCGCGGCCCGCGCCGGGTGCCGTTCACGACCTCGACCGGGAGGGAGAGCATGGTCTGGGTCGGGAGTCTGGCCACCGGGAGCTCGATCCGGCGCCGCTCTCCCGGCCGGATCGAGGCGCCTCCGAGCTCGATCGCAGATGGAGGCACTAGGCTTGCCGGACTACCATGGAGCGGGCACTCCCCCCTAGCCCTTGATGCGGTCCCGGGTCTTGCCGGGTTTCGCGTTTTTCTCGAGGAACTCGATGATCTTGCCGGCCACGTCCACATCGGTAGCCGCCTCGATGCCCTCCAGTCCCGGCGACGAGTTGACCTCCATAACGACCGGTCCGTGGTTCGAGCGCAGGATGTCGACACCGGCCACGTTGAGTCCCACCTCGCGGGCGGCGCGCACAGCGGTGGATCGCTCCTCCGGGGTGATCTTGATCTTCTCGGCGCTCCCGCCCCGGTGCAGGTTCGAGCGAAACTCCCCCTCGGCGCCCTGTCGCTTCATCGCAGCGATTACTCGACCGCCGATGACGAAGCAGCGGATATCCATGCCGCCTGCCTCCTTGATGAATTCCTGCACCAGGATGTTGGCGTCGAGGCCGCGGAACGCCTCGACCACCGACTCGGCCGCCTTCTTGGTCTCGCACAACACGACGCCGATCCCCTGCGTCCCCTCCAGCAGCTTGACTACCAGGGGTGCACCGCCCACGGTCCGGATCAGTCCCTGCACGTCCTTGGTCGAATGGGCGAACGCGGTGACGGGTAGCCCGATCCCGGCCCGAGCCAGCAGCTGAAGGCTGCGCAGCTTGTCGCGGGAGCGCGAGATGGCCTGGGACTCCGAGAGCGGGAAGACGCCCATCATCTCGAACTGGCGCACCACCGCCGTACCGTAGAACGTGTAGGAGGCCCCGATACGGGGAATGACCGCATCGAACCCGCCCAACGGCTCTCCCTTGTAGAACACCTTGGGTTGATGGGAGGTGATGTCCATGTAGCAGCGCAGATAGTCGATCACTTTCATCGAGTGGCCCCGCTCGACCCCCGCTTCCTTCAGCCGGCGGGTGGAGTACAGGGAGGTGTTTCGGGACAGGATGGCGATATTCATCTTCTACCTTTCATCGGCTCGGCTCCGGCGACCTCCGCGCCGTTTGCCGCTCTTTTTCTCGCGATCCGACGCCGGTGGCCGCTTCCCGCCCAGAAACGATCGTCCCGGATCCACCAGAAACCGCCTGCGCACGGCCTGGCGACTGAGTAGCATCCGAAACCCCATGGCGTCGCGGTTGGTCAGCGTGATCTCGATCGGCCACCGGTGACCCATCATCTCGACCTCGGTCACGATCACCGGGCGAAGCGACTCGTGCCCCGAGGACGAACGCACCGACCGGTGGTCCACGACCTCGCCCTCCGCCCGGATGGTCACCGAGCTGTCCCGCTGATACGGGTGCACTTTGAAGCGCACCCGCTCGACGCCGTCCCGACGGAAGACTTCGACATCGAACGCGTGGAGCGCCGAGGAGCGAGCTCCGGTGTCGATCTTCGCCTTGATCGTCTCGATTCCCAGCTCCGGCAGCGTGACCCACTCGCGCCATCCGACCACCGCCCGCGGCGATTTCCTCTGCCGCCTCTGTTGCGGCCGGCGCTGCCGACGAGGGCGCTCGTCACTGTCCGCTGGCATGCGCGCTCCCGGGTGCAACGATCCGATTCGGTTCGCGGGTGTCAACTTACGGTCCGGCGCGCGTGCAGCCCAAGTGGCAAGACGGCGGGACGCCCGCGCCCGACCGGCCGCCGCCAACTCATTGCTCGGCGCGCACCGACTCCGTACTAATCCCCCGTGAGCACGAGAGTCCTGTCGCTGTTCGCCCTCTTCATGCTCGTCGCCTTCGGAGGCGGCCTCGTGCTACTCAACGGCGCGAGGACCCATCGTATCTCGGTCGCCGCCGGGCCCGTCACGGGCGAGGCGTACGAGATGGCGAGTGCGATCGCCGATGTGTTCGAGCACCACCACCCCCGAGTCCAGATCGAGGTGCTCGAGACCTCCGGCTCGGCCGAGAACCTCCGCCTCCTCGCGCAGGGTCGGGTCGAGTTGGCGGCGGTCCAGGCCGACTCGCGGCCCGGCCCCGAAGCGCGGGTGGTCGCGGGCCTCTACCCCGATCTGTTTCAGCTCGTGGTGCGCGAGGAAGCGGAAATCCTCGATGTCGGCGACCTGCGCGGACGAAAGATCGCCATTCCGCCGCAGGAGTCCGGACAGACGCGCTCGTTCTGGGAGCTGGTCGGGCACTACGGGCTCGGACCGGACGACATCGAAGCGTTGAGCATGTCGGCGCCAGCGGCGGATTGGGCGCTGATCGACGGGGCCGTCGACGCCGTGTTCCGCGTCCGGGCGGCGGGAAACCGGTCGATCCTCGCCCTCACCGAGGCGACGGCCGTGCGGCTGGTGCCGATTCGCCATGCGGCGGCGATCCAGCTCCGGCAGCCCGCCGTCGAGCCGGGGGTGATTCCGGTCGGCGCCTACCGTGGCTCGCCGGCGGTGCCGGAAACGGATCTGCCTACAGTCGCCGTCCAGCGGCTGCTGGTCGCGGCGGCGGGGGTCGACGACGAGCTGGTGAACCGCCTCACGGCCGTTCTGTTCGACCGGCGCCGCGAGCTGGTCAACCTGACGCCGCTGGCCGGCTTCATCACCCCGCCCGAGCCGGGAGGCGGCACGTTCATCCCGATCCACGCCGGGGCGCGCAGATTCTACGACCGGGACGCTCCCTCTTTCCTCCAGCAGAACGCGGAGCCGATCGCCCTCTTCGTCACCATGGCCGCGTTGCTCGCCTCCGGACTGCTCCAGCTCGGTTCGCGGCGCAAGAAACGCCGCATCGATCAGTACAACCGGGCCATCCTGCAGCTCGGGGCACGCGCCCGCGAGCTGGTCGGCGCCTCCGACTTGCAGCGGTCGCGCGACGAGCTGTTCGAGATCGCGGGCCACGCGGTCGATGACGCCGAAGCGGGCCGCATCAGTCGCGAAGGGTTCGAGTTCTTCGCCTTCACCTGGCGGGTGGTGGACGGTCTGCTCCGGGATCGGGAGGCCGAGCTTGGCGCCGGGCAGTCGCGTGCTTGAACCGATCGGTAAGCGACGGCGAATCGCGGCGCTGGTGAGCCTGGTCGCCCTCGTCGGGGCGGCAGCGGCCTACGCGGCCCTGGTCGGGCGCGCCAGGGCGGCGGTGGTGCGTGAAGCCGGCGACGAGCTCCTCACCCTGCTGGAGCTCCGGACCGCCGCCCTCCGCGACTACATACAGACGGTGCGATCGGAGACGGTGCTGTGGAGCGCGCAGGACTCCGTGATTCGCGCCCTGACGGAACTCGACCGGGGCTGGTATGGGCTCGACGCCGAACCGGGTGCGACGCTGCGCCGGCTCTACATCGACGAGAATCCGTTCGCCGAGGGGGAGAAGGAGGGGCTCGATGCGGCCCCGGACGGCTCACTGTACAGCTCGATTCACGCGCGCGTCCACCCGCGGGTCCGCCGCTTCATCGACTCGCAGGGTTACTACGACGCGTTTCTTATCGACCGCGACGGGAACCTCGTCTACTCGGTGAGGAAGGAGGACGACTTCGGGACGAACCTGCGGGACGGCCCGTGGCGCGACACGGGGCTCGGCGAGGTATTCCACCGCTCGCTCGACGCCTCCGAACCGGGCTTCGTCGCTTTCTCGGCGGTCCGCTCGTACGCTCCCAGCAGCGATAGGCCCTCGAGCTTTGTGGCCAGCCCCGTGCACGATGCCAGCGGTTCCCGGATCGGGGTTCTCGCCTTTCAGATCACCATGGAGCCACTCAACCGGATCATGCATTTCACCGAAGGGATGGGGCGCACCGGCGAGACGTACGTCGTCGGTCCCGACTACCGGATGCGAACCGACTCCCGCTTCGCCTCGGAGTCGAGCGTGCTCCGCACCACGGTCGACACGGAGCCTGTGCGACGGGCGCTGGCAGGGGAGTCGGGGATAGTGGAATCGACCAGCTACCGCGGAGCGCGGGTTCTATGCGCCTACGGTCCCTTGACGGTTGAAGGGGTCACCCTGGCCGTAATCGCCGAGATCGAGATCGACGAGCTGCGCCAGGGAGCGGTCGGCGGCCGCATGATGCTGGCCATCGTGATCCTGGTTCTCGCCTCGACCGGAATCGTGGTGTCGCTGCTCCTCATCGTCCTGTACGGCCGCGCGGCCAGGCCCCGCGCCTGGGATGCGAGCTTGGAGCGCCTGGACCGCTACCTCGCGCAGATGGAAAAAGACGCGGAAGGGCTCTAGCCGCGCGGCCGGCGCTTCCACCCCAGCGCGAGCGGCGCGGCGAGGGCGATCGAGGCGAGCAGGAACAGGATGACGGCGGCGGCGGGCTCCTGCCGTGCGTCCAGCACGGTTCCCCACCAGATGAGCAGCAGTCCGGCGGCGATGCCGAGCACCCACTCGAACAGGATCCGCGCTCGCGAGGCGCTACTCACCACCCATCTCCGGATCCCCATGTTCGGTCACCTCGCGCCACAGCCGGGGGTGCGCCAGCCACAGATAGCCTCCCATGGTCACGGCCGCGGCCAAATTCACCCATACCACGGGCCAGCCCCAAGGAAGCTGATCGATCATGGGCGCGGCGACGATGCGGATGACGACGATGCTGAGGAAGAACGCCGCCAGAAACGCATAGAATATCACGTACCAAATGGCCGGATGCCTCTCCGCCTGTCCGATCAGCCACGCGGCTCCGAAGCCGATGAGGATGAAGGCGATCAGGTGGATGCCGTTGTACGCGAGGATGGGGCCCGGAGCGGACAGGTCCGGCGAGGGCGTACCGCCGATCACCGCCCGCCCGAGGACGGCGGCGGTATGGAAGAACGACCGGCCCGCGATCAGGTTCGCGAACCCGTACACCAGCACGACGGTCGCGTAGCCGATGAAGCCCGCGATCAAACCTTCCGTCAGCACGCGTTCGCGGTCCGGTCTCATCCGCTCTCCTCACACCCCGAATGGATAGGTGTCGGGGACGCCCGCGGCGGCGGGCGTCCGGATCGGGGTGACGGCCTCGGTACGATCGAACCAGATGTACTCGTCGAACTGCCGGGGCAGGATCGCCTGGAAGTAATGGCTGAGCAGCTCCGTCTCGGGCCGATAGATGACACCGATCGCCCGCTCGAGCCGCGCCCCTCCGAGCTCCTCCCGCACTTCCGGTCGCGCCGGCTCGCGCAGATGGAGTATGAACGCGTCCATCTCCGTGTCGTGGAACAGGCGCTCGTAGCTTTCGGGGTACGACGGTCTCACATCCATGACCTCCATCTCCGCGCCCCACTCGGGCGCGGCCGCCACCGTCCCCGCGTGCGTTCCGAACCCGATCAGATATACGTCGGGGCCGAACTCCTGCCGGCAGAGCTGGCCGATGTTGAACTCGCCCCGGGCGGCCATCTCGGTGGCGGCGGCGTTGCCGATGTGTGAATTGTGTGCCCACACGATCGCCTTGCAGTCGGGTCCGTAGAAGGCGAGCAGCGTCTGGAGCGTGTCGAACATGTGGCGGTCGCGGAGATTCCATGACTCGGCCGACCCGTAGTACATGATCCGATAATAGAGCTCCGCGTTCACGATCAGGCGTGCGTTCTGGGCCGCGTCGAGGAAACGCTCACCGTCGCGCGCGCTGTAGTCGATTCGCCGTGTGAGCATGTCACTTAACATGCTCACAACCTCCGCCTCGCACGTTTCGAACCGGCCGCTGAGAGCGGCGCGCCCATAGGTCCCCGGGTCCGCCTGCCACGGCGTCAGACAGCCGTAACGGCGCCGAGCGATCTGAGCCGCTTCCGGGTCCACATCGTCGAGGTAATGGAGGACCGCAGCGATCGATGTGTACAGGCTGAACAGGTCGAGGCCATGGAAGGAAGCACGCCGCCGGGGCTCGTCCTGCTCGCCGTTGTAGGAGCGGAGCCACGCTGCGAACTCGCTCACCTCGTGATTGCGCCACATCCAGGTCGGAAAGCGCGTGAACGGCTCGTGTCCGTGATCGATCCGCGGCCGGTCGTGCACGTAGTCGTTGATGCGAACGGCGTCGGGCCAGTCGGCCTCGACGGCCACGACGTTGAAACCGTGGCGCTCGATCAGCTCGCGGGAGATCCGCGCTCGCATCCGGTAGAACTCCGATGTGCCGTGGCTCGCCTCGCCGAGCAGCACGATGCGCGCGTCGCCGATCCGCTCCAGGGTGGATCCCAGCGGAACCTCGTCGATGCCGGCGAGCGGCTCGCAGGTCTCGCGTACGAGTCGGGACGCGGAGTGCGCCGCCGACGGTCGAATTGTCTCAGGCGCGCCTTCGGCTTCCCAACCGCCCGCGCCAATGAGGGGAACGAAGGTGACGGCCCTCAATCGCTCCCGTTCGAACGCACCGTTGGTGCGCCGCAGCCGGACTAGGTGCTGCATCCGCGGAGTCGGACCGACAGGGATGACGAGACGGCCGTGCGGGGCCAGTTGGTCGCGAAGAGCGGGCGGGATCTCGGGTCCGCCGGCCGCGACCACGATCGCATCGTAGGGCGCATGCTCCGGCCAACCCAGCGAGCCATCGCCGTGCCGGACGTGCACGTTGTCGTACCCTAGCGCCTGCAAGCGGTCGCGGGCGCTTGCGGCCAGCGCCCCGTGCCGCTCGACCGTGTACACCTCGGATGCGATCGAGGCGAGCACCGCGGCGGCGTAGCCCGATCCGGTGCCCACCTCGAGGACACGGTCGGACGGGTTGAGTCCCAGCGCCTCCGCCATCGCGGCCACAATGTACGGCTGGGAGATCGTCTGGCCCTCTTCGATCGGCAGGGCCGAGTCCTGGAAGGCGAACTCCGCCATCTCGGGGGGCAGGAACGCTTCCCGCGGGACGCGGAGCATGGCCGCGATCACGGCCGGATCGGTCACACCGCGTGATACGATCTGCGCCTCGACCATCCGCTGCCGACTCTCGTCGGATCGCCGCTCGGTCATCGGGGACCTCCCCGGGAGCGCCTTACTTCCCCATGCTGCCTCGGACTGGCCGCCGTCGCGGGCCACGACACGTAGCGGCCGCTGGGGAAGGCTGCCGTTAACAAGGTAGAGCGGAGTCCTGGCCCGGTCTGTCGGGCAGAACCGGCGGTCGGCTGTCGGGAAATCCACCACCCTCTATCTTGACGGGTCCGTCCCCTCGCCTCACTGGAGACGAGGACGAAGAGGCGCCGCGGCTGCAATCCGACTCGAGATGGCCTCGCTACGGGAGTATCGCGCCAGACGAGCTTTCCCAAACACCCCGGAACCGAGCGGCAGGGACGTGTCCGACTCGGCCGGCGGTCCCATGTTCGTCATCCAGGAGCATGGCGCTTCGACCCACCACTACGACTTCCGGCTGAAGATCGGGAACGTCCTCGCCTCCTGGGCCGTTCCGAAGGGACCGTCGACTGATCCGCGCGAGAAGCGACTGGCGGTCCGTACCGAGGATCACCCGCTCGACTACGCCGACTTCGAGGGCGTGATTCCGGAGGGAGAGTACGGAGCGGGGCCGGTTCTGGTCTGGGACCGGGGGAGCTACAGGAATATCCGCGCCGAGCGGGAGGAGGACGACGCCGATATGGAAAGCTCCCTGGCCGAGGGGAAGCTGGAGGTGTGGCTCGAGGGGAAGAAGCTCCGGGGCGGCTGGGCGCTCGTGCACGCCAGGCCGGGTGGCGAGGAGGACGCGTGGCTCCTGGTGAAGATGAAAGACGAGGAGGCGTCCGCGCGCCGGAATCCCGTCAGCACGCAGCCCGCGTCGGTCCTCAGTGGTCGGACGCTGGCAGAGGTCGCGGAGGAGGAGGGGGAGCGAGGCCCGGCCGAGCGGCCGCAGTAGCCCGGAGTCGGCGATGGACGTCACGATCGAAGTCGAGGGGCGCCGGATCGAGGTGACGAACCGCGACAAAGTGCTGTTTCCGGACGCCGGGATCACCAAAGGCGATCTGATCGACTACTACCGGCGGATTGCCGAAACCATGCTTCCCCACCTGCACGACCGGCCTCTGAGCACGCAGCGCTTCCCAAACGGCCTATCGGGCGAGGGTTTCTACGAGAAGAACCGGCCGGCTCACTTTCCCGACTGGATCGAGAGCGTGACCCTCGAGAAGGTGGAGGGCGGCGAAGTGGAGTACGTGCTGTGTCAGGATGCGGCGACACTCGTCTATCTCGCCAACCAGGCGGCCGTGACGCTGCACGTGTGGCCGAGCCGCCGGGATCGGCCGCGCACGCCGGACCGGTTGATCTTCGACCTCGATCCCCCGGTGGGCGATGACGAGGCTGGATTCGCGCTGGCGAAGGCGGGCGCGCGGACGCTTCGGGAGCTGCTCGAGACGCTCGAGCTGAGGCCCTTCGTCATGGCGACGGGCTCGCGCGGGCTGCATGTCGTCGTCCCGCTCGAGCGGCGGCAGGAGTTCGATCGGGTCCGCGACTTCGCTCGCAGCGCCGCCGAGCTCCTGGTGGAACGGGAGCCGGATCGGTTCACCATCGCTCAACGCAAGGCGAAACGCGGCGGCCGCCTGTATCTGGACTTCATGCGGAACGCCTACGGCCAGACGGGCGTGGCGCCCTACTCGGTGCGCGCCCGGCCCGGGGCACCCGTGGCCGCACCCCTCGACTGGGATGAGCTCGGCGATGCCGATCTGGTGCCGCGCGACTACACCCTCTCGAACCTGTTCCGCCGTCTCGGGCAGCGTGAAGACCCGTGGCGGGACATCGCGGCTGCCGCGCGTCCCCTGGGTGGAGCAGCGAAGGCGCTGGAGAAGCTCCGAACGGACGCGTAAGGAGAATCCCCACACCGGCGCGTCGACTCCTCCCGACAGCCAGCCGCAGGAACCGCCCCACAGACGAGGCGAGTCGGGCTTGCAACGTTACACCATCGGGAGAGGGCCCGCGGGGGGTTCGCCGAGACGCGTCTCGGCATCGAAGATTTGAGCGGAGAAAACAAGCATGAGGGAGAGCGGCGGCAGGCAGATACTGGGCCACGTGGTCCCGCGTGAACGATGGGCCAAGAGACTCCAGGAGTTCACGAACCGCAACGCAAGCCGACTCACGTCGATCGAAATCGACGACCCGAGCATCGGCGCCCAGGAGCAGGAATCGGACTACCCGCTGCGAGGAGTCGCGTACGACGCGCACGATCGCACAATCGAGATCATGCTCGGCGAGCTGGAGGGCGTTCCCCACCTGACCCACACGATCGAGCAGCCGACCGAGGTGGAGATTCTGAGCCGACCCGACGGGCGGGATGATGTTCTCCGCGTGGGGCACCCGGGCGGGCAGACCTTGCTCCGTCTGCACTGATCCCGTCCAGCGCGGCAGGCTCGCGGTCGGCCGTTGGTCCCGTGATCCCGGTGACGTAAACGTCCGCTCCAGCCGATGACCGCGGGGCAGCCGCGGACCGGCCGATCTCAGGCTTGGACGAGTCTCGCCAGCCCTTTCATCTGCTCCGGCTCGCCGAGGGCGATGAGCACATCGCCGGGGTGGATACGCTCGTCCGGGCCGGGGTTGTAAAGAAGCGAGGGCGCGTGGCCAGCGATCGCCCGTCGAATCGCGATCACGATGAGTCCGGTCTTCTGCCGGATCGCCGCATCGGCTAGCGTGCGATCGAGTAGCGGCGAGTCTCCGGGCACCTCGACCTCCTCGAGCCGAAGTGCGAGGGCCTCGCTGCGCGTCACCACATCGAGAAAACTCACCACGCTCGGGCGCAGGAGCAGCGACGCCATGCGGCTACCCCCGATGATGTTCGGACTCACCACTTGGTCCGCGCCCGCCTTGCGGAGCTTCTGGATGCTTTCCTCATCGTGGGCCCGCGCCACGATGGTGAGGTTCGGCTGCAGGTCCCGCGCGCTCAGGCACACGAAAACGTTGTCCGTGTCCGAGCTGAGCGCGGCGAGCAGTCCGCGGGCCGTACCGATCTCCGCCGTGACCAACGTCTCGTCGTGCGTCGCATCGCGCTCGAGCACCAGCGCGTCGGGGTCGATCTCGCGCACCAGCTCGGCGCGCTCCGGATCGTTTTCGATCACGACGTAGGGAACACGCGAGGCGACGAGCTCCCGGGTAACCTGCCTCCCGGTACGTCCCGCGCCGCACAGAATGATGTGGTCTCTCATCTTGGTGATCTTCTTCATGGTACGCCGGGTTCGAAAGACGTGCGCCAGGTCCATTTCGACCAGAGCGGCGGTGATGAGCGCGAACCAGAGTCCGAGTGCGGTGATGCCGCCGACGAGCAGAACGGTGGCGACGAACCGCCCCGCGTCGTTCAGGTGGTGCACCTCCTCGTAGCCTACCGCGGTGATGGTGATCACGGTCATGTAGAAGGCGTCCGAGAGGTTGAACTCGGGGAATTGCAGGAAGGCGATCGTCCCAACGATCGTGAGGACAAGGACGAAGGAGATCAGGAATAGGAAGCGACGCTGAAACTCCGGTCGCCAGTCGCCGTTGTCAGCAGGCGCCACGTTCGTCCTCTTGTCCCTCAGGAGCCGTCCGGGTAGTCGGGCACGGTCGCGCGCGGACCACCGTTGCGCGGCGGTAGCCTGTCGCGGGGGCAGACATGCTCTCCCGCTTCGGCGTTCGGCTGCCACGTGGAGCGGAGCGCCACAACGTAGGCGGCGCCCCGGTCGTCATCAACCGCCGTCATCGCCGGCACGCGCGACCGTCAGGAAATCCCCCACACCGCCCCCGGCGATTCGATTACACTTCCCCACGAACCCTCCCCTACAGACGGTTCCCGGGCCTGTCTCTAGCTTTCGGCCAACATTCACGTCGACGGTGGCGTGCATCCACGCGCGGAGGGAGGAGGATCGCAGGTGCCGACCCGAGACAGAAACCGCCCCGATCGCCCCGCCTGGACCGAACGATTCGCCGCCGTGGCGCTGGTTATGGTCCTCTCGATCGCCGCCTGCGGTGGATCCGGAGACGACGACACGCAGGGGAGTGCGACGCAGGGCAGTGCGGGAGAACAGGCCGCCGCCAACACCGCCGAAGGCACGGAAGGTGTCGAGCGATCGACTGCCGTACCCGCGCCCCCCACGGGCGCTATCGATGGATCGCTGGCCGCGGATGGGGAGCGGCTGTTCAAGGAACGCGGCTGTGTGGCGTGCCACACGGTCGGTGCGGGGAAGCTGGTGGGCCCGGACCTGCTCGGGGTCACGGAGAGGCGGGAGTACGAGTGGATCTATCGCATGATCACGAACCCGGACTCGATGCTCGCCAACGACGAAACCGCCAGACAGATGCTGGGCGAGTACTTCACACCCATGCCGAACCAGAACGTGCAGCCCGACGAGGCGCGGGCGCTGTACGAATATCTCCGGAGCGTAACCGAGGAAGAAGCGGCCGCGGCCGGTTCGACCGAAGCCGCGTCCACATCTGTGCTGCTCGGCATGCACTGCGGAATGAACAGGAGAGGCGACGATGAGAGACAGGAAATGGCGTACGCTCGGCATCACGTCGGCGACGGCGCTGGCTGTGTTGGCCCTGACGTACGCATGCGGCGGCCAGGGGACGGGAGCAGCGAGCGGGGACATCGGCGACATCGCCGCAGCACGGGGACTTAGCGAGTCCGACATCGTCGCCGCAGTCAAGACGTACGTTCCGACCGGCAAACACGATGAATACGTGATGTTCGCATCCGGCGGGCACTCCGGTCAGGTGCTGGTGATCGGGATGCCCTCGATGCGTTTGCTCAAGGTGATCGGCGTGTTTACGCCCGAGCCGTGGCAGGGTTACGGGTACGGTGCAGAGGAGCACGAGCGGTTGTTCGAGGAGGGCAGGGTCGGGGGCCGGGAGATCTATTGGGGCGACACCCACCATCCGGCCCTGTCCGAGACGGACGGCGACTACGACGGCCAGTTTCTGTTCATCAATGACAAGGCCAATCCGCGCATCGCGGTCATCGACCTGCGGGACTTCGAGACGAAGCAGCTGGTGACCGATCCGCTCATGGGATCGAACCACGGCGGCACTTTCGTCACGCCCAACACGGAGTACGTGATCGAAGCCAGTCAGTACGCCGTGCCGCTGGACGGTAGCTACGCAAGCCTCGACGACTACGAGGACAAATACCGTGGGGCGGTGACGTTCTTCAAGTTCGATCGTGAGGCCGGGCGCATCGATCTCGATCGCTCCTTCACTATCGAGCTCCCACCTTACTGGCAGGATCTCTCGGATGCAGGTCGAGGCCCGTCGTTCGGCTGGGCGTTCATCAACTCATTCAACACCGAGCTGGCGACAGGGGGCGCGCCGTTCTTCGAAGCCGGGACGATCGCCAACGACATGGACTATCTGCACCTCGTCAACTGGCAACGGGCAGCTGAAGTCGCGGCCGAGCCCGGCAAGACGGTGACGGTTCAGGGTCGCCGGGTCATCCCGCTCCAGACGGCGATCGACGAAGGGCTGCTGTTCTTCATCCCGGAGCCCAAGAGCCCGCACGGCGTGGACGTCACGCCCGACGGTTCGCGCTTGGTGATCTCGGGCAAGCTCGATCCGCACGCCACCGTGTACTCGTGGGCGCAAATCGAACAGGCGATCGCCGACCGGACCTTCTCCGGCACCGACCGTTATGGCGTCCCGATCCTCGACTTCGACGCGGTGGTCGAAAAGCAGGTCGAGCTGGGGCTGGGTCCTCTGCACACGCAGTTCGCCGACAACGACATCGCGTTCACGAGTCTGTTCATCGAGACAGCGGTGGCGAAGTGGAGCATCAGTGAGGGACGAGTGCTCGAGAAGCTGCCCGTCCACTACAACGTAGGCCACCTGGCCGCTGCCGAGGGCGACACCAAGTCACCCGACGGCAACTATCTGGTCTCGCTCGACAAGTGGGCGATCGATCGCTTCCAGCCGGTGGGTCCGCTGCACCCGCAGAATTTCCAGCTCATCGATATCAGTGGCGACCAGATGCAGCTGCTGTACGATATGCCGATCGGCATCGGGGAGCCGCATTACGCACAGATCATCAAGGCCGACAAGCTCGAGCCCATGCTCGTGTACCCGCAGATCGGCTACGATGCGAGCAGAATGGGTCCCGCCGATGATCCTGCCCTGCCCGGCGAAGAGCGCATCGAGCGGCGGGGCAACGAGGTGCACGTGTACATGACCGCCGTCCGCAGCCACCTGAATCCCGAGCACATCGAGGTAAACCGCGGAGACCAGGTCGTAATCCACATCACGAACATCGAGCAGGCGCAGGAGGCGACGCACGGATTCGCCATCGACAAGTACAACATCAACCTCAGCCTGGAGCCCGGCGAGTCGCAGGTCGTGCGCTTCGTGGCCGACCAGGCCGGCGTATTCCCGTACTACTGCACCGAGTTCTGCTCGGCGCTCCACCTCGAGATGACCGGGTACCTGTTGGTGAAGCCGTAGGCGGCCGCGACCACTACCTCGCCGGGGGGACGCCCGGGCCATGGCCGAGGCCCGGGCTGTCCCATGATGACGCGCGGGTTCGTCTCCGTCTGGCCGGCTGCTAGAGCGCCAACGGAGGCGGGCTCGCTCCGAGACCGACCGTCGGAGCCCTTCTGAGTAATGGGGGCTCCTCACCACGCGAGAGGGTAGACATGGACCGTCTGACGTCGTTCTTGCAGGGAGAGATTTCGGGCGTCAGCCGCCTCCTCGTGGTCATCGCGGCCCTCGCCCTCCTGCCGAGCATCTTTCTGCCGGTGTGGAAGATCACCCTGCACGCGCCGCAATATCCGGCGGGTCTCGACATGCTCATCTATCCGAGCACCGTCCGTGGGGACCTGACGGAGGTGAACATACTCAATCACTACATCGGGATGCAGCAGATCGAGCCGAACGAGTTCCCGGAGTTCAAGTTCATCTCGTTCTTCATTCTCCGCTTCCTGGGTTTTGCCTTGCTCGCGGCGCTGGTGGGCCGCATGCCGATCGCCGCTATCGGCTACATCGATTTTGCGCTGTTCGGTATCGTGATGCTGTTCGACTTCCAGGGCTGGCTGGCCACCTACGGAACGAACCTATCGCCGGACGCTCCGATTTCGATCGCGCCGTTCGTGCCCAGGTTCATCGGCGCGACCCAGGTCGGGAACTTCACCGTCACCAGCGCGCCGGCCGCGGGCGCGCTGCTCATGGTGATCGCGGCGCTCATTGGGCCTGTGGTTCTGGTGCTCGAGTGGATCCGAACGCGAAACAGCGGGGCGGCGTGAACCTCTGTTGTCGAGCGGTGTTCGGCGCGGCGCTGCTGGTCTGCAGCGCCTCGAACCCTGTCACCGCGCAGACCCGGGAGGACAAGGTCGCCGAGGCCGAGGCAGGTGGCCCCGGAGCCGACGAACGTGAGGGCGGGCTCGAGGTGCCCGGGACATTTCCGACCATCGGGGAAGCACTGATGGCCGCCAGCCCCGGTGACACCGTCACGGTATCGAGCGGGACCTACCGCGAAAGTCTGTGGATCGATCGGGCAGTGGTCCTCATCGGCCGAGGGTGGCCGGTGGTCGATGGCGGTGGGGAGGGCCACGTAATCGAGGCGGTCGCTCCCATTACCCTCCGTGGTTTCGTCGTCCGGGGCTCGGGCGATCGGGTGGATGCGGAGCACGCCGGCATCATGGTACGCGACGCGCCTGCAAGGATCGAGGCCAACCGTTTCGAGGACGTGTTTTACGGCATCTACCTCAAGAACGCGCCCGGCTCCGTGGTTCGGGACAACCGGATCGAGGGAAAGCCTTTTCCGCGGCCGCGCCGCGGCGACGGGATCCGTCTGTGGGAAAGCTCCGGGTCGCTGATCGAGCGCAACCAGGTGATCGGCACTCGCGACGTGGTCATCTTCTTCTCCGACGGCCTCGTGGTCAGCGACAACTTGATCACAGATGGTCGGTACGGTCTCCACTACATGTACAGCGATCAGAACCGCTTCGAGCGGAACCGCTTTCTGCGTAACGAAGTGGGCGCCTTCATCATGTACTCGGCCGACATCCGGCTCATCGACAACGTGTTCGCGGAAGCCGAGGGCCTCGGTGGAATGGGGTTGGGGCTCAAGGACGCGGATGACGTGGTGGCCGCCGGCAACCTGTTTGCACGCAATGGCGCCGGGATCCATCTCGACAACTCGCCGCTCACTCGCGGAGCCGTCAACCGGTTCGAGGACAACCTCATCTTCGACAATCGGGTCGGTGTCCGGCTCCTGCCGGCCGTGCAGGGCAATACCTTCCACGGCAACGATCTTGTGGACAACCTTCGCCCGGTCGAGATCGCCGGCCGCGGCGGGAGCGGATTCCGGAACCGGTGGCAATACAACTTCTGGAGCGACTACGCGGGCTTCGACGCGGCCGGTGATGGAATCGGCGATACTCCCTTCGTGTACGCACGTATCGCCGATGAACTGGTCGTGCGACACCCGGCGCTGCAGCTGTTCGCGCTCAGCCCGGTGATGCAGACGCTCGATGTCCTGAGCCGCGTCTTTCCGCTGCTCGAGCCGCAGCCGACCGCGGTCGATTCCAATCCGCGGCTGCGTGCCGCCCAGCTGACCCGGTGGGAGCGGGAGGCGCCCGTTCCGACGGCGGTCGCGGGCCCGAGGGGAGCTCCGGCCGCCGGCGTGCTCGTGTGGGCAGGGCTCGGGCTGCTGGCCGTGGGAGGGCTCGGCGCCGCGTTTCGGCGCCCGGTGACATTTCGGCGACGCGGTGCCGAGCGAACCGGCTTTGTCGCCCGCCTGGGACACGATCGATGATCACGGCCCGATCGCTCACCAAGCGATACGACGAGCAAGCGGTTCTCGACCGCATCGATTTCGACATTCCGAGCGGGCAGCGGGTGGCCCTGCTCGGACTCAACGGCGCGGGCAAGACGACACTTCTGCACTGCCTCCTCGGGCTGTGCCGGTTCGAGGGGAGCCTGACACTGGACGGGCTGGCTGCGGGCGCCGGGGCCGAGGGCAGGCAGGTCCGCGCCCGGATCGGCTACGTTCCACAGCAACCGCCGCGCTACGATATGCGATTGGCGGAGTTCGTCTCGTTTCTCTGCAACCTGCGCGGGATCACGATCGATGGAATGGAAGGCGTCCTCGACACGCTCGGCCTGCCGCTGCCCGCGCTTGGCCACAGGCGTCTCGGCGAACTTTCGGGAGGGATGATTCAGAAGGCGCTCCTTGCTGCCGCCATGGGCAGCGGAGCATCGGTGCTGCTGCTGGATGAGCCCACCGCCAGCCTCGATGCCAGCGCGCGGCGAGATTTCCTTCGGGTCTTGGAGGCGACACCCCCGGACACCACGCTCGTCTTCGCCTCGCACCGGCTCGATGATATCGAGGCACTTGCCGAGCGGGTGGTCCTTCTCCACCGGGGCCGCTTCGCGTTCGATGGTGAGGTGGACGAGCTGTGGCGGCGGTCAGGTGTCGCTCGTCCGCTCCGCGCTGCGGGCGCACCGAAGGACCCGCGGCTGGAAACCGTTCTCGAACGATTGGTCAGGGCAACAACGAGCGGAGACGACGCGAGCCGAAAGCTCCGGCTGGTCGCGGAAGACACATGATGAGAGCGGTTCGAACCCTCGCCCGGCGCGAGCTCGTCGATTCGGTGCGAACCTACTGGTTTCTCATCTACTCCGGCGTGCTGATCGCCGGTGGCGTGCTCCTTATGGTGCTGGGAGGAGCCCAGAGCGTGGTACTCGGATATCGGGGCTTTGCGCGGGCGATCGCAGGACTGATGCACCTGGCTCTGTTTGTAGTGCCTCTCATGGCCCTTTTCCCGGCCGCGTCGGCGCTGGCCGGCGAGCGCGAGATCGGATCCCTCGACTACCTGCTCGCCCAGCCCGTGTCGCGGTTCGAGGTGTACATCGGCAAGTGGCTGGGCGTCTGGTCAGCGGTAATCCTGTCGCTCACCGTCGGTTTCGGCGTCACCGGGATCGTCGCCAGCGTGCAGGGAGTGTCCACGCGGCTGGTGCTCGCGCTGTTCGGCTTCACCGTTCTGCTTGCTACCGCCTTCGCCTCGTTCGGCTTGTGGTTGTCGGCGGCCAGTCCGTCGACGCGTCGAGCCACCACCATCGGCCTCACCGGGTGGCTGATCTTCCTCGCCCTCGGCAGCTTCGGAGTCATGGGTGCGTTCATTCGGTGGGGGCTCCCGTCGTGGGTGTTGGCGGGATGGGCGCTCGTCAACCCGATCGAGACTTGTCGGCTCGCGCTCGTTTCCATCCTCGATTCGGACCGCGCCCTGCTCGGGCCGGTGGGAGTGTCGCTGTTGGACAGGCTCGGACGAGGCGGACTCGCGTTGGTCAGCGCCACTTCGCTCGTCGGCTGGTCAGCGGTGGGTGCCATAGGCGGCGCGTTCCAATTCCATCGACGGGAACGGTGAACAGGGCGACGCGGCCGAACCACCAGCAAGTGCAGAGGAGGTAGCCATGCCAACGTATCGGAACTTCGGTCGGTCGACTCGCCGACCGACGACGGCGGTGGTCGCCGCCGCCGTTTCGGTTGCGCTCGCGGCCTGCGGCCCTTCCGACGAAGAGCTCGCGCGTGGGGAGGAGGCGAGTCAGGAAGCGCTCCGGTTGGCGCGTGCGGATTCAGTAGCAGCCGCGGACGCCCGCTTCGACCCCGCCGCCTTCGACACGATCGCGTGGTCGAGCGTCGAAGAGCGGCTCGAGCGGGGGGAAGTCGTGTGGCGGTTCAGCTGTAAGAAATGCCACGGTGAAACGGGCCTCGGGGACGGCCAGCTCGCCCAGGTAGAAGAGCTGGACATGCCGGTGGTGGTGGAGGAGGAGTGGGACTACGCCGGCGACATCCCGGCCATCCGCCATCGCATTTTTGTGGGCCACGAGTCCGAGATGCCGAGCTGGGGGCTGTACGGCCTCAAGTATCGGGACATCGACGCGGTGTCCTTCTACATCGAGCACGGCCTGCGCGCCCCGGAACCGTAGTGGTCGGCGGCGCAATCCGATGGGTCGAGATCCGGACCGCGCGGAGCTGAAGCCGGAGCAGGTTCGCGCATTCACCAAGGCGCTCCTGGCCGATGTGCACGCGCTGGAGCGAATGCTCGTCAACAATCTGTTCGAAGTCGGCGTGCGCCGTATCGGCGCCGAACAGGAGATGTTCCTCGTCAACGCCGCCGGCCGTCCCGCCCCGGTCGCCGCCGACGTCCTGGCCACCCTCCACGGCCCTGAATTCAACACCGAGCTCGCCCGCTTCAACCTCGAGATCAACCTTCCGCCCCTGCTCCTGGCCGATGGCTGCTTCGGGCACATGGAGGAGCGGGTCCGCCAGCTCGTCGTTCGAGTCCGGGAGGCGGCGCGCGCGTTCGGGGCCGACGTCGCCCTGATCGGGATACTGCCGACGCTGACGCCGTCCGATGTGTCGCTCGACAACATGACGCCCCGCGGGCGGTACCGAACGCTGAACGACGTCATGACCCGTATGTCCGGTGGCTCCTATCGGTTGCATATCCAGGGAGCCGACGAGCTCAACTTCGTGCACAACTCGGTGATGCTCGAGGGGTGCAACACCAGCTTCCAGGTGCATCTCCAGGTGGAAGCGGGCGAGTTCGCGGCTATCTACAACGCGGCCCAGGCGGTCACCGCCCCCGTGCTCGCCGCCTGTGTCAACTCGCCACTGTTGTTCGGACGCCGCCTGTGGGAGGAGACGCGCATCGCGCTGTTTCAACAGTCGATCGATACGCGACGCACGCTCCCGCACCTGCGCGAGGTCACACCGCGGGTCCGGTTCGGTGAGCGGTGGGTCGATAGCTCGGCGGTCGAGGTGTTCAGGGAGGACATCGCACGCATCCCCGCCCTGTTCGCGACCCAGTGCGACGCGGATCCGATCGGCGCCGTTGAGGAAGGTCGCGTTCCCGATTTGGATGCGCTTCAGTTGTACAACAGCACCGTGTACCGATGGAACCGACCGTGCTACGGGGTTACCGATGGTAAGCCGCATCTCCGCATCGAGTGCCGTGTTCTCCCGGCCGGCCCGACGGTCACCGACGAGGTGGCGAACGCGGCCTTCTGGATCGGCAGTGTGCTCGGAGTCGCGCGGGGTTACGGAGACATCCGGCGCCAGCTCGAGTTCGGCGACGCACGGGCTAACTTCCTGGCGGCCGCCCATCGTGGCCTGTCGACAGGCTTCACCTGGTTCGACGGGCGTCTGCTCAGCGCCTCTCGTCTGATCCTCGACGAGCTCCTGCCCGTGGCGCGCACCGGCCTGCAGGCGACCGGCGTGAACCCGGGCGACATCGATCGCTACCTGGGGGTGATCGAAGAGCGTGTGCGGACGGGGCGCACGGGCGCGGCGTGGTTGCGGCGCTCCCTGGCCGCGATGGAGGGAACGGGTACACGGCCGGAGCGGATGGCCGCGCTGGCGATCGCCACCGTGCACCGCCAGCATGCTCAAGCGCCCGGTCACCGTTGGGAGCTCGCCCGCATCGACGAGGCTGGAGGGTGGCGTCACCACTACGCGCGGGTCGAGCAGTTCATGACCACCGATCTGTTCACGGTGAAGGAAGACGAGCTCGTCGACCTGGCGGCGCTGGTCATGGACTGGAAGCATGTGCGACAGGTGCCGGTCGAAGACGACGAGCGCCGCCTGGTGGGGCTCGTGTCCTACGGAGCTGTCGTGCGCGAACTGGCAACCGGGCGCTCACGCGATCGCGGTGTGAGCGTGCCGGTACGCGACATCATGCAGCGCGATCCGGTGACCGTGAGTCCTGAAACCACGACCCTGGAAACGGTCCGACTCATGCGGGCCCACGGCGTCAGCAGCGCGCCGGTGGTGAAGGACGGGAGACTGGTCGGGATCGTGAGCGTGGACGATTTCGCCCCCATCCTCGACCGGCTGCTCGAAGAGTTGAGCGCGTAGTCGGGACAGGCACCGCCATGATCCAGGTTCGAGAAGCCGAGGAACGAGACGCGGGGGTGATCCGCGACATCTTCCTGGCCACCTACGGCCAGGACTACACCTACCCCCAGTTCTACGACGAGAAGGAACTGAAGAAGATGATCTTCAGCGATGACACCCTCCTTCTCGTCGCTGAGGAAAGCGACACGCGGGAGGTGATCGGGACAGCATCGGTAATCCTCGAGGTGGGTGCTTTCTCTGACCTTGTCGGAGAGTTCGGACGCCTGGCGGTGCTGCCGGACGCGCGCCAACGGGGCATCGGGAGCATGCTGATGCGGGAGCGCCTGGATCGTGTGCGCCAGCGGCTGCATGTGGCAGTGATGGAGGCGCGGATCACACATCCGTTCACCCAGCAGATCGCCCTCAAGCACGGGTTTGCGCCTGTCGGCTTCGTTCCACTCAAATGGCCGTTCGGGACGCGTCGCGAGAGCTTCGCGGTCATGGTCCAGTACTTCCGAAAAGCACTCGCCATTCGACGAAATCACCCCCGGATCATCCCCGAGGCATACCGCCTGGCGGGGGGAGCGATGCGAAACATCGGGATCGACGTCGACGTGATCGTCGACGAGGACGCAGCCCCGTATCCGCATCACTCGGACCTCCGGGTGGAGGAGCTCACAACCGAGGGATACTGGGGACTGTTGCGGATCCGACGCGGGCGGGTGCAGCAGCGCGAGATCTTCGGTCCGCTGCGGCTCAACTACGGCTTCTTCAGGCTCCGGGCCAAGAAGTCGAACTACCTGCTGGCGTATGAAGGCGACGATCTGGCCGGCGCGATCGGGTTCATGCTCGAGAGGTACGACGACAACGCCCGCGTGTTCGAGCTCATTCCCGTCCAGGACCGTGCGATCCACTTCCTGCTCCGGGAGCTGGAGCGCCGCTGCCGCGAGGAATGGGGAATCAAGTGCATCGAGATCGACGTCAAAGCCGATGCTCCCCGCATGCAGCGGACCCTGCTCGAGCTCGGCTTCGTGCCGACTGCCTACCTTCCGGCGCTCGCGTTCACCGAGGTAGAGCGACTGGACGTGATTAAGATGACCCGCCTGCTGGTGCCGCCGGTGCTGGGTGATCTGGAGCTGATCTCGCCCACCCGTGAGATCGCGGCTCTGGTGATCGACTCCTTCACCCAGCGCCAGGTAGTGCCGCGCATCGCCGAGGTGGCGCCCGGGATCGGTCTGTTTCAGGGTCTGAGCCACGAGCAGACGCTGCGTCTGGCGGCTGAATGCGAGTACGCTCGGTTCCCGGCCGGCAGCACGATCTTTCGAGAGGGGGAACGGTGCGAGGAGATGTACGTGATCCTGGCCGGCGAGGTCTGCGTGAAGCACGAAAGCCGTGGTGTCGAGCTGGGCAGTGTGAGCGCCGGAGAGTGCCTGGGCGAAGTCGCCCTCCTGACCGGGGCCGACCACTCGGCCTCTGCCGCAGCCGTGCGTGACGTCGAGGCCGCTGTCGTTCCGCGGGCGCGGATGTTCGAGCTGGTCAGGCGTCGGCCCGACATCGGCGTCGTGCTGTACCGAAACGTGGCTCACGGTCTCGGCGACAAGCTCCGACGCGCTGGTGTCGCGCAATCGTTGGGTCGCTAGACGGACTCCCCCGACGGGCTGGGTGATCACCCCGGGCGCCGCGCAGCCTGTCGCGACGCCTCCTGATCGATCACTTTCGTCTGCGACGGTGCCCGTGCCTGCCGACGACGGTGCCAGCCGGCGCGGGTGCAAGCAGGAGACCTGGCCACGCCTTATGCATAGCAAGTATTCGCCGCGGCGACCCAGCGAAGCTCTCGCGCGGATCGACTTTGATGTCCTGTGCGAAGCGGCCCCGGACGGAATCCTCCTGGTGGACGCCCACGGCCTCATCGTCGCCGTCAACCGGCAGACCGAGAGGCTGTTCGGGTACGAGCGCGAGGAGTTGCAGGGTGAGTCGGTCGAACGGTTGGTTCCCGCGTCGTTGCGGGAGTTGCACGCCCGGGAGCGCGAGGGCTATGTGGCCGACCCCAAGACCCGGCCGATGGGCATCGGCCTGGAACTGTCCGCCCTTCGCAAGGACGGCACACAGTTCCCGGTCGAGATCAGCCTGAGCGGGGCGACGACGCCGGACGGCACGGTCGTGATCGCCACCGTCCGCGATGTCTCCGAGCGCCGGCGCCTCCGCGCCTTCGGCGCCCAGGCCCTGCGGGCGATGGAGGCGGAGCGGAAGCGGATCGCACTCGAGCTGCACGACGAGACGATCCAGACGTTGGCCGCTCTCCTCATCCGGCTGAAGGTCGCACAGCGAAACCCGAATGCGGTGTCATCGGACGAGTTCTTGGGCGAGTTACGGCGCGAGATCGCCGAGGCGGCGGACGGCGTCCGACGGATGGCGGCTGCTCTTCGGCCCCCAGAGCTGGACGCGCTCGGCGTGGGCCCCGCGATCGAGTCGCACGCTCGGATGGTCACCGAAACGACCGGCCTCCCGATACGGGTCGAGGTCGGGGGCGCGGGTCGCGGGCTGCCGTCGTCTACCCAGCTGGCCCTGTACCGGATCGTCCAGGAAGCGCTGTCGAATACGCTGCGCCACGCAGAGGCGAGCGCAGCGACCGTCAGACTTTGGGAGGATGGGGACCACGTCGTAGTCGAGGTCGAGGACGACGGGGTCGGATTCAATGCCGGCGCCGTGATGTCGGGTGATCGGCGCGGTCTCGGGCTATTCGGGATGCTGGAACGTGCGAGCTACGCAGGAGGCCGAGCCGAGGTCGACAGCGAGCCGGGGTCGGGAACACGGATCACGGCGCGGTTACCCCTCACCGAACTGGCGACGCGTGACTGACAAGATCAAGATCCTGATTGCCGACGATCACGCCGTGCTGCGTGCGGGGTTGCGGGCGCTGCTCGACGCCGAGCCGGACCTGGAAGTCGTCGGCGAGGCTGCCGACGGCGAGGAGGCGATCGAGCTCGCCAGGCGGCTGCACCCGGATGTGGTGATCATGGATCTCTCGATGCCAGGTCTCGGGGGTCTCGAGGCCACCCGGCGCATCTCGGCTCTCGAGCTCGGAGTCCGCACGCTCGTGCTCACCGCCCACGCCGAGGAGGAGTACCTGTTCCCGGTGCTCGACGCGGGAGGCAGCGGGTACGTGACCAAGACGCGCGCGGACGACGACCTGATCAACGCGATCCGCGAGGTGGCGCGGGGCGAGGTGTTCCTGTACGCACCGGCGACCAAGCT
>CAZJXR010000031.1:0-26736 GCA_964550085.1 uncultured Gemmatimonadota bacterium
GTCCGATTCGGTGGGGATCGGGTGCGCGAACAGAGCTTCTTGCAGCCGTACCCTGAAGTGCTCCAAACGCTTACCGATTCGGGCACGGGAGCGGCGCTCCCCCACTGACGCTGCCTCTTGCTCAGCGGTCGGCGCGAAAATGTGTCGCCTCCGCCACCGTCGCCTCATCCTCGGCGGTCACCACCTCGGCCGGCGGACCGGACTTTCTTTTCAGCGCTGGCCTTCAAAGATGACCACCATCTGAGTCAGACCCTGCGGACACGCTCCGAATATGTCGTCGCGGACTGCGAACAGGTTGTCATTACGCAGGGACCCACCGAACGCGTTTCCGAATATCTCGGCCGGGCAACCGGTGAACACCTCCAGCTCGTCGGAGTTCAGCAACACGATCTGAAGCCCCCCGTTGCTGAACACCTGCCCGACTGTCGAGCCGACGAATTCGACGCAATCGGCAGCCGAATCGGCGACCACGGTAAAGGTGCCGGAGAAGAAGTTGTCGGGTTGGTCGTCGATGGTGACGCTGCCCGCGCACGTCTTGGTGAGCGTCGTGTCCTCGGGGCTGAAGGTGATCTGCGTCAAGCGCCACTCTCCGATGAAGGTCCCGAGCGCGTCGGGAATCTCGCTCGACTGCGACGGGCTACCGTCGCCGCAGGCCACGAACGCGAGGCCACCGGCTGCCAGCAGGGCCAGTCGCCGATAGCGTTGCCATACCCGGCGCAATGGCACGGCCTCTGCCCGCACTTTCGCTCGCTGATTCTGGTGGCTCGCCATCATCCGAATAACGAACCGATCTCGTTCACAGTGACAGCAGGAAGGCCAGGACCGCGTTCCGATCCTCAACCGGAAGCGCCTGGAAAGCGCTTCTCGTGCGCGCGGCCTCTCCCCCGTGCGCCGCGATGGCCTCCTCCGGCGAGCCCGCGTCGCCTCCGTGCATGAAGCGCTGCGCGAACCGCAGCCCCATGAGAGGCTCGGTGCGAAACTCGGCGGCGCTGGCGTTGCCGAGGCACACGCTGGCATTCTCGGCTCCCAGGTCGTGGAGAAGGAGATCCGAATAGGCAGCGACATCCCGGTCGGCCAACGCCTCGACCGGGTTGGCCCCCGTGCGGAGCGTCGGAACGTGGCACGCCGTGCAGCCGATGTCGGCGAACAGCTGGCGACCGCGCTCGCCCTCGGCGCCGAGCGGCATCGGGGGGGGCGGGGCGAGGAACCGGATGAAGGCGTCGGTCAGGCGGACGGTCTCAGCATCGATCTCCGGATCCGGGACCGGATCGGCGTCGGGGGGCAGCGGCAACCCGGCGGGGCTTTCTTCCTGCGGACGGGCGGGTGTCGTGATCCCCATTTCGAGCACGAACGCGTCGTCAACGAACTCGGCCAGGGTGGCAACGTTCGCCTTACGGCCGAAGCGTCCCACGCGGCCATCCGTCGTCCGACCGACGCGACCCGAGATTCCGTCGCCGTCACTGTCGTCGGGATCGGCCAGGGCGACGAGCGTCTGTTCGGGCACCGCATCCAGCAGTCCGAACCCGAACAGGTCCGGTGCGATGTGCTCGTCCGCCGCCGTAGCTTCCGCCGGGATCGGCTCCTGCTCGAACCCGTACGCCTGCACGATCGGGAATGCGACCCGTCGCTGGAAGATCGGCCCTCCCCGCTCCACGAGCGGGTCGCAGCTACCGTCGGCTCCCTCGGCGCTGGCGAGGAACACCGCCGCGACCCCGCTTCCTCCGGCAAGCGGAACGAAATGGCACGCCCCACAACCCGTTTCGTTGAACAGGGGTCCGAGGCCGGTCTCGATCGCGAACAGCTGCCTGAAGCGGACTCGCCCGACCTCGAACTGATCGAGCTGCCGGGCCGAGAGCCCCGGCAACGGGTCTCCAATGGCCGCGCTGGAGCCGGGCGGGCCCGGCTGGGTGGCCGACTCCCCGCCGCACGAAGCGGAGAGGGCGAATAGCGCGGTTCCGAGCAGTGCGCCGGCGTCGGTGGCCAGCCGCACGCGGCGGCTGCGGACAGCATCCGCCGCCACGCTCACAGCGAACCCAGGAAGGCGAGCAGGTCCGACCGATCCCGCATCGAGAGCGTCCGATAGCGGTCGCGAGCGAGGGTTGCCTCCCCGCCGTGCGACTCGATCGCCTGCCCCACCGTGCTCGCCCGTCCGTCGTGCAGGAAGCGGCTCATGAGTCGCAGGCCCATCAGCGGCTCCGTCCGAAACTCCGCTCGCGAGGCGGCGCCGAGGCAGACATCGGCGAGGCCCGGTCCCATGTCATGGAGCAGCAGGTCCGTGTACGCGTCCACGTCCCGGTCCGCTATGGCGGCCACCGGATGGTCACCGGTGCGCAGGGTCGGCACGTGACATGACGCACACCCGATCTCCCTGAACACGACCTCGCCCCGCTCCACCGCCTCACTGATCTCGCCCCGGAACGGCGGTTCCAGGAAGCGAACGAAGGTGTCTGCCTGGGCCACCAATTGCTCACTGAGCTCGGGGTCCGGGGCGGGGTCGACTCCTGCCGGCAGCGGCTCCGCACCGAACGTCCCCTCCTCGGGGTGGGCAGGCGAGGTGAGCCCGATCTCGAACAGGAAGGCGGCGGCGTTGAACTCGGCCAGAGTCGCCACCTCCGCTTTGCGACCGAACCGCCCCACTCGCCCGTCGAGCGTTCGACTCGCGCGGCCCGAGATGCCGTCTCCGTCCATGTCGCTCGGATCCTCAAGGGCCAGAATCGTCGCCTCGGGAACCGCGTCGAGGAGGCCAAAGCCGAACAGGTCCGGCGTGATGCGTAACGTTCGGTCCGTCGCTTCGGCCGGAACCGGCTCCACCCCGAAACCGATTGTAGCGCGGAGCGGTCGGGAACGAAGGGTCTGGTAGACGGGCCCCCCTTTTGCGGCCAGGTCGTCGCAGCTGCCGTCCGGCATCACGCGGGTGGCAAGGACGATGGTCCGCGTGCTCGAGCCGCCCGACGTGGGCTCCTGGTGGCAGGTCGTACAGGCCGTTCCGTTGAACTGCGGTCCCAGGCCTCCCTTTACGGTGTGCGCGCGGTCGAATTGCGCTCGTCCCCGCCCCACGGCTGCCAGCTCCGTCGGCGAGAGGCCCGGCAGCGGGTCACCGATCAGGTCGCCAGGGGGGTTGGGAGGCGCGGTGGTGGACTCGCCCCCACAAGCCCACAGGAGAACGGCCGTCACGCCGGACGCGGTGAGGATGAACGAACGGAATCTGGACACGCGCGCGGTCGCTCCTGTGTCGAACGGATATCCGAGCCGTCCCCTACACCCGTGCCGTTAACGGGATCCGCACCCACCGCGAGATTGCTCGTCCGACCAGCCCGGGTTAGCGTGCCGTGAGTCCTTCGCCGCGGCCGGCAGTCGAGTGACAGGCAGACAGCGCATGACCGACGATTCCCGCCCTTCCGCGCAGCCCTCCGGCCCTGTTCCGATGACGCGGCGCGAGTTGCTCGAAGCGTTCGCGGTCCTCGTGGCAGGCGGGATGCTCGGCGCCGTTCCGGCAGCGTGTACGCGGATCGGTGAAGCCCCGCTGAACGCAAAGGACCTCGGCGGCCTCGGCCACCTGCTCACCGGCTACTCGATCCCGGACGACGATGTACTCGCGAACTTCCTCGACGCGCTCGCGCGGCGCTACGGAAGAGGCGACCTGGCGCGACTGGCCGACGTGGTGGCGGGTCACGCCGGCGGTGACGTGGACAGCGCCATCGAATCGGCGGGACTGGGCGAGGTGGCCAACGGGGTGGTGGCGGCGCTGTACACCGGCACGGTGACCGATCCGGCCGGCGAGGTGCGGGTCGTCACCTACGTGGACGCGCTCGCCTGGCGGGCGTGCACGTTCACCAAGCCACCGAGCGAATGCGGCGGGGTGACGGGCTATTGGGAGAAGCCTCCGGCGAGCGGCACCGCATGAGGCCCCAGGAGTCACGCTCGAGCGAAAGGCTCGAGTCCGACGTGGTGATCGTCGGTTCGGGCGTCGCGGGGGCGCTGATCGCCTACCGATTGGCGGCCGCCGGTGTGAAGGTGCTCGTCCTGGAGGCGGGGCCTCGCATCGACCGCGCTCAGGCGGTGCTCAACTTCCGCAAAGATCCCTACAAGGGACCGAACTCGGCTTACCCGACGCAACCGTACGCCCCGCAACCGGTCTCGCACGACATCGGCGCCTACTACGTGCAGGAGGGGCCGGAGCAATTCGAGGTACTGTACGCTCGCGCGGTCGGCGGCACGACGTGGCATTTCGGCGGAACGGCGCTTCGCTTTCATCCCAACGATTTCATCCTCAAGTCAAAGTTCGGTGTCGGCGTCGACTGGCCGATCGGCTACGCCGATCTGGAGAAGTTCTACGGTGAGGCCGAGGACGAGATCGGAGTGGCGGGCGACAGCAGCTTCGACTTCGGATCGCCGCGGAGCACACCGTATCCGATGCCGGTGGTTCCCCCGACGTACTCCGATCTCCTGGTGAAGAAAGCCGCCGCGACGGTCGGCCTCAGCTTTCGACCTTTCCCCCAGGCACGGAACACGATCGAGCGGGATGGCCGGCCGCCCTGCTGCGGGAACGCGACCTGTCACCCGGTGTGCCCGATTCACGCCAAATACGATGCGTCCGGCACGATCGACAAAGCCGAGAAGGCGGGAGCGCAGGTGGTCGCGGAGGCCGTCGCTCACCATGTGGAGGTGGGCGCCGACCAGCGCGTCACTGCGATCCGCTTCAAGCGACCGGACGGCAGCGAGCGAGTAGCGACGGGACGGATCTTCGTACTCGCCTGCCACGCGATCGAGACGCCGAAGCTCCTCCTCATGTCGCGCAGTGAACGACTCCCGAACGGCGTCGCCAACTCCAGTGACCAGGTCGGACGCAATCTGTTGACACAGGTCGATCAGGGCGTGAGAGGACTGGCCCGGGAGCCGCTGTATCCGTACCGAGGCCCGGTGGTGACCTCCGGTATCGTCGAGTATCGGGACGGCGAGTTCCGGGGTGAGCGCGCGGCGGTGGGAATGTCAGCCGGCAACCAGGGCTGGCATGCGCTCACCGGACCGCTGGTGGTGGCACAGCGCCTCGCTTCGCAGGGAATGCGGGGAGAGGAGCTGGCGGCAGCGGTGCGCGACCACGCCTCGAGAGAGGTCGAGATCGGCACCTCCGCCGAGCTGTTGCCGGACCCGAGCAATCGTGTCCTGCTGGCGGACGACAGGCGCGACGCCCTGGGCCTGCCACGACCCCGGATTCGGCTCCAGTACGACGACTACGCGCGCCGCGGGCTCGCGTTCGCCCGTGGCGTGCAGGACAGGCTGATGGCCGCCCTCGGGGCGACCGACATCACCCAGCTGGGACCGAACTGTGACAACGCGAACATGGCCGGCACCTGCCGCATGGGCGACGATTCGAAGACATCGGTCGTGGATCCGGATCTGCGCGCGCACGACCACCCCAACCTGTTCATCGTCGGGTCGGCCACTTTTCCGACGATCAGCGCCATGCCGGTCACCCTGACGATCGCAGCCATCAGTCTCCGCGCGGCGGCTCGGATAGGCCAGGAGGTCGGCTAGCCGGCCCGACGGATTCTTCGCGTCGACGCCGCCATCCCGCGCCACGGGAGTCACTTTGCGGGTCCACCTCATCGACGGAACTTACGAGCTGTTCCGCTTCTTTTACGGCCTGCCGTCGTACCGCGACGCAGGCGGGAAGGAGGTCGGTGCCGTACGCGGCGTGGTCGGCTCGCTGCTGTCGCTGCTGGCTTCCGGCGCCACCCACGTGGCCGTGGCGACGGACCACGTCATTGAGTCCTTCCGCAACGACCTGTGGCCGGGCTACAAGGATGGGTCCGGAGTCGATCCGGAGCTGCTGGGTCAGTTCCACCCTCTGGAGGACGCGCTCCGCGCGGCGGGCTTCGTGGTGTGGGCGATGATCGAGCACGAGGCCGACGATGCGCTCGCCGCCGCCGCGGCCATGGCAGCGGCCGACCCGGGCGTCGAGCAGGTGCTCATCTGCACCCCGGACAAGGACCTCGCCCAATGTGTGGTGGGAAACCGCGTCGTCCAGTTCGACCGTCGACGACGGTTGCTGTTCGATGCGGCCGGAGTGGAAGGCAAGTTCGGTGTGCCACCGGAGTCGATTCCGGACTTCCTGGCGCTGGTGGGCGATGCCGCGGATGGATATCCGGGACTGCCCGGCTGGGGACCGAAATCTGCCGCCACCGTCCTGGCGCGCTACGGTCACCTCGAGCGGATCCCGACCGACGCCGACGACTGGGAGGTTCCGGTGCGCGGCGCGGAGCGGCTCGCGGAGACGCTGGCCAGCCAGCGCGATCTCGCTCTGCTGTTTCGACAGCTGGCCACCCTCGACCGCACCGCTCCGGTGAGCAGAACCGTGGATGAGCTCCGCTGGCGGGGGCCGAGCGCCGAGTTCACTCGCGTCGGCGAGTCGCTCGGTGCGCCGGAGCTGATCGAACGGGTCGAGGAGCTTGGCGGACGCTGAGGGGCCGAACTAGGGCTCCCAGGACGCCTCCCAGCTCACGATGTTCGGCTGATCCGTGAGCTGTTCGAATCCCGTCGCGTCGGCGTTCATCACCCACACTTCCGTGACCGGACGGTTGGAGGTGAAGACGATTCGGTCGTGCACCGACCACTTTGGCTGAAAGTCCTGACCGGGATTGCGAAGCAGAGCGCGAAGCTCGCTCCCATCCGCGTTCATCACGTAGAGGTCGTCATCCCCGGGCAGTTCGACGCCCTCCTGTGGAAAGGTGTAGAAGGCGATCCGGGTCGCATCGGGCGACCAGGTCGGACCGAACTCGGTCAGAGGGGTTTCGGTCAGCCGGATCGGGTTCGAGCCGTCGGCGTCCATTACGTACAGCTCGGTGTTCAAGCCGGCCGGATCGTCGCGGAGCGACGTGAAGGCGATGCGGCTGCCGTCCGGCGACCAGGCGGCGAAGTCGTCCCGGATCGGATGGTTGGTCAGGTTGATCGGCGCCGACCCGTTCGCCCGCATCACGTAGATCTCGCCCTCCCCGTCCCGAAACGAGGTGAAGGCGATACGGCTGCCGTCCGGCGACCAGCTCGGCCGCGTGTCGGGTCCCGGGCTGTCGGTGAGCCGGATCTGGTTCGATCCATCCGCGTTCATGACGTAGATCTCCGTGTCGCCGTCGCGGTCGGAGGTGAACGCGATTCGACTGCCATCGGGCGACCAGGCGGGAAAATGCTCCTGTGCCGGGTTGCGACTCAGGTTGCGTGGCATCGACCCATCCTCGTTCATGACGAAGATCTCCCAACTCCCGGTGCGGTCGGTGGTGAACACGATGCGCTTCGTCACTACCTCCGGTTCGGCTGGATCGGGATCGCTGCTGCAGGCGGCGGCCGAGAGGGAGACGAGCATGATGGCGATGGCGGCGCGCCACGTCGGGGGCGGCCAGATCCGACCTGCGGTGTGTAAACTCATCAGGCGCGGCGTGTCTGCGAGTCGGAACTCGGGTGACAGATCCGATCGCACCTTAGCACCCCCCAGGCGCCGGTAGGATCCAACCTAGTGCGCTGTTCCTTGGTGAGCACGGCGCCGGGCTGGTCGGGTGGGCCCGGCGATCGAGGGGGCGGACACAGGACAATGATGCACGCCGCGCGAGTCGTCCGGCTGGGGTTCGTCGCCGATACATCGGGATGGGAAAGGGGAAGCGCCCCCGACACCGGGGGCGCCTCCTTGGTTCAACGGACGGCGAGGTTTCGCCGCCCCGTCTGATTACAGCGGGCCTCTAGTAACCCGTCCCGCTCTGGCTCCCGGCCATCTTCTTGGCGGCCTTAAGGACCCGATCGTTGCGCTGCTTGATCAGCTGCTGGACCTGGTACATCTGCTCCTCGGTCAGCACCTCCGACATCTCCTCCTCAGTCGCAGCGCTGGCAACAGCGAGCGCCTCCGCTGTTTCCTCGGTGGCAGCGTCGCCCATATCGGTGGCTTCATAGGCGGTGAGGATATCGGTGACCTCGACGAAATGGGCGTTGATGATCGGGGCGAGGGCGGTCTTCTGCTCGTCGGTCAGCTTCAGGGCCGCCGAGGCATTGTCGATGATCGCCTTGGTCTCATCCTCGACGCTCATCTTGCCCATCTTACCCATTTCCTTCGCCGCGCACGGGTTGGCCGCTTCCTTCATCGCGCACGGGTTGGCCTTGGCGGCACAGGGGTTCTCCTGGGCTCTCACGCCCGGGGCGTTGAGCAGGGCAAGCGCCAGCATGGGAACAGCTGCGCCTGCGAGACGCCTTAGTGACAGACTCATCGGATCTCCTCCTTCACTGCGTCTGTGGAACATTCGGGCGCGAGGAAACCGGGTAGTGCCTCAACTTTCCCGTAATACACAAGCGGCGGCTCCGGTCGCAGGGCCCTATGACCCCGTCTGCCTACTACCCCGGTCTACCGCCGCCCTCGTTCGAGCGCCGCGGGATCAGACCGCGGCGCCCGACAAATGTATCGCCCTCTCCGGCCCCGCGCACGCCCCCCTTCCCGGGCCAGCGCGGAGGCCCTAATTGGCCAGGGTGAAGGGCGTGCTCAGGGTCTCTGCCAGACCGCTCGCCGTGGCCCGGAGCACGTAATCCACCCCCGGACCGTCGATCTGGACGGTCGTAAAGCTGGCAACGCCGTCGACGGCGGACACGGCGGTGGTCCCGGTCAGGACGGCGGGAACGCGGCCGATCGCCTCGCCCTGGCCGCCGTTCCCGAGCGCCGCCACCATGGTCATGGCGCCGGTCATCGTGTCGACCTCCCACAGCGTGGTCGGGTTGGGCAGGGCGCCCCCTCCGGCGCCGTCACCGGTGACCGCCAGAAGCGCGCCATCCGGGAGGAAAGCCAGTCCGGCCACCCCCAGCTCCGACAGCGGTCCGACCACGGTCGCCATCAGCCCGCCGACGTCGATGGTGACCAGGGTCCGATCCTGGCGGCTCGGCGCGCTTGCAAGCGTGACCGCGCCGTACACCGTGCCGTCGGTCGGATCCGTCGCCAGCCCGTTCATGAGAGCGATGGCGTCGCCGCTGACGGTGAGCGTTCCGAGCAGGGTCGGCGCCCCCGTCGCCGGATCAATCTGATACAACTCGCCCGAATTGGCCGCGTTCGAAGGCCCGACCCCGCCGACCAACATGGTGCCGACGAAGGTGATGGGCCGAAGAACGAACGGCACCATGGTGAAGTTGGCGATCGTACCGATCGTCGTCTCCACCCCGGTTGTCGGGTTGACCGAGAAGAGGCGGTTGATGTTGCCGGTGAAGTTGTCCCAGTCGGTGGCGATCACCTGGCCGGTCGACGCGTCGTACTTGAGGTCCCACACCTCGTTGGTCGGTGTGCCCGTCACGGGTACCACGAAACCGTTCGTGGGGTCGACGCGCTCGTAGATCGGGTTCCCCCTCTGCGTAGAACCGGAGGCGTGCAGGAGCATGCTGCCGCTGTTGACCTCGAAATCGATCGTCACGCTGTTCGTCGCACCCGGGACCAGATTGCCGAACGCGTCCTGGATCTCGACCGACATCGCGATGTTCTGGCGCGGCGTCCCGTCAGCCGGTTGGGTAGCGAAGGCGAGCTGGGCCGCGGGCCCCGGCGAGATGTCGAACGGGTCGCTGGTGGCGCCGGTGAGCCCCTGAGCGGAAGCGCTGAGGGTGTACCCGGTCCCCACCTTGTCGATGGCCAGATCGGGGAAGGAGGCGATGCCATTGACGGCACCCACGCTGGTGGTCCCGGAGAGCGCTCCTCCCCCCGCGTTGTTGCCGATGGACATCGTCACCGTGTTGGTGGCATCGGTGACGACATCGCCGTTCTCATCGACGATCTCGACCGTGGTGCTGAGCGCCGCCTGTACGCCGCCACCGCGCGGAATGATGGCAGCCCCCGCGGTCGCGTCGGCGGGCTGAACGCTGAACACGAGCGCGTCGGCGGGCGGCGGTGGCGGCGGGCCGACCGGCTCATCGTCGCCGCCGCAGGCGGCGGAGACCATGGGAACCACCAGTGCCAGGGCAACGACGCGCAGGCCGTGCTTGAGATGTGAGTTCATGCGGTCGCCTCCTTGAAGGGTCCGGAAAGGTGCGGGCACGGGATTCGTGGAAGGGCGCGACCCGGTGAGACGAGTCCCCTGGAGCCGTCGCCTCATGAGCGGAGGTGGTGCAGCCACGAGTATCGAGGGTGGGGGTCGGCCTCACTCTGCGTGCGCCCAATGTATGCCACCAGGCAGGCAATGCAAAACAGGTAGGCCGGTCCTCTCCTCGCCTTATTCGAAAGCAACCCCTTGCCCTGCATACCGTCACCGGCCCTTGCCGAATAAAACCCGAAGGTGTAGTTTTCCGCATGAAGAGGGTCCCCATTCGCGGCCGGGGCGCTCCCGGCAACCCGGCCAATCGGTTCGAAACCCTTTCGGTGGAGCGGGAGGACTGGTCCGACCCCAGTGACCCCCTACCCCGGACCCGACTTCTCCGGGACCACTCCCGCTCCATCATCACCCGCAATCAGAGCCCCGACCTCCACTTCGAGGCGAGCCTCAACCCGTATCGGGGTTGTGAGACCGGGTGCGTGTACTGCCTGGCTGGCGATACCGAGATCCTGATGGGTGACGGCAGTCTGAAACGGTTGAGCAGCCTCCGACGGGGCGACTCCGTTTACGGGACCGTTCGACGCGGGGCGCTCCGCTGGTATGTCAGGACGACCGTGCTGGCCCATTGGCACACTGTGAAACACGCGTATCGGATCACCCTCGAGGACGGCACCGAAGTCGTCGCCAGTGCGGACCACCGCTTTCTCACCTTGCGCGGGTGGAAACACGTGACCGGCTCTGAACATGGTCCCCGGCGGAGGCCACATCTCACCACGAACAGCCAGCTGCTCGGCTTTGGCCGGGCGGCCGAGAGCCCTCGGCGGGACTCGGACTACCAGCGCGGCTACCTGTGCGGCGTTATTCGCGGAGATGGCCACCTGAGGTCGTACCACTGCGAGCGAGCGGGACGAACCCACGGCGACCAGCATCATTTTCGCCTCGCCATGACCGACACCGAGGCCCTTGACCGCACGGCGCTCTACCTGTCGCTGCTCAGCGTGAAAACGCACCGCTTCATCTTCCAGGAGGTCGTCGCCACCCGAGCCAGCATAGTCGGAATCCGAACGCACTCAAGGACGAATGTCGAGCGGATTCGGCGCGCGGTGGCGTGGCCGCGGGCGCCCACGATCGAATGGAGCAAGGGGTTTCTGGCGGGGATCTTCGACGCCGAGGGAAGCTTCAGCAGTGGCGTTCTGCGAATCTCGAACACCGACCCGGAGGTCATCGACCAAACCTTGAGTTGTTTCGGGCGACTGTTCCTGCCCGTTCGGAACGAGCCGCCGCGAAGGAATGGAAGGAAGAGACCCGTCCAGGTGATTCGTGTCCTCGGCGGCGCCACGAATTACCTCCGTTTCTTTGGCTCCATCGACCCGGCGATACGTCGCAAGCGGAGCTTCGAGGGGCTAGCGGTGCGCAGCCGCGCTAAACTGCGAATCGTCTCGGTCGAGCCACTCGAGAGTAGGCAGAGACTCTACGACATTACGACCGGCACCGGCGACTTCATCGCCAACGGCGTCGTAAGCCACAACTGCTACGCTCGCCCCACCCACGAGTACCTCGGCTTCTCGGCCGGGCTCGACTTCGAGACCAACATCGTGGTGAAGGAGGATGCGGCCGATCTCCTGCGCCGCGAACTCGCCTCGCCCCGCTGGAAGCCGCAGACGCTCCTCCTCTCGGGGGTCACGGATCCGTATCAGCCGGCCGAGCGCCGCCTCCGAATCACGCGAGGGTGTATCGCCGTGCTGGCCGAGTTCCGCAACCCAGTCGCGGTGATCACCAAGCACCACCTGGTGACCCGTGACGCCGACCTCCTAGCCGAGCTGGCCGAGCAGGACGCCGCCATGGTCACCCTCTCGATCACCACCCTGGACCGAGGGCTACAGCGCGTGATGGAGCCGCGCGGCTCCACTCCGGACAGGCGGCTGCGGGCGATCGAGAAGCTGGCCGCCGCCGGCATCCCGGTGTGCGTCAATGTGGCCCCGATCATCCCGGGGCTGACCGAGCACGAGACGCCGGCCATTCTCGAAGCCGCCGCATCGGCGGGGGCATCCGCCGCCGGTTACACGCTGCTCCGGCTGCCGTGGGGTGTGGCCGACCTGTTCGCCGCCTGGCTCGACTGCCACTTCCCGCACAGAAAGGAGAAGGTTCTCTCCCGCATCCGCTCGATTCGGGGCGGCAGGCTGAACGACCCCCGGTTCGGGTCACGCATGCGCGGGGAAGGTGCGCACGCCGATCAGATCTCCCGGCTCTTCCACCTCACCCGGCGCCGTCTCGGCCTCGATCGGTCCGGCAAGTCGCTCTCGACCGATTCCTTCCGGCAGCCACGGCGGGACGGGCAAACGGAGCTGTTTGCCTCCTGACCGGTTTTTTTGCGGGCCGACCGCCGCGAAGCGTCAGCCCTTGGTGAGGGTACCGCGCACGATGTGGAGGCCCACGAAGCGGGCGATCAGGACCACCAGGTAGAGTTGACCCATGATCGCCTCGAGGACGGCGAGCGTTCGCGCGCCAGCCGACAGCGGCGTGATGTCCCCGTAGCCCAGCGTGGTCAGGGTGGCGAAGCTGAAGTAGACCGCGTCCGACGTGGCTTCCAGCAGGCCGCCGACGCGGTCCGGCGGCAGCGGCGTGGTGTGGATGATAGCGGCCGGACTCCACGCCTCCATGATGAAGTAGCCGAGCCCCCACGCGTACCCCATCAGAATGTAGACGCACACGGCTCCGGCAATCGTGTTCGAGTCGACCTTGGCCGCGCGCATGACGTAGTTGAGGATGAGTACGGCGAGATAGACGAGGAACGCGGTCGCGAGAACGCTCGACAGAATCAGCAAGGAATACATGCCATCGATGCGGGCCAGCCAATTGAGGGCGACGGCCGGGAGCACAAGGGTCAGGCCGACAATGACGAAGCGTCGCGAACGTCCGACGGCGGTGAGTCCGGCGAGCAGGATGAAGGTCACCAGGATCTGAATGCCGACATCGAACAGCGTCGAGTCGGGCACCATGGCAGGGGCGGCCATGGCGAATATGAGCGACACGAAGAGGATCCCGAAACGCGGTTCGCGCTTCAGGTCGGTGGGGTTACGTGCGGCCCGGCTCAAGGCGGTCAAGCCTCGTGGCGCCCGGGGGCGCACGCCCTCGTCACGCGGTTGAGAAGTGCGCTTCATCGATGGTTCGCCGGGCGGCGGCGTCGAGGGCGAGATCCCCGGCGGTTGCGCTGTCGCGCGCGTGTGATTCGGTGCGCGCTCCCGGGATGACGATCACGTTCGACCCCTGGGCCAACACCCATGCCAGCACCAGAGCGTGCGGGGAGATGTCCCGCTCCTCGGCGAGCGCACCTACCTCGGGGTGGTCGGGTAGCTTCCGGTTGAGCCGCCCCGCACCGACCGGACTGTAAGCGAGGAATGCGATCCCGTTCTCTTCGCAATGCGCGACCACCCCTTCCTCGAGCGCCTCGCGGAAGAACGGGTTGAGTCGGTTCTGGACGCTGGCTACCGGAACGATCCGCTCGGCGGTTCGGATCTGCTTTGCGGTGACGTTCGAGAGACCGATCCGGTCAATCTTGCCGGCCGCGCGAAGATCGGCCAGTGCGCCGACGGACTCCTCGAGAGGAACCTCCGGGTCGGGAGCGTGAAGCTGATACAGGTCGATCCGCTCGACACCGAGCGACCGCAGCGAAGCGTCACATGCAGCCCGAAGGTGGTCGGGTCGTGCGTCGCGCGTCCAGCGTCCGTCCGGCCTTCGCATCCCGCCCTTGGTGGCGACCGTGATGCGATCCCGATCCCCCGACCGGCTCTCCAGAGTGCGGGCGATCAGACGTTCGTTGTGGCCGATGTCCGTGTGGTCCAGGCAATAGACGTCGGCCGTGTCGATCAGGGTCATGCCGGCATCGAGTGCAGTGTGAAGCACGCGGACTCCCCGCTCCTCGTCGGGTCGTTCGGGGATCGAGAGCCGCATGCCCCCGAAGCCCACCACGGAGACGTCGGGGCCGCCTCGACCGAGCGGCCGAGTCCTCATGATGATCGCGCGCGTCCGGGTCGTGCGATCCTCGCAAGACCGCCGCGCGCGGACGCACTCATCAGGCGGACCGGCCTCCTAGCCTCGCTCCGAAACAATCTGTTCGAGGCGTTGTCGGGCGGCCTGGACGCGCGGCTGGAGCACCGGATCGGCTTCCGCCCACAGCTCCACGAAGCGCGCGTAGTAACCGGCCGCTCTTCCCGCATCGCCCTGCTCGTCATACAGCTGGCCGAGGCGCTCGTAGGTTGTTCCGAGATCGGTCGCGTCGAACCACAGCGTCCAGTAGAACCACGGCGTGGTCAGGTACTTCTCGTAGTAGACGATCGCCGAATCGGCCTGCCCCGCCGCGTCGAAAGCGTGCCCGAGCGCGATCGGCGCGCAGATGAGGCAGTAGCCGACGTCCGCGCGTCGGAACTCCCGGATCGCGTCCTCGTGCCGACCCTCCGCCAGCGCGATGTCCCCCAGCGTGGCGTGTAGATCCGCTTCACGCTCGCCGGCGGGCGTGCAGCTCGCGCGCCCGATCCGGCCTTCCGGCCGCGGCATAGAAGGAGGCCAGGTCGAGGTAGCCCCAGTCCTGCACCGGCACCTCGTCGAGACCGTGTTCGGTGATTGCCGACTCGACCTGCCGTACCGCTCCGTCGGCGTCGTCGCGGATGGAGAGCTCGACCCAGGCTGCAAACAGGACATTCTGCAGGGCGGTGGCGGGGCTGCCCCGTTCGACGTTGAGGGCGAGCGCCTCCTCGTTGTGCCGGCCGCCCTCTTCCAGACGCCCGTGAACGTAATCGACCGCTGCCAGCGCGGAACTGGCGTAGGCGGTGGCGCCCGCGCTCCCGGTCGTAGCCTGGCGCATGGAGCGGAGGCTCTCTTCCGTCGCACCGAAATCGCGCCCGGCGGCCGCCAGCAGGGCTCGGGCCCGGAACACGGTCGGGCTTCCCGGGCTGGTTCGGGCCAGCGCCTCGATCGTCCCCCGCGCCTCCTCGAACTCGCCCTGGGCGACCTGGACGGCGGCTGCGTTCCAGTACGGGATCCAGCGGCCCGAATCCTGTTCCAGGGATGCGCGGAACAGCTCCTCGGCCCGGGCGAAATCGCGCAGGTACTCGTAGTTGTTGCCGAGATTGTTCAGGGCGGCGTGGTCGTTCGGGGCGATCTCGAGCTGGTTCCGGTAGGCGACGATCGCCTTGTCGCGCTCCCCGGTCACGTTCTCGTAGTAGATGGCCTCGGCAGCGTAGCGCTCGCGCTCGCTGAGTCGGTCGCGGTGCGCGAAGGCGTTCGAGTACGCTTCGATGGAGAGCGCGCGCTCGCCCATGTTTCCGTATACGCTGCCGAGGGCCCGGTACGCGCTCGCGAAGCCGGTGTCGAGCGCCACCGCTTCCTGGAACAGCGCGACCGCCCGTTGCAAATCTCCATCGAAGGCGGCCGCCTGCGCCCCCTGGGAGTACTTGCGGAGCGCCGCGAGGTCCGCAGTAGTCACCCGTTCCAGGGGCGGACCGGCGCGGATCGTCCGCAGCGACTCCCCGATCCGCTGGCGAAACCGCTTCGACAACCCGTCGACGGCCGGGACGATCATCGTCGAGTCGCCCGCCGTCTGACGGTACGAAGCCAGCACCTCGCCATCGGCGGTCGATATGAGCCGGGCCGAGATCACCGTACTCGTTCCGGCCTGATTCACCTCGCCCGCGATCACGGCCGGAAAGCCCTCCCGGAGGGCCACCTCGCGCGCCACTTCGAGGTCCAGCGCCACGCCCGGGTCGCGCTGCATGCGAACCAGGACCTCGTGAAGCTCGCTCGGCTCGACCACGGTCACGATGTCCGACTGCGACAGGTCGACCCGAAACGCCTCCGTCACCGCCCGAGCCAGCAGCGGGTCGGTCGCCTCGAACTCGGCGACAACGATCGGCGCCCGCTCCTCAAGCACGCCGCGCGCGACCAGCGACCCCACCGGTCCGATCCCCAGCGACCGCATCGCGAGATAGATGGTCGTCACCAGGCCGAGGAGGGCGAAGGCGAGGACCCCGCCGAGGATCGCGTTGCGCCACGTGAAGAGGCGGTGGTGCACCCCGTCCTCTCCCCGCTGCTCCCGAGGAGGAGCCGCCGTTTCGCCCGAATCCGCCGAGCGCGCGGTGGCAGCAGGCGAGGGCCGCACGTCCGGGCCCGTCGCCGCGGGATCGCGGCCCACGGCGGCCGCGCCATCGAGCGCACCGAGGGCCGATCCCCCGCCCTCGGCGGACTCTCGTCCCGGCATCCCTTCCTGCACGAAGGCGGTCGCCATCACGATCGGAAAGCCGATGACCAGGAGCACGACGGCGAAGGGCGGCACCCAGTCGGGAAGGCCCACGTTGGCGGTGAGCGTCTCCACGACCTGCATCGCGACCCAGGAGCCCGCCAGATAGATGCCGAGCACCTGCCACAGCGAGCGGCGGTGGGCCTCGTGAACCAGTTGCTTCCAGCGTGGCATCGGCACTCCGTGCCGGCGTTACCTGCGAATCGCGGTGCTGAAAGGTGTGCGACCGGCTCGCAGGGAGCAAGAATGCCGCGTCACGAGGAGTGCGTGTCGACCTCCCCGGCCTCGCGGAGCGGCAGGATCGAAGACACCTCGGGCAGATACTCCTTGAACGCCTGACCGTAGATATCCCACGCGGTGATGAACAGGGCCGCCACGATCGGGCCGACGATGATGCCGATGGCGCCGAACAGAAAGAGGCCGCCCAGCGTCCCCAACAGCACCAGGAGGTCCGACATGCGAGTGTCCCGACCTACCAGCCGCGGGCGCAGGAAGTTGTCCGCCGTTCCCACCACGGCGGTGCACCAGATCAGGAGGCCGATCGCCGCGCCGGCCCGTCCGACCGCGAACAGGTAGATCACCGCCGGACCCCAAACCAGGCCGGTCCCGATGCCCGGGATGATGGAGAGGACAGCCATCACCGTACCCCAGAAAGCGGGTGCCCCGATGCCGGCGACCCAGAAGGCGAGCCCGGCGAGCCCGCCCTGCACGAGCCCGATCACCAGCGTCCCCTTGATCGTCGCCCGGGTCACCGATACGAACCGGTCGACCATGCGCGCTTCGTTCTCGGAAGAGAGCGGCATGTAATAGAGGATCCGCTCGAGGATGCCGCGCCCGCCGATGAGAAAGAAGAACATCGCGTACAGCATGACGAACAGCTGCAGGAAGAAGTTGAAGGTGCCGCGGGTCATGTGGGCGATGCTCGAGACGAGAAAGGACCCCAGCAGGCCGGCCAGCTCTCCGATCTTGGCTGCAATCTGATCCTGGTACGGTTGGAGGCGATCGAAAAAGGGAATCCGCTCCAGCAGGCGATCCAGCTCGTCGGGCTGGCTGAGCTGTCGCTGCACCCACGGAGTGACCGACGAGCTCACGTCGACCGCTTCCGAAGCCACGATTCCGAAGAATGCCGACAGCGGAAGCACGATGAGCAGCAGCACGATGAGGATGGTCGCCACGGCGCCGATCGCTCGTCGACCGCCAATCCATCCGGTCAGCCGCCGATGCAGCGGGTGCGCCATGGCGCTGAAGATCGCCGCCATCAGGAGAGCGATGATGAATCGGCGGATCATCAGAAGAAAGACGAGCGAGATGCCGATCACGAGCAAGAGAAGGAACGTGTTGGTGAAACGCTGGCGCGGCGTGAGCGAGGAATCCATCGATCCGAGCTCCATCATGAGTGCGTGCAGGGGAGCCGCCCGGATGGCGGTGGCGGCCTGCACCTATGATGGCGCGATCGGGGGTGCGGCGAAACGTGGAAGTGGATGGGGTCGTGATCGTGCGAGGGGCCGAGGGCTGCTGACCTCGGCCCCTCGCGGCTGTGGGTCCGAGCCGTCTACTTCTTCGTCGAGTGCAGGGCGAAGGCGGCGCCCTGCGGATCCATGCACTGCACGATCCGATCGCCGCCCGGGACCTCCATCGGCCCGTTCAGGATCTGACCGCCCCTGGCCTTCACCTCTTCGGCCCGTTTGTCCACGTCGTCGACCATGATGTAGAAGAGCCAGTGCGGTGGCGCCGGCACCTCGTCTGGCTTGTTGAACATGCCGCCGTACGTCTTACCTTCCTGTCCGTACATCTGGTAGATCTCGCCTTCGCCGAATTCCATCGCTTCCGTCTTCTCCCACCCGAACAGGGCGTTGTAGAACTCGAAGGCGTCGGCGTAGCTGGAGGTCATGAGCTCGTTCCAGGAGAACTCGCCCTGCTTGGGCGGCGCGTAGGGCTGGGTCTCGTTCACCGGCGTGAAGACGGCGAACACGGCTCCCTGCGGGTCCCGGAGGACGGCCCACCGTCCCACCTCGGGAACATCCTGTGGACCATGGAGCGGTGTGGCACCCAGCTTCTTCGCCTTCTTCACCGTCGCGTCGACATCGGAGACGGTCACGTACGCGATCCAGTGGGGCGGCGCACCCGCCTTCCGGGCTTCCTCGGGCAACGTCATGACGCCGCCCACGGGCGCCTCGCCGTTCATAAGCAGGTCGTAGGGCACCGAGCTCCCTTCGAACGGGGCACTCGACCACCCCGCGAGATCACCATAAAAGGATTCGGCGGCTTTCGGATCGGTCGTCATCAGCTCGTACCAGACGAACCGACCGGTCGGTGTGTCTGCCATGCGGGTCCTCCTTCGTGAGGTGACTTCAGAGTTGCCGGGCGGCCGCCGCGAGCCGCGCGACGCGAGAATCGTTCAAGGTTTCCAGGGGTGGGCGCGCTGCCGCGCCGGCGGGTCGATAACTAAACGCACACGCCGTCTTTTCCGCTGTATCCGGGCGAGGACCGGCAATCGATCGACCGGATCCGAGGACCGCGGATCCGCGTGCAGGACGACGTCCACCGGGTCAACTCAGGACGCGCTCCAGATACGCCTGCAGACGGCTCCACGCGTCGGCGGCCGGCGCGGTGGCGACCGGCGGGTCGCGCTCGACGTACAGCCAGAAGCCGTGGCCCACGTCGTCGTAGATGTGAATATCGTTTGCAACGCCGGCCGCGGTGAGCGCCTGCGCGAAGCGCTCCACCTGCTCGGCTGGAATCCCCCGGTCGTTGCGGCCGAACGTGCCGTAGATCTCGTGGTCGAGCGTGGCCAGCACCTCCGGATCCTCCACCAGGCTGCCGTAGAAGATCGCCGTCCCCTCGTGCCGCTCTCCCCCGAGCGCGAAGCTGAGGGCGACTCCGCCGCCGAAGCACCAGCCCATGGCGGCGACCTTCCCGGTGACATCGGGACGGGCTCGGAGAAACGCCACCGCCGCGTTGAGGTTGGCGATCATCGCGTCAGGGTTCGCGCGCGCCTCATTCATCAGCGCCACATTTTCGTCCCGATTGCTCCCCGTACGCCCGTGATACAGGTCGGCGGCGAGCGCCAAGTAGCCCTCGGCCGCGAGGGCGTCCGCCACCTGGCGGATGCGATCCACCAGGCCGTTCCACTCGTGAATCAGGACCACGGCCGGAAACGGTCCCTCGCCCTCGGGTATGGCCAGGTAGCCGACGGCGGACGCGTCGGCCGGGTCGTAGCGCACCGCCTCGCCCTGCGGCGGAGGAGCCTCACCGGTGATCGCGGGGGGAAGCGCCTGCTCCTGCCGCGGGTGGGCGGCGACGTCCGCGGCACCGCCAGCCGCGGCGATGGCGGCGATGGGGAGCACGACGAATCGTTTGCGCATCGGGCAGCCCCTTCCGTGTGTCGGTCCGTGTGTCGGAGGCTGATTGCTCGAGGGTGAGAATAGCGCTTGACGGGACTCGTGTCAGTAACCGCTGCCTTCTCATCGCGGTAGAGTTACCCGCCCTTGACGATGTTGTGATTCCGTCAGCCGCCGCCTATCGTCGTGGATCGCGCCGGACTCACGTTCCGGCCGTACCGCCGGCCGACCCCTAATTGCCGACTGGAGCGCCGATGGATCCACACACGGGACAGCCTCGCGATACCTGGGGATCGAAGGTGGCGTTCGTCCTCGCCGCGGCCGGCAGCGCGGTCGGCCTGGGCAATATCTGGGGGTTTCCGACCGTGGCCGCCGCCAACGGCGGGGGAGCGTTTCTGGTCGTTTACCTGATCGCCGTGGCTCTGATCGGGGCTCCCGTGATGCTGGCCGAGCTCATCATCGGGCGCAAGACGCAGCGCAACCCGGTGGGGGCGTTCAGAGCGCTGGCGCCGGGCACCGCCTGGGTGGCGGTCGGGGGGTTGGGAGTCCTGACCGGGATCGCCATCCTGAGCTTTTATTCCGTCATCGCCGGCTGGACACTCGCCTATATCGTGAAGTCGGCGATCGGCACGTTCGGGCCGGGCGTCGACACGCAGCTCATCTTCGCCGACCTGGCCGGCAGTCCGGTGCCGGCCATCTTCTGGCATCTTGTGTTCATGGCGCTGACCGTCTACGTCGTGGTCGGAGGAGTACGGGGCGGGATCGAGCGGTGGACGAAGGTACTGATGCCGCTGCTCGCCGTTCTGCTCGTCCTGCTGGCCCTGCGCGCGGTCACCTTGTCCGGCGGCGGTGCGGGGCTCGATTTCTATTTCAAGCCGGACTTCAGCAAGGTCACTGCGGCGGTGGTGCTGGCCGCCATCGGCCAGGCATTCTTCAGTCTCAGTCTCGGCATGGGAGCCATGATCACGTACGGCTCCTACGTCTCGAAACGGGATGACCTGGTCTCTTCGGCCGGCTGGGTGACCGGCTTCGATACGGCGATCGCCATCCTCGCCGGGCTCATCATATTCCCCACCCTGTTCCACGCCGGGCTGGAGCCGGGCGCCGGGGGACCCGGCATGGTATTCGTGGTGCTGACATCGCTCCTGTCGTCGATCCCGCCGGCTCCGATCGGTGGCATCGTGTTCGGAACCGGTTTCTTCGTCCTGCTCGCCATCGCGGCGCTCACCTCGAGCGTGTCGCTGCTGGAGGTGACGACGGCGTGGGCGGTGGACGAACGGGGCGCGTCCCGGAAGCGGGCGGCGATCACGCTCGGGGCGGTGGCGTTCCTGCTCGGCATCCCGAGCGCTCTGGCCAACGGAGCGGTGGGTTGGCTCACCTCACTGCCCGGAGTGGGGCTCGACTTCCTCAGCTTCCTGTTCACCGTCTTCGGCCAGTACTCCCTGGTGGTCGGAGCCCTCCTCATCAGCATCTTCGTCGGCTGGGTATGGGGCGTGCGGGCGGCGGGCGAGGAGGTGCGGGCGAACGATGGCCGGTTCCCACTCGGCCGAACGTGGGCGTTCCTCGTCCGGTTTCTGTGCCCGATCGCCATCACTCTCATTCTGTACAATCTGGTAAAGGCGCTGATCGGATTCTGAGTGGCTGTGCGCCGCGACCGACTACGACGTCAACCGGAACACCTGGTCGTGGGCGCGGACGCGCTCGTCGACCTGGATCGCCACCTCGGTTCCGGGAACGGCATGGTCGACGTGTCCGTGCTCCAGCTCCATCGAGACGACGGTTTGCTGGAAATCCGTCGTGTGCCCTCGAAAGCGGAGCGTGTCACCTTCGGAAACCTCGGCGGTCAGCTTGATGACGGCGACGTGCGGTTTGCCGTAGTAGTGCGTGACGGTGCCCACCAGCTCCTCATCCATTGGTCCCTCCTGTCGTGACCGACCCGCCGGCGCCGCGCCGGGGCGTACACCACCCCGGGACGGGCGGATTTCCACAGGATAGTAGCCGCGGGCCGACTGCCCAGCGACCGATCGAAGAGGGGGGGCGGCTAGAGCGCGTCCCGCCGACCCGGGACGCGCTCCATCGAGTCCGAAGCGGACAGAGGCAGTTAGAACAGAGGACAACCCCGCTTGTTGTACTCCTCGAACTCGTTCTTGAGCGCGTTCATTCGCCCCTTCGAGTTCGTCGGGTACAGCGCATTGAACTTGGCGATCACTTCCGCCGCCGTCAGGTCGTAGTTGATATCCGGGTGGGCCCCGTTGAGCAGCGCAGCAACCGTCTGCGCGCCCAACCGGTTCAGGCCCCCGCCCCGCAGCTCGAGCACCTCCTGCAGAGTGAGCCCGGGGAAGGCGTCCTCGAACACGGCGGAGAACAACATGGACCGGGAGTACGGCGCGGGCCAGAAGGCTTCGCTGGCGTTGCTCTTCCAGTCGCCCTGCGGGCACCCGGCGAAGTTCGTGAACGTTGCCGTCGCACCTCGCGTGCTCGAGATGAATCGGAAGAACCCGTTTCCCGCGTTGTTGTTCACGCCGATCGTCCCGTTCGTGTTGGTCTCGACCGAAATCGATTCGAGGTTGTCGTCGGGGATCTCCGTGACCCAGACCCGCGCGTTCGTACTCGTCGCGTTCGCATACACCAGGGCGCACTCGTCGACTCCGAGGGAAACAATCTCCGTCGTGGTTGTTCCATCCGGATGCCGAATTCGGATCTCGAAGTCGGCGCTGTTCGACGCCTTGCACACCCACATCTCGCCGACAACGGACGGCGGCGGGACGAGATCGAGGCTCGGCGTATCCAAGCCTTCCGGGCGGCTCAAATCTGCGTCGGTCAGGCTGGCATCCCGGCACGCGGACACGGCGCCGATCAGCGCGACCAGCACCAGTCTGCGGTAGGTTCCGCTCCCAGCGTTCATGGGTTCCTCCGTTACCTTTTCTGTTCCAGCGGCGCGCACTCCACGCCGGTCCGTCCCCGTGCCCCAGGGGCGAGAGGTGTACCAAGAACGGGAAGATTATATGTTCCAATGCGTTACACCGGTTTCACATCGGCACAGCGGGCAGGGGTTCGGCGCGCCGACGCGTCGGCTGTCGCGTTCTCGCTCCACCCCGGTCGACGGCCTGCTGCGACGCTCCACAGGACACTCGAGGGAGACGAACGAACCCTTCGCCGCCACGCTGCGGACAGTGGTTGAGCCGGAGCGCGGGACGTGACACGTCGAGCGCTGCCACCCACCGCGTACGAGCCCGCCGAGGGCGAGCCGTACGTCCCGCTCACTGCAGGCGAGACCCTCCCTGAATTCACCATCAAGGCGGTTGTTGCAGGGGCGATTCTCGGGGTCGTGTTTGGAGCCGCCAACACCTATCTGGGGCTCAAGGCAGGCCTCACCATCAGTACCTCGATTCCGGTCGCCGTCCTCACCGTGGTAGCGTTCCGGGTGCTGACAGCGCTCGGTCTCCGGCACAGCATCCTCGAGAGCAATATCTCGCAGACGGTCGGTTCGGCGAGCTCATCAGTGGCCTCCGGGGTGCTGTTCACGATCCCGGCGCTCTTCATCTGGGGGATGAGCCCGGCCTGGGCGCAGATCACGCTGCTCACCATGGCCGGCGGGCTGCTCGGCGTCCTGTCGATGATCCCGCTGCGCCGCTACCTGATCAAAGGCGAGCATGGAAAGCTGCCGTACCCCGAGGGGATGGCGTGCGCCGAGGTGCTAGTGGCCGCGGAAGGCGGCGGGAGTCAGGCGCGCGGGGTGTTCTGGGGACTCGGCGTCGGCATGGTGTTCAAACTGATTACGGACGGGCTGAAGTTCGTGCTCGGGAGCTTCACCCTCTCCCTCCCCCTCAAGGCGCAGCTCTCGGCGGCCGTCTCCCCGCCCCTGATCGGCGTCGGTTACATCCTCGGCATCCGCATCGCGACCGTGATGGTGGCGGGATCGGCCCTCTCGTGGTTGATCATCATCCCGCTCCTCAACGTCTGGGGCGGCGGACTCACCGAGCCGCTGTTCCCGGAAACGCAGGCCCTCATCCGCGACATGCCGGCGCGAGATATCTGGCACCGCTACGTCCGCTACATCGGAGCCGGCGCGGTGGCCACCGGCGGCCTCATCACCCTCGTCCAGTCGATCCCCACCATGATCGAGTCGTTCCGGCTCGGCATGGAGCACATCGCCACCGGGGGTGGGGGACGGAAGGTGGCGCGGACCGATCGGGACCTGTCGTTTCGCACCGTGGTCGTGTGGTTCGTGGCCATCCTCGTCGTCCTCACCGTCGTTCCGGGCATCCTCGGCTACATCGATTCGGTGCCGGTGCGGGCGATCGCGTCGGTCCTTATCGCCCTGTTCGCATTCTTCTTCGTCACCGTCAGCTCGCGGATCGTGGGACTGGTCGGGGTCACCTCCAACCCCACTTCGGGGATGACCATCGCCACCCTGCTCGGGACCAGCGCCGTGTTTCTCGCCTTCGGGTGGACGGACCTGGCGGGCAAAGCGACTGCCCTGATGGTCGGCACCGCCGTGTGCATCGCGGCTTCGATCGCCGGCGACACGTCGCAGGATCTGAAGACCGGCTTCATCCTGGGCGCTACTCCGCGGCTCCAACAGATCGGCGAGCTGGTCGGCGTGCTGACCTCGGCCGGGGTGGTGGCGATCGTCGTCATCCTGTTGAACGAGGGCGTTCCGGGCGGTCTGGGAGGCGAGGAGCTCCCGGCGCCGCAAGCCGTGCTCATGAAGCTGGTGATCGACGGTGTTCTCGATCAGAGTCTGCCGTGGATGCTGATCTTCCTCGGCGTCGGCATCGGGCTCGCCGCCTCGCTGTTTCGCATCCCCGTCCTCGCCTTTGCGGTCGGCGTCTATCTTCCGCTTTCGACCATGGCGGCCGTGTTCATCGGCGGGCTAACTCGGCACCTGCTCACCCGTGGGCAGCCGGCCGCCGAACGGGAGCGGAGACGGGAGGAAGGGGTGCTGTTCGGCTCGGGGTTGGTGGGCGGCGGCGGGCTGACCGGCGTTTTGCTCGCCCTCTGGGTGGTCGCCCGAGGCGGCCAGCCGATCACCGGCTTCCCGCCCGACCTGGCGCCCGTCGCGCAACAGGGGCTGGCCTTACTCACCATCGGGGCGCTCGTCGGCATGCTGGTGTGGCACGTCAGGCGGCGCTCGCCGGGCTGGAACAGCTGAGGTGGGCGGTCTGCGGGTGGCGCTGACCGCCGCCCTCGTTTCGCTGACCCCGATCGGCCGCCTCGCCGCCCAGGAGGGTGATACGACCCCCAGCGAGGTCACTTCGCAGCTCTGGACCTACTTCGTCTACAACCGGGACCCGAGAAGCCGGTGGCAGCAGTTTGGCGACGGGGCCTACAAGCTGCAGTTGAGCTCCGGCACCTGGATGCGGTGGCAGGCCGCGCCGTCCATCCGATACCTGGCGACGAGGGCGATCGACGTGCGAGGCGGTCTGGGTCTCTACTACACGCTCCAGGATGGCCCCGACCAGACCGAGCTTCGGCCGTATCAGGGCGCCAAACTGATCTGGCCCACCCTCCGAAAGTTCGAGCTCTCGCACCTCGCGCGGCTCGAAGAGCGTCTCGTGTTTCAACCCGGCGCCGACCCGGACTTCGGGCTTCGAATACGCTACCGCGTCGGCACAGTGCTCCCGCTCGGCAGTCTGATCGAGCGCGTGACCGGATACAACCGGATCTCGATTCCGCTTTCCCTCGAGCTGTTCATCGACCCGGCCGACGTGGAGGAGCGGTTCGCCAGCACCGTTCAGCTCCTCGCCGGCCTCGCCTACATCATCGACCGTGACTGGTCGGTCGACCTGAGTGTGATCGTCGAGCGGTCAGAGGACACGCAAACCGGAGGATTCGACACGACCAACCTGATTGTCAGGATCGACCTCCGCCACAGACAGCCCGCCATCGCCCGCTGAGTTCGGTCTGCGGGTAACGTCACAACTCACGGTTTACTAAACACTTGACACCGATGTCACGTGACTATGACTGTCGCGCGACCCCGGAGTGACGCCTCCCGTCCAGTTTCTCTCCTGTAGCGATACTCACAAACAGTCAGCTCAAGGGGAGGAAACGATGAGTCGGACGATAGAACAGCTGCTCGAGCTCAAGCGACGGATCGAGTGGGCGGTGATGATCGGTGCGTTGACCGGAGTGCTGGCGCTGGGCAGCGTCGGCTGCACGGAGGGAGCTCTCACCGGGCCGTCGGGCTCCGTGGTCCCCGACGACCCCGGGATCGAACAGCCCAGCGGTCTGCAGGACGCGGGCGCCGCGGCCGCCGAGCGCCAGCGTGAGAAGAACGATCGGATCAACGGCGGGGCGGAGTTCTGACCTGGCGGCGAATCGATCAAGCGGCGACTCGACCGCGGCTGAATCCGATCGGTGCATGACCAGGCGGCGCTCTCACCGGGCGCCGCCTGCGTTCTGCATTCCGTCTCCGCGAGTCATCCGGAGGGTAGCAAACAGTTGCTCAACCCAGAATCCCGTACTCGTAGGCGGCACTCACCGGACGACCACGGTCGAAACGATCGACGGCGAAGAACTCCGGGTCGAAAGCTCCCGTGTCCTGCTCGAGGACCAGACCGGCTACGCCGCGACCGACGGCGGGAGCGTGCTTGAAGCCATGGCCGCTGAAGCCGGCGGCCACGAACAGGCCCTCCACCCCGGGCACGGGACCGATGAGCGGATGAGCATCCGGGGTCACCGTGTAGAGTGCACCGCACCCTCCCCATGACACCGCGTCCGCATAGGCCGGAAGGCGGGCCGCGATCCGCTCCCGACAGAACCGGATGAACGCGTCGCTGACTCCCTCGTCGTATTCGTCCGGGTCCGTGACCTCTTCGTCACCGTCGTACTCGAGCTTTCCGATTCGTGTCCACCCAGCCCGCTCCGGCTTCCAGTACACGCCCATCGCGAGGTCGGCGAACACCGTCGTCCCCCCTCCGGGGTCGCCGGGAGGCGCGAAGTAGGCCTGCTGAGGACGGATGGCGCGAAGCGGAAGTGTTGGCGCGAGCGGCTCGGTCAGCCGTCTCGCCCATGGACCGCCCGCGTTGATGACAATCGCCGCTTCTATCTGTGTTCCGTC